>NZ_SACN01000001.1:912486-1216648 GCF_004005865.1 Sphingomonas crocodyli
GCTGCGGTGCGCCGCCCATTGGCCAGCAATTGCGCAAAGTCGGTGGGGGTGAGGAAGGGGACAATGATCATCGTACCGGTTCCTCCTGTGGGCTTAACGCGTGGCTGATGGTAGCTGGCACGGGGTCACCCTCGACGATGAGCTGGGGCACGGTGAAATTGGCCCGACGGAAATGGTCGAGGATGGCGGTGTAGGAACCCAGGCGCGTGACCGTCTGCAGATCGATGAGTACTCGGTTATCCTCATCGGCAGTGTAGGAACGGGGTTGGCCGACGGCAGGATCGAAGACCACCCGTCCCGCTTCCCAGCCGCCGGTGTAGCCACCGGACCAACGGGCAAAAGGAATGTTGTGCGTGATGCACCAGCGCTCGAGCTCTTCGAACTGCGCGCCGACGACCTCATGGTCACATAGGAAGAGGGGTTGGCCGACGGTGCGGTGGTGGGCATCGAAGAGCGGTCCGCACCACTCGGTGGAAAGGCCTTCGCCGACGATGAGGTCAACGAGGGTGCGATAATCAGCATCACTGAGCGTGCCGCCCAGGATGATCGTTGCCGATGCGCGATTGGCCATGTCGGGTCTCCTCAGGCTGCTTGCTGGTCGACGAGCTGGAGCGGTGCGGATTTGGGGACCGGGGTCCACTTCTCGACCCGCTTGTGGAGGGCTTGGGCGATGGCCCGGTCGATCCTCCCCCAATCGAGATAGCGGTTGAACAAGGCCTGGGCCACGGTGGTGGCGCCGGCGAAGTGCAGCGCGGTGATGAAGGCATCCAGCGTGACGTGATGATAGGGGACCTGACCCTCGGTCACGGGGTTGAGGAAGGCGGCGTAGAGATCGGCCTGACGCTGGGCGCGATCGTGGGCGGCGGGTGCCACACTGACGAAGATGGCTTCGGGCCAATCCCCGCGCATGACGGCGGCCTGCGCTAAGAGATGTTCACGGAACAGTTGCTGGAGGGGATTTACCCGCAGCGCGGCGTGGCGGGGGTCTTTGAACAGACCGGAGGCTTCGGCGAGATCATCATAGCGCCCGGGGGCACAGGCCGAGGAATCGTGGAGGCTCTCGGTATATTTGAACTCGAAGGCGATGATGGCGGGCCGGGTCTTGCTGCTGCGGCCTTTGCGCAGATTGACGAAGGCGCAGACATCGAAGGCAGACCGATCGCCGGTCAGACTGGGATCGAGACGGCCAGGCGAATGTTCGAACCGGATATGGTCGACGCTGGCGATGTTGAGCTCGGGGAAGAGTTGGCAGAGGACGCGCGCGGCCAAGCCCCGGTCGAGGGCGAGCGGCCCCATGAAGTTGATGCAGGCGGCAGTCGATCCCAGCGCATTGGCAAACACTCGGCTTGCATCGATGAACGCCCCACTCTCTTGATAGGCGATAACGTGCTGGGCGAGTTCGGCGATGTCAGGCGAGAGGAAGTTGCGACCGGCTTGGGCGGCCGGGATGCACAGACGTGACCCTAGACGTCGGGGGCCGTGGCGGCCGTGATGATATCCGGTCGGGATCTTGTGCTCGGCAAGCCACAAGGTCTGGAGCAAACGGGCACAGGCTTTGAGACGGGTGTCATGGCGCTCATGAACATGGAAGCGCTTGAGCAATTCGGTGGGGACGATGGGCAGAGGCGCACTAGCCGGCCGGTTGGACATGAGATCTCCTCGTCAGATGCCTTGTTTCAGGCGGACGAAGAGGTTTCATTGGGGCGGTGTTTTTGTGGACAGAACTGGCTGACCGTTGCGGCCGAACCCCGTCTGAAATGCTGGTCCCGCCTGGAGGTCGGCGGTGGGGCGGAACCCGCCATGTCGGTCATGAACGCCGTTTCGACGGGCCCATTTCCAAACATTTGCGAGGTGGGTCGAACCCCGCTTTTCGCCGATGCGGTCCCTAACGAACCCGGGGTGTGAGGGCGGGTCCGTAGATCTCAGGCCAATGGCGTCTGTGGGCAGCGCTCAGACGAACAACCTCGGCGTGGTCAGCGCGACCATGGGGCCCGACGAACCAGGGACTGGCAGGGTCATCGAAGCTTTCCCCGATCGGCAGCAGCTTGGTGGCCTCCACGCTGCGCACCCACCAACACCTGCCACTAGGATAAGCATCCAACTGACCCGCCTTGATGAATGCGGCGAGGGGGAAGTCGAAATCCTCGCTCCACGGTACGCGCAGGTCGTAGGGCCATGGCGGCAGATCTTTGCGCAACTGGGCCAAGGTTGCGGCGATGCGCTTGGCACCTGCAAGCGTTACCTTGTTGCGCTCCGATAGATCCGGGCCGGCTGCATCGATCTGATCTGAGGAATAGGAGATGCGACGCATGGCTTCGGGGGACACGAAGAAGGCGCTCGCGGGATCGCGGAGGCGCCGGCCCTGGCCCATGTTGATGAACAGATCAACATAGCTGACCCAGGTCTTCCCATCCGTGCTGACGAAGGTGGGAATGGCGCCTGAGCGGACCGCGCTCTCGGTCTCGCGCGTCACGATATCCGGCAGCCGGTCGACGCAGACATCATATTCGAAAGGGAGCGCAGGATGGCTCGTAGCGGACGGGTCGATCTGCATGCGCTGACGCTTTCTCAAACGGGGGCAAAAGGGCAGGGGCACATAGGAGCGCTATTCCCCCGTCAGCATTCGTGTGAAGAATCGCGGGACGCAGGCGCTTGCAGTGGGCAATCATGTGTTCAAAATGTTGTGACAGCGGCTATGTTGGTTTCGCTAAAGTCCACGTTTTGTTGTCAGGCTTAGTTCTGTATTTGTAAAAGGGTGTCCCTGGTCCTGGCCTGAAATCCTGAATGTGCGTTCAAAGAAACGGTTTGCAGGATCAACTTGACGTTTTAAGAGTCGGCGTGGATGAGTAGCTGATCATGCCCTGCGGCTTTGGAAGAAATATGTCGAGCGGACAGCACACTGCATTCACCGAAAAGTATCGCCCCCGTACGTTTGAGGAGGTGATCGGTCAGGAGGCAGCAGTATCGGATTTAAGGCGCCGCGTAGAGACCAGGAACTTCAATTCCATCATCGCATTTGGCCCCCCGGGCACGGGCAAAACCACGTTGATGCGCATTTTTGCAAATGCGATGCACTGCGAAAATCCGAACCCGTCGCCATGTGGGCGATGCGATATTTGTATCTATTTTAAAGAAGAGCGCCTTGGCGATCTTTCTTTCTATCATGTCGAGATGAACGGTGCTCGGCATCATGAGCGAGATTATGCTAAACAGATAGAAGCGTACAACTCTGCCCGACTTACGCGTCTTCTAGGTATATTTATCGATGAGGTTCATGGTCTAGATGACAATGCCGCTGACGTTCTTTTGAAAGCGGTCGAGAGACCGAGCCAGGGAACCTTCTTCATGTTCGCCTCGAGTGAGGCCCATGAGGTCCGTCCGGCTCTCAAGTCTCGATGCCTGCAGTTGAACCTGAAGTTGCTCAGCGGCGCGGAATCTTATCGTTTGCTAAGCCAAATTTGTGATCGAGAAGGCATCCAGGCGGAGCGTGCCGCCTTGGAAATGCTCGTCACCGCGGGGCAGGGTTCCGCCCGAGAGCTCGTCAAACTTCTCGATCAAGCAAACCAACAAGGTCCGCTCACGGTTAAGCTTCTAACCAATGTTTTGTCGTTAGGATGGATCCAGGAACTGCTTGGATATTTCGACGCGCTGTTAACCGGAACATTGCTGGAGCAGGATCAGATTATCGCGGACTGGCATGATCAGCCCTCGCGCAAAGGGCGAGCGATCCGAGATTTTCTCGTTTACCTGCACGACATGGAGATTATGCGCAGCGGAAAGGTGGTTGATCCCGCTTTTCATCAAGTGACTCACGCCCAGCGGCAACAAATTATCGCTGCTTTGGAAATACGAGCTTTGGATCGTCGTAAGCCGCTTGGCGAATATCTTTTGGATCTCGCCGACTTCTGGCGGGTCGATCTGCAAACATTGGCAGATGGTCCCAGCCTCTCCATTCATATTCGTAAGTTCAACAACTACCTTAATCCGCCAAGCTTATCTGATTTGATTGGTGGCGTGGTGCCCAGTCAGCAAGCTCAGCGGGTATTGCAGTCCAAACGGCCGGGACGAATGCGATCGGCGCGCACCTTTAACCCCATCCGGTCGGGCGGTGCGCCGGCAACCCGGGAGTATCTCTCGGTGGAACAAGCGCGCGGGATATATGCTGCAGCGAGCTTTCTGCCCCAACATTATGGTTCGCTGTTCAACGCTCATCTGAAGCTTGACCATAGTTTGTTGGGCGCCACCGATCGGAATGAGGTGACAAATCTCGTTTCAAAACTCACGCATCAAATTGGAATCCGTGTTCCCGGGTGGTCAGGAAAGGACGCGCACTGGATCTATCTGCACACCGCCTCATCGATCGGACCAACGACGGATATCGTTCTCCACCTGCCGGTGGATGTTGAAGGGCAGGCTCGAGCGTGGTTCGAGAAGGTCATGCGTAAATGGCGAGGTCCTGCAGCTGATAATGAGGGTGCATGGTCATTCGAGCATATGCCGTTATCTGCCACCCGAGCGCGGGTTAAGCTTCATTGGCGCCTCGTTCGGTACCTCTGGCGCGGCATTGATCCAGACGTAGATCATTGGCAATCAGTCGATCAGGAAAGTCGGCGGGCGTTGATCGATCTGCTGCGTGTCCCCCGAAATCAGCAGGGATCGATAGGAGCAGCTATCGGACGTCGGTTCAATACATCAGCGAGTATTGGTCCGGATGAACGAGCCAGCGCTGAAAAGGATAAAATGTTGCTCCTTTCCGCCTTCGACGATTGTGCGTGGGGTTACATCGATACTGGCTGGGAGCTGAAAGAGGCTATTGAACGGCGCATCGAACGCGGCCGGCGTGCGGAGGATATCGCTTATGTAAACGCGATGTTTGAGAGCGAGGGCCCAGATAACGAGATGAAGCGCGCGCGGTTAGTAGACCTTATGAATGAGTGGCCTGACGATCCGCACTCACGTATTCGCGTAGATAATTCATGGAAGTGGGGCGGCGGTCATCAAGATCGACCATGACCTCAATAAATATTCCTTCCCTAGCCGCAGAGAGTTAACTTAAGCGGATTGGGATGCATTTTGGATAGGATGAAGAGCGGGGTTTATTAAGGATAGGTTCGTAGCGGCTTTCGTGGAAATACACCAATGGCAAGGCAATTTCTATCGAATTTCGCGGCAAGTCTCGGAGCGATTTGAGACGGTAGGCTCGTAAAAATGGCGGCTGCTGGGCCTACCTCGCCCAATTCGAGCAAGAACCTCTCTGGGAATTTTGTAATCTTTAACAATTGTCTGGTGAGTGCATAGTCCGCATAGCTCACGTTGTATGAAGTAACCGTGAGCTGCGTCAGCAGCATCCTGCAACAACGATTTCCGATCTTCGCCGGGAGCTGCCTTAGCAAGAAGTGCCAACTTACTCGCAAGTAACTTACCCGCTCGCCCAAGCGAGGCCGCCTTCTCGGCTAGAACTTCGCCGTGAAAAGCATTCAGCGCGCGATCAGATGGGAAGGCTGTCTCAAGGTTTTGTGGAAGTCTAAGCGACACAGCCCCTCGTTTTCCGATCAGGTCAGTCAAGGGCTCAGTCTACAGGTTGCAATGCTGTCGGACAATCTGCTCGGATCGGCAATGAACGGCTCAGCGTCATTCCCGCTTCCCGCGTTTTGGGACGGCAGCTATCGCCATCTGCCTCCCGCAACCTACCAGGCTGTTGGCCACCTCGTTTCAGCCGTAGGGCAACCAGCCTGCTAGCGGCCATTTATGGGTTGGCGACCTAGATTGCTTCAGACCACCACTTCAAAACTGCCTTACGAAATGCAGCTTCGCCGCCAGTCTTTTTTTGAGGGCTGTGGTCAAGATTCCAGCTTGCCTTGCTTGGCCAGAAATTAAACGCACCTACCTTGATCTGGTGATCCGACACTCGGCGGATGGGCAGCGAGTGACTTGAGCACCAAGCGATCACGCGGCGCATCTCGGGGCTGTCGTTCTCGTTAGTCAGCGGGCGACGTTGTTTCTTTGTCATGATTCAACGCACTCCGTACCGGTCGAGCTTCTCAACCCAGGTCCGGGCGGATGAGGTGAGAATGAGAGTGCGGCGGCCAACTTTGACGGCCTCCAGCGTGCCCTTTGCCAATTCCTTATAGACCAGCGTTCGGCCAACTTTGGCATATGCGCGAAAGTCGTTGATCGACATCAATACGCTTTGAGTGTCTTCTGACATTTTTGGCTCCGTGTCGTTGCACGGTCATATAGAGGGTGAGCGTAGAGACCCTCATTCGCGTTGAGAATTCAGGAAAAATTTCTCAACTCGTTCATCATCCAGAGATTTTAAGATGACCCCGAGCCAATTTCATATGAGCTATACGCCAGCTTTATGCGATCGATATAGCTAGATAGGCATGCAGGTTATTAAGTTAGGTAGAGTGCAGATCGAGCCTAACGGAGTCTGTTCTCGAAGGTGGCTCCTGCTCAGAGAGACAGCGCTGAACAACGGCCTCAAAAGGTGCGAATTCGACAATGGCTACGTGCGGACCATTTCAGTCCTGGCGAGCTGCTTTCGGTAGCATTTGACGAAATTTGCGCGCCATTCCCATTGCCCGTAGTCCTGCCCGACCTTTAGAAATTCAGGTCGGTTCAGCAGGCCTTATGGCCGAGCGTCGATCATTCTGGTTTGGACGTGCGAGGGCGATATAGCTGTGCCGGCTTATCCGAAATGCTGCCGGCTGCAAAACGGCCCCAGCGGTCTAGCAAGTCTCGCCTCATTTCTAGAAAGTTAGAACGCTTATAAGCTCGCTCGACCTTGTCTGGAACGAGGTGGGCAAGGGCTGCCTCCGCTACTGCGTCTGGCATTTCGGGCACTTTTTCAGCGGCCCAATCTCGAAATGACGATCTGAAACCATGAACGGTAAATGGCAGTTTTTCATCTCGCATGACTTTGGAGAGTGTCATGTCAGACAGCGCAGAATGGCTCGCGCCCGGGAAGATCAGGACGTCTTCGCCATCTCGGATTTTCTGTGCGCGGGCACGCTTCAGCACGGTTGCTGCAGCTACGCACAGCGTCACTGAATGCGCCACTCGCCCTTTCATCAAATGGGCCGGCCGGTGCCAGAGCAATTTCTCCAGGTCGATATGAGACCATAATGCTTGACGGACCTCACCTGATCGCGCCGCGGTCAAGATTGTGAAAAGCAGGGCCAGGCGCCCCATCGTGTCCGCTTTCGCCGCAAGCGAACTCACAAACGCCGGAACGTCGTCATAGGGCATGGCTGCATAGTTTCCGCCCGCTTTGCGCTTTGGGAGTCCCGCCGAAACAGATCGGCCAGGAGCTTCGGTTGGGCGCCAGCCCTTCGAATGCGAAAAATTGAGTACGGTGCTTATCCGTCCCCGGACTTTGCGGGGCATATCCCCAAGCGTCGTCCAAATGGGAGCGAGCGCCGAGATAATATCTGCGGCGTCGATTTGATCGACGCGCTTTCGTCCCATGTGAGGATAGGCATGTTGTTTCAGCGAAGCGAGAAACGACGCTCCTTGCCGCGCTGACCAGGAGGGGCTTAGCGCCTTATGGCATTCCTCAACGGCCTCTCGAAATGTCGGGATTTTCACGCGCTCTTTGTCGCGTTCAAGAACGGGATCCAGCCCCGCGACGGCCGCATTCCGCAGCAAGTAGCACTTCTCCCGCGCTTCCTGAAGGGATAACCTTCTGCGCAGCAATAGCGGAATTTCGATTTCGTTCGGTGTGGAGGATCTTCTTAGGTCGACAGCACCCAGTCCGATGTCGCGGCGCTTACCATCGACCTGGACACGCAGCATCCAGCTTCTTGCTCCTGAGGGTTTGACCAGGAGGTACAGGCCATCCCCGTCCGCATGGCGCCCTGGGCCTGCGCTGCGAACAAAGGCAACCGAAAGACGACCCATTTATTCCCTCATGCGTTACCACACTACATCACGATTATCGGGGATTGTCAACGAACACGTGCGGACGGAAAATCAATTAAGAGATTGAAAAATATATATAAAAAAACAAGTGCGAATTCGTGCGGTCATTAGTTATATGCCTGTAAGCGGCACCACCGACGCGTCCGGCGACGTCCGGAAATCCATCGAAAACCCTTGGAAAATATGGTAAAAATGACGCTGAGGCATCCAGCGTCGTCCACCCTTGTTCGTCCCCGTCCGGGCGTTTTGGTGGCCACTTTGGGGGCCACGAGCGCAACCCGAACTTTTGGTGGCCCCAAATGGCACTGACACCTCTCGACGTCCGAAACGCCAAGCCGCGGGCGATTCCCTACAAGCTCGCCGACGAGAAAGGCCTGTTCCTGCTCGTCCAGCCATCGGGAGCCCGCCTCTGGCGGCTCAAATATCGGTTTCACAAGGTCGAACGGAAACTGTCGCTGGGCCACTATCCCGAGGTCTCGCTCAAGGAAGCGCGCGACCGGCGCGACGATGCCCGGCGCATGGTTGAAGGCGGGGCGGATCCGATCGCGGTCAGGCGCCGCGAGAAGCTCGAGGGCGAATTGCGCGCCGCGACCACGTTCAGGCTGGTCGCCGACGAATATCTCGAGAAGATGGAGGCTGAGGGCAAGTCCGATGCGACGATGAAGAAGGCGCGCTGGTTTCGCGATCTTCTCGACCGGGACATCGGTCCGCTGCCGGTCGCCGATATCATGCCGCAGGAACTGCTCGCGGCGCTGCGAAAGCTGGAGCGGCGCGGTCATCGCGAAACGGCGAACCGCACGCGCGCCTTTGCATCTCGCGTCTGCCGCTATGCCATTGTCACGGCCCGGGCGACGACCAACCCGGCCGATGTGCTGCGGGGCGCTCTGATCGCGCCGCGCACCAAACATCATGCCGCGCTGACCGACCCGAAGGACGTCGGTGAAATGCTGCGCGCGATCGACGGCTACACCGGGCAGGCCGAAACGCTGCTTGCACTGCAGCTGGCGCCGCATCTTTACGTTCGTCCGGGTGAGCTGCGGAAAGCCGAATGGAGCGAGATCGATACCAAGGCGGCGGTCTGGCGCATCCCGGCGCACAAGATGAAGATGAAGCAGGAGCATGCCGTGCCTCTGTCCAGGCAGGTGCTCGGCTATCTCAAGCAGCTGAAAGCGATCGGGCGAAACAGCGTCTATCTGTTTCCGTCACTGAGTTCGCCGTTGCGGCCGATGTGCGAGAACACGCTCAATTCGGCCTTGCGGCGGATGGGCTATGGTAAGGACGACATGACGTCGCATGGCTTCCGGGCGACCGCCGCGACGCTCTTGAACGAGAGCGGGCTTTGGCATCCAGACGCGATCGAGCGTTCGCTTGCGCATGGGGAGCGTAACGGCGTCCGGGCGGCCTATCACCGGGGTGCGCATTGGGACGAGCGCGTTCGGATGGCGCAGTGGTGGTCCGACCATCTCGATAAGCTGCGCAGCGGCGTTAAGGTGCTGCGGCCAAAGTTACGTCGAACATCTCTTCCGCAGAAGGGGGCTGCGAAAGTTGGAAATTTTGAGGAGACAGTTGCGGCACGCGCCTAGCCGGTGGACAGAACGGCCCAGTCCGATTGCTGAAATGCACCGGCGAATGAGCTGACGGGGCCGTGAGGGGACGGTCTACTTGTTACAAGGGACTTCGCCATAGTGGACTTCCAAACACGTTACAGCACTGGATCTCCAAATGCTTCCGGGTGCTTGATTGGCTCGGGAACTCCTGGAAGCCATATACGCAGGCGTCGCGAAATATCTCTGAATGTGTGCAACTGCTCCAGGCTGGCTGTTGCGCACACTGTATCAAACCCGACATCGGTAAGAGCTGAAAGATCGTCCATGAAAGCTTGTGCAAGAGCAGGCGAATCACATTCAGGAAAATGCTGAGCAATGAAATCAACGATCTCCCGAAACAAATTTATCGTGTCAGGATCGGAGGGAAGAGCATTGACCGGCCCGGCGTACCCAAACCAAATTCCACCTGCGCCAGCAACCAATGGACCGAGGCTTTCGCCGGTGTGACACGCATGCGCGTAGGTGCGTCGGTTAATGAGAAGAGCAATGTCGCCTTCGCCGATTCCGAGATTGTCATCGTGACCACGTATCTCTCGCGGCTCGCCATGAGAAAAGGCGAGAAACGGCTGATCTCCATTAGCCTCAAGCGCGGCGAGAAGAGGTGCGCGCGTGGCTGTGGGGCCGCACAGGGCGGTGGCTGCAGTGGCCATCAGGTGACCAGCTACAATGAAATTGTCACTCGTCGCGGCATCCTGTGCCGTAATGAATAGGATCATTATTCGCTCGGCGGACCACTATGATGTTTTTGCGCCTGTCGAGACAGTAGGTCGCGTGCCACTCGTAGGATATCACTGGCGTACTCACGTCCTAAATCTGTCCCATCTGTGATCTCTTGCATCATTTGCTCAGCAGTGACGATTGCTCCAGAAGCTGACCGGAACAGTGGTTTCGAACTCGGATACACTTCGCTGATGAGGTTTCGGAGCACCTCGCGGGTCATTTGACCGGTCTTGAAATCGGGTGTGTCAACATCCATTGGAGCTAGTCCGGAAAGTCTGCGCGCGGACTGAAGGAAGAATTTTAGCGACGGACTACGAGCACTCGCCTTCCGCACATCAATTGTCTGAAGAAGGCGATGATAATCACGCGCATCGCGCAGCATCGTACTTTTCAAAAACTTGGGATAGGGTAATTGTTCCGGCAACGGTAAGCGTCCTTGGAACGCCTCTGCCTTCTCGCCGAGAACCTCGAAAAATGCTGCGGAATCAGCAAAAAGCCAAGCTTCGATACTCGGAATTGCAGGGCAAAAAATGGCGTCAAGCGACACCTTGTTCGGTTCAACGGCGTCGCCAACGGACCCGGAATCCTGATCGTAAACCACAATCGACGGTGGTGTGATGTTCAGATTGGCTAGTCTGCGTAAAGACACTTTTGGGTGCAGGTGGCCGTCGGCCACGATCACATTAAAATCTTCAACGCCAGCTGAGCGCAACAGATTTTCTACGACCGATCTGTCGGTTTTACCCTCTACCGCGATAGTCAGCATTCTAACCCTCTGATGCGCTGCCACGCTACAATATAGCGTCGTTTATGATTTCGGTCATGATGCGACTTCCAAGGCCGCTGTCGAATTAATAACTCTCCTGAAGCTATCGCCCTTAGTGACTGGTTTTGGGCGAACCGACCTGAGCCGAATGACTTACTTTGAAGGCGAGCAGCAGAAGAACTCGCGGCGTCTCATCCTTCGGTTGACCGCGCTCTATGTCGCTTCGCTCCCCCGAGCCGGCGCCTGCGTCGCCGTCTCGTCCCTTTCGGGCTACGATCGCATGACGCTGGCTGGATCTGGCGATCCAGATGCGGACATCGCGCTGGCGCGATGACGTTGGCCGGCCTCCGGCTGGCGGGGTGGGCGTCGCTTTCCTCTAGGTCCGCCGCGGCGTGCCGCAACCCGCCTGCGCCGGGTCCTCCTCTTCGTTCCGGCCCTGCGGGTGCGGCCCACCTCTGACGGCGGCCCTGCCAGTTCGCTCCTGTCGCCCACCCCGCCGTCCGGGGCCGGTTGCGGCTTTTGAGAAGGAGCAGATCAATGGAACTTCGTCATATCGATATCGCCTGTCTCAGCGTCTCGCCCGTCAATATGCGGGGCACGCGCAAGGCATCCGACCTGTCCAACATCCTGCCGTCCATCCGGGCGCGCGGCGTGCTGGTGCCGCTCATCGTGAGAGCCAACGGTAGCCCGGACCATTATGAGATCGTCGCGGGCAAGCGGCGCTACCACGCCGCGATGGCGGTGGCGGAAGAAGGCGGCGTTGCCGAGGCGCTTCCCTGCGCGATCATGGAGGCGGGCGATGATGCGGCCGCGCTCGAAGCGTCGCTCATCGAGAATATCGCGCGGCTCGATCCCGATGAGGTCAGCCGCTGGGAAACTTTTACGCGATTGGTGCGCGAAGGCCGCAAGCCCGAGGATATCGCGATCACCTTCGGGCTGACCGACGTGCAGGTCAGGCGCACGCTTGCGCTGGGAAATCTCATGCCGCGCATCCGCAGCCTCTACCGCGCGGACAAGATCGATGCGGTTACGCTCCGCCATCTGACCTTGGCATCGAAAGCCCAGCAGCGCGACTGGCTGGCCTTGGTCGATGACGAAAGCGCGCATGCCCCGGTCGGCCATCAGTTGAAGGCGTGGCTGTTCGGCGGCGCGTCGATCCCCGTTAAAGCGGCTTTGTTCGATCTCGATAGCTATTCCGGCGAGATCATTTCCGACCTGTTCGGCGAGGACCGCTGGTTCGGATCAGCGGCGGATTTCTGGGTCGCGCAACGTGCTGCGATCGACGCGCGCGCCGAAGCCTATCGCGAGGCTGGCTGGCAGGATGTCGTGATCCTCGAAGAGGGCGCAGTCTTCGCCGGTTGGGAGCATGAGCGCCGCGCCAAGCGCAAGGGCGGTCGGGTCTATGTCGCCATCGGCTATCGCGGCGATGTGACGTTTCACGAAGGCTATATCACTGCCAAGGAAGCGCGTCGGCTGGAACGCGGCGAGGCCATCGACAAGCCGATCCGCCCCGAGATCAGCGCACCAATCGGCATTTATATCGATCTGCACCGCCATGCCGCCGTGCGCGATCGGCTGACCTTCTGTCCGGGCGTAGCGCTGCGCTTGATGGTCGCGCATGTCATTGCGGGATCGGCGCTGTGGCGCGTGTCGGTCGAGCCGCAGCGCGCGCATAATGATGCGATCCGCGAGAGCGTCGAAATTTGTCCGTCCGAGACGGCGTTCGATGCGAAGCGGCGCTCGGTCCTGGCCCTGCTCGGCTTTGATCCCGACACACCGACCGTCACCGGCGGCTATGCGGGGGAGGGCGGTTTGCCCGGTCTCTACCGCCTGCTCTCGGCTCTGGATGACGAGAGCTTGCTCGATATCCTCGTCCTCGTCATGGCCGAAACGCTGGAAGCGGGCACCTCGCTGGTCGAATTGCTGGGCCTCGAACTCGGCGTTGACATGGGCGACGTCTGGACGGCCGATGATGCCCTTCTCGACCTGATCCGTGATCGTGAGGTGATCGGGGAAATCCTGTCCGATGTTGCAGGGGACGACGTGGCGAAGGCCAATGCCAGCGCCACGGTCAAGGTTCAGTGCGGCATCGTCCGCGACTGCCTCACTGGCACCAACGGGCGTGAGAAGATTGAGGGATGGGTTCCGAGGTGGATGACGTTCCCGCCATCGAGCTACACCGGGCGCGGCGGCGTCGGTTCCGTCGAACGGGCGCAATCTCTCATCGAACTGCCGCCTGCTTTGATGGCCGATGTCGACCATGTGCCCGACGAGGCCACGCTGCATTGAGCGTCGCGATCATTCCCAAAGAACGACCGGGCCGGATTTCTCCGGCCCGGTTTCTTGGTCCCGGATCAGCCGTTGAGCTTGTCCTTGATCGCCTTGGCGGGGGTGAAGCCGAGCTTCTTCGACGCCGCGATCTGGATCGTTGCGTCGGTCGACGGATTGCGGCCCTCGCGCGCGGCGCTCGCCTTCACCTTGAACTTGCCAAAACCCGGCAGCGACACTTCTTCACCCTTGGCGGCCGCGTCGGCGATGCCGGCAAACACCGTGTCGACGATCTTCTTGGCATCGGCCTTGGTGATCCCGTGGGAGGCGGCGATCTGATCGGCGAGGTCGCTGTTGTTCATGGAAATCTGTCCTTTCCTGATTGCGTCGCGCTGGTCGTGACAAAGGCCCGCGCGTCCTGTGGTGACCTGTATCACATCGCGTGCATGGCGATGCCCCAAGCACGATTTTCCTTGGCATTCCGCCTTCACCGGGCGAGTCTGGAGGCATGAGGTCGCTCACCGCCAAGGATGTCGAATTGCCCGAAGGCAAGCGCCGCGAACTCGCGTTCGTGGTGCAATTGCTCCGCGACGGGTTCGCCGAGGCGATCGAGGGCAAGCGCGCCGAGCGGTTCAAGGACGGCAAGCTCCTCAAGATCATCCTGTTCGGAAGCTATGCGCGCGGCGACTGGGTCGAGGATCCGGTCGGGCGCTACTTTTCCGACTATGATATCCTCGTCGTTGTCGATCATGAGGATCTGACCGACGTCCCCGAATTCTGGCTCAAGACCGAAGACCGGCTGCTCGATGCGCTGTCCGAGGGCAAGCAACTGCGCACCCCGGTCAGCCTGATCTATCACAGCCTCGACGATGTGAACGAAAAGCTGCGGCTCGGGCGCTACTTCTTCATCGACATATTGCGCGATGGCATTTCGCTCTTTGCGGAGCCAGGTTTTCTGTTCTCAAAACCCGAGCCTTTGTCGCCTGAACAGGCGCTCAAAGAGACGCAGGAGTACTACGAGGAATGGTTCGAGAGCGCCGAGACCTTCCGTAAATCGAGCAAGCTTGTCGCCGATATGGGGCGTCCGAAGGAAGCAGCATTCATGCTGCATCAGGCCGCAGAGCGCTTCTATCAGTGCCTGCTATTGGTGCGCACATTGTATAGTCCGAAGACCCACAATCTGAACCGACTTCGTTCGCAGACTGAGCAAGTTGAACCGCGTCTCAAGACGGTTTGGCCGTCCGAAAACAAGTTCGAACGGCGTTGCTACGACCTGTTGCGAGCCGCCTATGTGAAGGCGCGCTACTCGCGCCAATATCGCATCACCGACGAGGAACTGGCGTGGCTCGGCGAGCGCGTCGAACTGCTCACGAACCTCATTCGCGAGCTGTGTCTGGAGCGGATCGAGACCCTCGAAAAGGCCGCCTGACGGCCCAAATCGCACGGCCCGTTCAACCAAAGCCATCATCGATTTCGCCTACGAAAAGGCGATCGAGCGCCTTTCGCATCGGCGTTCTGCGCGTTGAAGTCGGCAGAAACTGGCGGAGTATCGGCGACCGCTGACGCCACGCGCATGGCAGGCATCGATGCTGGCGTGGCCGAGTTTGCGGATATGGTGAGCCAGAGGGTCGCCGAGGGGAATAGGGCGAGAAGGTCAGAGAGGGGATTACGGCAAGATAAACCGGGTTGCCCCGGCCGGGCCATTCGGCCCTAACTATCTGTCTGCACATCCTTTTTCAGGGAGATCGCGTCGCTCTCGCTAGAGCGAAGGGGAGACGAAAAAGAGAGGCTAGGCCCGCAAAGCCTGACTTTTCGCGCCTTTTCAGGGAGATACTTGCAGCGCGAGGCCGCCCTGACCAGCTTTTGCAGCATGGCACAGGATGACGGTGACTTCGAGCTGTGGCTCGGCCGAATGCGCAGCGGTGGCGGTGCGACGATCGGTGGTGGTCGCCAGCGCCGCCTGCTCGAACGGGTTGCGCGATCTGGTGGCAATCCGCGGCGCCTTGGCAGTGTCATAGCGGTCGCACCAAAACCACGCAGCGGGCGCTTCAACGGACGGGGGCGCGGTGCGGCCATCGCGGCGTCCATTTCGCGCAGCTCGGATTGGTCGGTCGATCGTGTGACCGGCGCCCGCGTGCGGATGCGCCGCGTGACCGTCAAGGCGAGGATCGTGAAGGCTGCTGGGAAGGCCGGCGCTGCTGCTGCCCATCTGCGCTATCTCGAACGCGACGGCACCACGCGCGAAGGGGCGCCCGGCAAACTCTTCTCGACCTTCGCCGATGAAGCCGACCGCGATGCGTTTCTCGAGCGTGGGTGTAACGACCGCCATCAGTTTCGCTTCATCGTCGCGCCTGAGGACGGAGCGGCGCTCGATGATCTGAAGCCCTTTGCCCGCGATCTGATGGCGAAGGTCGAGCAGGATCTTGGAACCACGCTCGACTGGGTTGCGGTCGAGCATCACGACACCGGCCACCCCCATGTCCATATCGTCGTCAGAGGCGTCACCGAAGAGGGCAAGACCCTCAATATCGCCGGCGACTATATCGCGCACGGTATCCGTCATCGCGCGAGCGAGATCATGACCCGCGATCTCGGACCGCAGACCGAGCATGAGGTCGCACGCCAGCTCGCTAGCGAAGTCGAGGCCGAGCGGTTGACCCGGCTAGACCATGCGCTGATCGGACGCGCCGAAGAGGGGCGTGTCGACCTATCGGGCGATCTAGGGAAGACGGGCCTGGGCGACGATTATCGCCAGTTGCTGATCGGGCGAGCACGGACGCTGGAGCGGATGGGGCTGGCGCAGGCCGGACTTCCGCTTTCCTGGCAGCTCTCGCCCGGCCTGCGCCAGACGCTCGATGACATGGGACGGCGGGGTGACGTCATCCGCACACTGCACGCGGCAATGACGAAGGACGGATCGGAGCGCCCCCCGCAGCTTTACCGCATCCGGGAGGTGAGCGATGAACCCGTTATCGGGCGCGTCGTCGCGCGTGGCCTGACGGATGAGAATATGTCCCGCCGCTATCTCGTCGTCGATGGCACAGATGGGCACAGCCATTATGCCGACATTGGCGAGGCCGACGGCAGCTTCCCCTTGGGCACCATCGTTCGCCTGTCGTCGCGATCGATCGAGCCGCGTGCGGTCGACCGCACCGTGGCCGGGATCGCCGCCGCCAATGCTGGTCGCTACTCGGTCGATGTCCATCTCGACCATGACCCTAACGCCAGTGAAGCCTTTACCCAGACGCATGTTCGTCGTCTCGAAGCGATCCGTCGCGCCACAGGGGGCGTTGAGCGTTTACCCGACGGCAGCTGGAGGATCGCGCCAGATCATCTTGATCGGGTGAAGCTCTACCAATCCAAAGAGGCGGAGCGCGCGCCGGTAATCGTCGAGACGGTATCGCCGATCTCGCTCGACAAGCTGGTCGCAGCGGATGCGCCGACCTGGCTCGATCGCAGGTTGGCAGGGGAGGAGCATAGCCACCTGGCCGACCACGGCTATGGCCGCGATGTTCAGGGCGCCTTGCGACAGCGGCAGCAATGGCTCGTCGAGCAGGGGCTGGCGGAAAGACAGGGGGAAGAGGTCGTTCTGAAACGCGGGGCGATGGATATGCTGCGCAGGCGTGAGTTGCTGCAGGTCGCGGGGCAGCTTTCGAACGAATTGGGTATGGCCTTCGTCGAGCATCGGGATGGCGAGCACGTTTCCGGCACCTATCGCAAGTCCGTCCAGGCGATTGGAGGTCGCTACGCGCTGATCGAGCGGTCGCACGAGTTTACGCTCGTGCCGTGGAAGCCGATGCTGGAACGGGAAATCGGCCGCAAGGTCAGCGGAACATTGTCGCGTGGGTCGGTCGATTGGACGGTCGGCCGGACGCGAGGGATTGGTCGGTGATGCACCATTGTTCACCCCTGTGCACCCTAGAGGCACTGCTGCGATCGTAGCGTCTGAAGCATAGTTCCGGGCGATGGCGGCGCGGCCTCAACCCTCCCCCGCTAGGACCAGCGTCGCCATCACCGAAGAGGTGATCTCATGGCCATCAAGGGCAAGACCCGCCATCAGCTGTTTCTTCCGGACGAGATCAGCGTCCGGTTGACCCGCATGGCGCGGGCCCAGAAGCGCGCACGCTCCGACCTGCTCGTGGAGATGGTCGATGCGTGGATGAACCAGCGATCAGCGAGCGAGGGCGACGATAGTGTCGCCAAGCGTCTCGACAGGCTGCAGCGGTCGATTGACGAAACGCGCCGCGAAACCTTCATCATCAGCTTCGCGCTGTTCCGCTTCCTGCGGCATCACCTGATCTATTCGGCCGCGCTGCCCCGGCCAGACGAGGCAGCGCAGGCCGCGGGGCAGCGCAACTACCAAGTGTTTCTCGATGGGATCGCGCAGCGGATGGGGCGCGGCCCAGAGACTGTGACAGCGGAAGGGGAGGGAGGTCCGAATGATGCTAACTGACGCTCCGATCCTGAACGAACCGATCACCGTGAGGGTGTCTGAGGCGGTCCGCTTGCTCGGAATCGGACGATCGAAGCTCTACGAGCTGATAAAGAGCGGGCAGATTGATGTGGTGAAAATCGGTGCGACGACGTTGATCCCGATGCGAAGCTTGCATGCGTTGATCGCGAAGTCCCGCCGATAAGAGGCGCACTGCGGTCGGCATCTTTGCGCCCTATAACCGTTGGAGTGGACGCCCCCTGACGGCATCGATGTGCCAGAGTGGAGGTGTTGAAGCACCACTGCAGGAGGCGTCCATGGATGAGGTTAGCACAGTCGGCATCGATCTGGCCAAGTCGGTTTTCCAGGTTCACTGCGCAGATCAGTAAGGACCGGACCCGCGATCTCCATACAGGCCAGCAGCCGTGATGATGGCTGCACGAACAGGCCGGACACACGGAAGCACCTGAACTTGCGCGGTCAAATCTTTCGATGACCCCCTTGAATCCTAAGGGGCGTCCACACACGGTCATTCGTGGCCATCGCGGCCTCGCCCAAAAACGGCCGTTCGCTTGAGCAACGCACTGAACGGCCGACATTGGTCGGAAGCGGTGGGAGTTGGAAGGGCAGAGGAGGGGGCGGCAACGCGCCCTTTAATTGGTCGTAGCGGCCAGCTGTGCCGCACTCTGCAAGCGGTCGGTCCGCTTTAATGGCACGCACGACGGCTACGGGGTGAAAACCTGACATTCCGCCATCAAGCGCGGCAACCAGCTGAGTAAGCCGGAGATTTTGGACGCCTTCGATCCAAAATATGAGGAACAGGAGGCGATGTTGGGAGAGCTAATTCAGCGATGAGCGCAAGCGTAATGCGACTTGGCTCGTATCTTACGCTTGCCGAACCTCTGCGCTGACCTCTTCACAGTCGCGATGAAAGCCTTGATGTCCTTGTCGGTGAGCCGAAGCGCGTCCTGAAAACCGCGCTTCTGGCCCTCGTCGGGAAGTTCGCCCGCATCGAACATCTTGGGATGGACATTGAATAGTTCGGGGCCATCGTGCTTGATGCAGTTGACGGTTTGGCGAAGCCGTTCGAGTCCGGGCTCGTCTATGTCCTATCCCTCCTTGGACAACTCGCGATAGGCGTCGCGGTGACGATACTCCTTGAAGTCGTTCGACTGGCAGACATGCTTCTCCCACGCATGGTGGAGCATGACCGCGTAGGACTGCCTATGGATGTTCAGCATATCCTTCGCGGATTCTTGAATGTGATAGATGTGATCACCGTAGTCGAAGCGTTCGGCGGACGCTTCGTCGGTGATGATGTCGTCGATCTCACCGGCGGCGACCTTTGCGACATGCGCTTGATCGTCGGCTTCGGCTTGGTCGAACGCTTGGGTCAGGGTTCGTTGTCCGGCACTGTAGCCGTGGGGGATGGGCTCCAATGTGAAGAAGAACCCAATTGTGGCGAAGCCGATCATAGACTCCAACTGTTTAGCCACTCTAAGGCCGATCCCGGCTTCTCGTCGTCAGCGCTCACCGCATCCTCCTTTTAGGTTCGACCTTCATCCGCCGATCGATGGGCTTCATCGAGAGAGACTTCTCCGCTTTCGCCCTCGCAGCGACCGTCGTCTTCTGGCTGTGGTCAACGGTTCCCGACACTAGAATGCCCCGCGTTAGCTCACGATTTGGCGCGATAGCCGCTCGCGGTGACGAGCTAGTCGGTGGCGATGGCTGTCGGTCAATTTGATGGGAGAATGCCAGCGCAGTTCAGCGCGCGCTTGATCACTGAGCGCCGGCGAGAACTCCGGTTCTCCACCATCGTTGAAGGTGATGAGCGCCCTGTCGAACGCGGCATCCCACAGTGCGGAAAGCAATAGGCCGTTATGCACATTGAGCCGCTCCGCGTCGCTTTCGCATTCTGCCCAAGGGATGATGTGCGACGCGCGCAGCAAGTGAGGGTCAGAGATTCCGGTCAGGGGGCAGCGTCCTTGCCAGTAATCCAATAGTCGGTTTCGGAAGATATCCTGGCCGATCCGCTGTACGATAAGGCGCTCGACCTCAGTGGTCGTCGGTAGATCTCCCACGCGCTGCTCGAAGTCCCGCAAAGGCGCGTCTGGGAGACTGATCGCCAAGAAGTAAGCACGATTCAGCGCCGCATAGAGTTCGCTCAGTGTAGCGAAAGCGTAGCGGCTTGCGCCGGGACCGGGTGCGGGGCTGGCAGGCCAACCCAATTCAGCAACAACGCCGGCATGGTCGGTGGCGAGAAACCATGGCCCGTGGCTGCCTTCGGCTGCCAGAAAGATAGCGCCGTGGGCGGTCGTGGAAGCGAAAGCTCGCCACCCTGCCTCTTCGCCCAGAATGCGGCGGAAGCCGTTTTGCGAGGCGGCTTTCTCGCATTCTTCCCGGACGATGAAGGATTGGGGAGCCTCAAGAGCCATGTCGAAACTCAAATATCCATCGCAAACAACCGCATTTCTGCAGGTGTCGAACTCATCTGAAGCCGGACGTAGCGCTCGTCCTGCAATTCAGGCGGCGGGGCGGTGGTCGTCGTTACGATGTATTGAAAACACGGAGTTCCTGCTTCCTCCCACTGATGTACGAGGTTGAACAGGCCGGCGTAGAGTTGCCCATCCAGGTCAGCTTCGCGCGGGCTGTCGTGGATAAGGAAGGCCGGCAGATCGGCCTGTTCCTCAATGGCCATATGTAGAGCCGCGAGGTCGAAGGCGACGATCTTGAGCGAGTCCAGAGCCGCGGTAGATACCTCGCCTCGTCCTGCGAACTCAGCATCAACTTTCAGGCCGTGGCCATCCAGCTTGATGGCACTGGTAATTCCCTCGGGTAGCCAGGCAGCCATAACGCCTTGGTACCGCTCCTCGAGCGTCCTGATGGCAACACGCGCCCGTGTGCGCCCGGCATCCAACTGCGAGCGAACGGCATCCAAAGCCGCAGTTCCGGATGGAGCAGGTTTTTCATTCTTTGCACTTTCGCGAAGTGCTCGCACATCGTCGAGCGTCCGTCTCGCACGATAAGTACTTTCCTGAATCTCCTTCGTTACGGCGTGCGCGGCGCGGGTGGCGTCATCTGCGATTTTGACCTCAGCCTCCAGCGCGAGCCGCTTCGGCTCCAACTGCTGAATCTGTGCCCCAACGAGCTTGCTCTCCTGCTCCGCAGCGCCGGCTTCAGTATTCAGATCGGCCGCCTTCTTTTGCTTGTCAGCTATGGCTGACTTCAGTGCGGCCAGATCACACGGTTCGAGCGAGATCCCGCATCCGTTCGCCTTGATCTCGTCGATGTTCACCCGACACACGGGACATACCCTGATCCGGCCTTGCGTGATGTCGATCTCACCCAGGTTGGCTTCTGAGCGGTAGCGTTCGGCTTCACCTCGCTTGAAACGCGCGTCGTTGTTCAACTGCTGCTGTTTCCTCGTCAGCGTTTCCCGCTCGGCATTGAGGGCCTTTTGGCGAGCAAAGATGGCTCCAACATCGGGAGGCTTTGGGACGGCTGTCCGCATCGCTTCGGCAAGCGCGGACTCTGCCAACGAGACCAACCCCTTCTGGTCTATCGTGTCCTCGAACCCGACCTCATCGCTGGCCCCCAATGCCAGCCTTACCGCCTTTAAGCCTTCAGCATATCGTTGTTGCTGATAGGCATGGCGGCGGCGCTCGTCCTCGACCGTGGCCACCAGGTTCCGCTCACGGGCGCCGGCCGCACGCTCTTCCGCATCGAGGGCGCGCAAGGCAAGGCGAACCATCGTCAACTTCGCGGTTTCGCCCAGAACCTGTGCGCGGGAACGGGTCTGGGTCTGTGACGAACGCCAGGCGAGGATGTCGGCAAGACGGCATTCCTGGTCGCGCGTCAGCCAGGCCCGAAGCACATCCCAGACCTGTTCGCGGCCGATCTCTAGCGGCGTCGCTCCCGTCAAAGTCGGGAAAAACGTGCCGATGATGACAGGATCAATAACTCCTTGATCTCCATCGCTGCGTCCCCGCGCGATCGCGTCTTCAATGGCGTCAGCCCGAACGACAAATTCGCCACCCGGCAGCCCCAGCGGGCGGATGGCAACCCAGCATATGCCGTCGATCAGTATCTCAGCCGCGAATAGACCATCGGGAAGTCGCGTCATGAGGCGCAACCGCTGGGCGTCAGTTGCATAGCTTGGTTCGCCGAGACAGGCCCGAAGCAGGCGACAGAAGGTGGACTTACCACTGCCATGCGCCAAGGCGCGGCGGCCGCTACTCGCCATGTCCGGCGTCCAGACGATGTTGAGACCGGGTTTCAGCGGTACATCGCGGATGAGTGTCTGGCGGTCTTTGAAAATCGCTAGACGGCGAACCCAAAGCCGAGGGCCAGCCCGGCCTTCCGGCGCCTTCGGCGGCTTCATGACTGGTGCAAACAAGTCTGCCTGACTATCCATGGCCGAACCTCACCCAGACTACATTGTCTTCCGGCGCGACAGCGGTGGTGAGCTTGCCGATGTCTATGTCCCGCACCGCACGTATCGCAAAGGCGGCACGCTGGGCATGGCTAGAATTGGCTTCCAACCCTGCCGTATCGAAATACTGTCCTTTCACCCAAGCCCCGTTGGCGCCTTCTGCCAACTGGCCTGATGTAATTAGAGCCTCGAACATGGACCGCCATGCCGCATTGAGAGCAGGGCGAAGCCGAACGGCGCCCTGAGGCGGCTGCGCCTCGGAACCGACCAGCCTGACCCATTGATCTCGGTCGCCTGCGGTGAGCAAGGACGTGAGCAAGGCAGGTTCCGCGAGGCTAGCGATGGCGAACCGGATGTGCGTGCCATCGGTCGCCGGGTCCATTTGCCAAAGCGCATATTGCGCTGCGTAGGGGAGCCGGTCTCGTTGCTGAATATTGACTGGCCAAGTCCATGCACTGTCAGGCAGGCTGTCGAGAACCGGCAGTTCAATAAGCGGTGTATTTTCGGCACTGCCGGGATGACAAAGACTCAAGTCCGCGGGTGGCGGAGAAAGCGGGGAGATATACGCTGCACCAGCAACCTTTGCTTTGGCCATGGCGTCGTAGGCGGTCAGGACCAGCCGCTTAGTCCTGAACTCGCCATGGTCGCGCTCCTCATATTTTCGAAGCACCGCGAACGAGTCGAGAAGCGTCTCACCTTGCTCCTTCGTTAAATCGTACAGGTGCAACAATGCAGCATCGACCTCTGCTTGGAGCACTTTACGGCGTTCTGAAGCCCATTTGAACGGCCCACCCCTGAAACTCATATCATCCGCAAGGCCAACCATTTCATGGCTAGTATAGCAGAGCTCTAGAACACGAATAGATAGCCAATCGACAGCACTGCTGGCTAGAAATTCATAATGTTCGCGCAGAACGCCGGGCGACAGTGCGGGAATCTGCTCAACGACGAAGTATTTCATTCGGTTTGATTTTTGACGTGCTGCATAGTCGCATACCAATGACCCTAGGACGCCCACCAGTGCGACATTTTCTTTCGGATTCTGGTTGGGGTAGAGTAAGTACGCAGTATCTCCAGCAGCAGACTTGGGAATTGCTGTTCCAACAAATGTGCGCTCAGAGGGGCCCACGTCGCGCCACGAAAAACTCCATTGACGCTGCCTCTGATCGTCTAAAGCCTCCAGCGTCAGCTTGCTATCAACCCAATAGCGAGGCTGTATCTGGTAATTGGCATCCAGGTGCCTTTCGTCCGTGACGCGAGGTAAGACACCCTTATTCGACTGCTTTTCGGTTTGATTTTCATAGGTTCCGTACCTGTGATCGAAATGCCAAAACATCTTTCCTTCATAGAGAGGGTAGATTTGGCGTCCGTCGGTCAATACCGCGAGTGCTCCGCGCCGCTCCTGAATCAAATTCGCCACGTCTTCGTGATCTATGAAATGTTCGGAAGCCCCAGACATATGAAATAAGGTCTTAAGCGTTACGTCCCACGGATTTGCAGTGACTGTATTTCCATCCTTCTCAATCAGGATCGGCGCAGCCATGTGTATCGCGGCCGTAACTTCAGCGTCCTTCGACCAACGGAAGGCGGGGAGGTTCAAGGTGTTCGGGTTGATGGCTCTGATTTCGTCGATGGTCAGGGCATATCGTCTCTCAGGATCGGCAATCTCTGACGGCTGTCGGATGTGTGCTGTGAACCAAGGCTGCGCTATCTTGACGTCTCGTCCGGCTATCGTGAGCAGCCCAAACTTCACCTTGTTGGTGATGTGCGGAAAAATCAGATCTTCGTTTTCGAATCCATAGAACGCGACGAGAGACTCGGTGCTCAGCAGCTCGCCAAGAAAGGCGCGGTAGGTGAAGCCGCTGACAAGTCCGGTCGGGATGATCAGGCCCGCATATCCGGTTGGTTTCGTAAGCTGCCAGAAATGATCGGTGAATACAGCGTAGGTGTTTACATCGCCGACGCCGCCCCTCGGGAAACGCCCCGACTCTCGCATAAAGTGGCTTTCGTTGGCGGCTGATCTCAATGCGTCCCGCCATTCTTTGGCAAGGCGCGGATTGGTCTCGTCCAGCTGTTCGATCAACCTTTTGCGTGCTGCTGCATTCTTCGCAGTCGTGATTTCAGCGTCCCTGAGGGCGAAGAACTCTTCTTCCTGCAGCTTCACTCGTTCCCATGGCGGGTTGCCAAGCACCACATCGAACCCGCCGCGCTGCATTACGTCCGGGAATTCCAGCGGCCAATGAAAGGCGCGAGCTCGGCCTGCAACAGTCGCCTGCCCAATGATCGGCCCCCAGACCTGCCCGTCATCCAGCGCTTGCCAGACGTCCGAGGTGGTCGGAACCAATCGCGTGCCCCGCGAAGTTGGGGCGCCACCGGTCTTCGGCAAAAGGAAGGCTGCGATATAGAGGTCGCAAGCCGTTTGCACTTTGTGGAAGGCCTCGCTTTCACGGATCGACTGGAAGCGACGATCCTTGGTGATGATATCGTCCAGCGTGTCTTCGCCCAGCGCCCGAAAGCCGGTGTATTCCGTGGCAATCGGTCGGATGGCCGGCAAACGGGATCGACCACCTGTGAAATCCAGACTTCCCTGACCAGCTTTCTCGTCCCGGTTGGCGCGGGTATAAAATTTCGTGGTTTCCTTATCGTCGCCTGTCAGCGGTTTGTAGGCAGCATCGGGGATACCATCCTCCAGTACCTTAAGATCAAAGACCCCCAGCAGCGCATCACCACAACGGATCTGTGCGTCGAAGAAGCCGAGGGGAAAGCCGGGGTCCACAGTTTCGATCCAGAGCGCGACCTTGGTCAGCTCCACCGCCATTGGATTGCGGTCCACGCCGTGCAGGCAGGACCGCGCGACATCGCGCAGGGCATGACGGAAATCGGAAAGCGACGGCGTGCCATCAGTTCGAATGCGGGCCACCCGCGTGGCGATGCGGCGGGCAGCAGCCAGCAGGAAGTGGCCCGAGCCGCAGGCGGGGTCGATGACAGACAGTTTCAGGAGCGCTGCGGCGGGGTCGTCCGCCTCAGCCTCGGTTTTGTCCAGCACGGGGTCGAGTGCCGTGTCGAGCAGCGCCTGAACGAGGCTGTCCGGCGTGTAATAGGAGCCTGTTGTCTTACGCTGGTTGCCCTTCTGCTCTGCCGCCTCCGAGGCGAAGTGCAGGGTCTTGCCGTCCTCGCCAAGCTGCGGCTGGAGTTCGAGCAGGGATTCATAGACCGAGCCAAGCTCCTCGGTCTCCATCGCGCGCCAGTTCACCGGTGTCATGCCGGCTTTGTCGGAGAGCCAAGAGAGGCGATAGAGCGCCTCCATGAAGGCGCGATTGCGCAGGCGCGCCGTTTCGAGATGCGGCAGCTTGTCGTCGGTGAAAAGGCCGCCGAGCGCCGGCAGACCGAGTGCGCTCTGGCCATGAGCCAGCGCGCGGAAGACGATTTTCACGCCTTCATAGCGGTCGTGATGCTTGTCCCATGTGGCCGCGCGGACGCATGAAGCGCGCAGTGCCGCGAGGCTGTAGCCTTCGCGGTAGAGCTTGCGTGCATCCTGTGTCGCCGTCTCGGGATGGAGCAGGGTCCGGTCCTCGGCCACCATCAGGAAGATCAGGCGATAGACGAGGCGCAAAAGCTCGTTGAACCACTCGGTGAGATCAATCTCGCCCGATTTCAGGCGCGTCGCGAGATCGGGATTGGCTTCAAGGAAACCCGAGCCGAGCACCCGGAGAGCGATCTTCACCTGCGCGGCCAGCCGGTCACGCGCGGCTTCGCCTTCTCGGGAGCCGGCCTCACGCCAGCGCTCCAGCGCGCAATCCGTGGTCGGGGCGCTAGCAGTACCGAACCGTGTGCGGTGGATCAGGGACCAAAGGACCGCGAAGGAGGCTGCGTCCTCGTTGGTGAATATCTGGGCGAGATCGACTTCCACATAGGTTGGCCGCGTCAGCGAGGCATTGTCGCGCATGAGACGCAGAACGGTCCCGTTCGTGACCAGTCCCCAAAGTGCGTCGTCATGGTCGTTGAGATAATCCTGAAGCGCGAAGGCCGGAGAGCGTGAACGGTCGGTTGAAAGTGTCGGGCTGCGACGATCGAGCTTTTCCTCGGATGGCGGCACGACGACAATCGGCACTCGGCTGCCGGCGAAGAAAGAGAGCGTTCCATCGGCCGGGACGAGATCGTCGAAGCCGAAGGTCTCCGCGAGAAAGGCACGGACAAAGCGGCGGGTCGCCTCAACCGAGGGATTTTGGAGATTCGCGAAGGCGTCGAAATGGGACTGGCCGACGCGAAAGGAGGTTGAAATCTCCTCGCGGATCGTCAGTCCCTTGCGGATGCGATAATCATCTTCCGCCTGCTCGGAGGCTTGCCGGCGGTCAATGCTGGCGACCATGGCCGGAGCAATTAGGTTGCCTTCCAGCGTGAGGGAGGGCCATGCCGACATATCGGTGAAGGGTTTGCGCGCCATGGCTCAAGCCTCCCCCGGCATCAGTGTGAACAGGCCGATGACGTCCGGCGGCAATACGGCCTCCACCGTGACGCGGGAAGCGGATCCGGATGCGGCGCGAAGGCGGGCGTGATCCTGCATCAGTTCCTGCGCGCGCGATCGGACGAATTCGGCGATCGGCCCTTCGAGCAGACCCGGCAGTTCCTCCTTGGCCCTGGCGATGAATCTGTCCCGCGCGACGAGCGCAAGATCAGCCGTCGCGGGCGCGTTCAGCAGTTCGCGCACTTCCTCACCGACTGCCTTGATCCGGGTGCCCTGGACCGCGACGAGAGCCGCTTCTTCCGCCAACAACAGCCGGTCCTTGCGGGCATGGACGGTCAGCTTGAAGCGGATACGCAGGAGTGCGAGGCGGGTGACCTGTTGGACGGCGGCGGTTGGCCAGGCGCCGACACGCCCGATGCCCAGCCCGGACAAGGATTCTGGATCAAGCGAGGCTTCAACCAATGCTTCGGCGAGCGTCGCCGTCAGCGGGTGCGTTCTGGTGAGTAGCGCCGTGCCCGAGGGCGCAGGCTCCATCGTCGCCAAGCGCACCGATCCTTTGAGATCGTGCTCGGCCAAACGCTCGCGCAAGCCAGCATCGAGGGCATCGACATGGGCCAAGAGAGTGGTCTTCCTAGGTTCCAGAGGTACGCCGAAACGCGCCATTGCTCGTTCGACGAAGAGGCGCGCCTCAGCCGGGGAGCCGAGTAGCGCACGAACCTTTTCCCATTCCGGCGCGACTTCCTGCGGTTTTATGGCGTTCTGCGCGAAACGTGCCCGCGATTTCCGTTCGTTTTCGGAAGCGTCACGCCACCGCGCTTCCACAGCTTTCACGCTTTCCTCAAAGCGAAGGTCGAGCGTGAGCTGGGGACTTCCGCGACGACGCAGCATCATCGATGCCATCAGTGCGTCAGTCACCGGCCCACGTTCCTCGGGGAGCGGCACAGTCACGCCTGTCGCCTTGCGGATTTCCTCAGCCTTCCGAAGGATGACCTCAAGCACGGCACCGTCGATGGCGCTGTCCGGCGAGAACATCATGATCGACCGGACAAGGTCTGCCGGCTGGCCGAAGCGATCGACACGCCCTTCACGCTGCTGGTGCCGGGTCGGATTCCACGACAGGTCGTAGTGGACGACAGTGTCGAAGAGCTGTTGCAGGTTGATCCCTTCCGAGAGGCAATCGGTGGCGACGAGAAGACGCTGGGTCGGCTTTTCCTCGTCCGACGGGGCCATGTCGGCGACACGATCGCGGCGTTCATCCGGCGTAAGAACGCCAGTCACAGATTCGATGGTCAGCTTCGGGAAGGCTTTGCGCAGACCATCGCGAACATGCTCGGCCGTTGCCAGATAGCGGCAGAAAACGACGGGATTTGCACCCTTTTTGATGATCGGTGTCAGCGTCTCGATCAAAGCGGCCAGCTTCGGATCGGGCTTGCCGACCAATTCCTCGGTGCGCTTCACCAGTGCGAGGAGCGCCGGATCGACATCGAATGCCGTGCCGGGCTCGAGATCGATAGCGTCCTCTTCGTCTCCATCGTCATCGAAAATTTGGGGCTCGAGGCGTTCGCTCTCGCTCGACAGGCGGTTCCGCAATGCGCTCAGAGCTGCGGCCGGCGAAGAGCCGACGCATCGCATCAATGCCAGCGTGCCCCAGAAGGCGAGACGTTGTTCCCGCTGCCCTGATCCCGCCTGGGAGACAATACCGAAGCAGTAGTCGAGAACGGCTTCCTGGAAATCTCGATGGGCCTCGGACAAATGATAGGCAAATTCGGTGGTTTCATGTTTCGGGAAGGCGCGCTCCTCGTCCCAATCTCCGGTGACGAGATCGATTCTACGCCGTTGCACGAAATGCCGGGCCAGACGTTCACGATACCGCGTGTCCTCGAAGTCCATCGAGGCGAAAGACGGATCGATCAGCGAGAGGAGGCGCGCGAAAGCCTCCTCATCACCGGAATGCGGCGTAGCGGTCAGGAAGATCATCCGGCGATCCGGATTCCGAGCCAGTCCTTGCAGAAGATCGAAGCGCTGCTGCTTGCCCTTATGAGTTCCCACGCAGGCATGGGCCTCATCAACGATGACGAAGTCCGGGCACATGCGCGCGAAACCCTCGCGGCGTTTCTCAGCCTTGATGTAGTCGAGGCTGACGACCGTGAAGGGGTAGGCCTCAAACAAAGTCTGGGCGAGTGGCAGACCGCGTTCCAACCGGCTCGCGGTGCTGGAAGTGACCGGAACAGCGTCAATCCCGAAGCGGGCCTTCAGTTCTCCGAGCCATTGTTCGACGAGATGCGGTGGGCAAAGCACCGAAAATGCATCTACTTCGCCCCGGTCCATCAGCTCGCGCAAGATGAGGCCGGCTTCGATCGTCTTTCCGATGCCGACGTCGTCCGCGATCAGAAGGCGCGGCGCCGCCATACGAAGCGCCATTAGTAGAGGAACAAGCTGGTAGGTTCGTGGTTCAAAGGCAAGCTGGGCAGCAGACCTGAAGGGGCCTGCGCCACGGCGAAGCGTTAGGCGCATCGCATCAGCCAGCAATGCCGCTTTGGCTTGAACCGTCGCCGCCGCATCGACTGGGAGATCGAAACTGGCGGGCTCGACCGGCAAGAGTTCGAACGCTGGATCGAGGACGACGGTATCGTTCCCGCCGCCCGAGAGGGGGCGGAGCGCGAGGATCCCATCCCGGGGCGACGGTAACGCAACCCACTCACGTCCGCGCGCCCGCACCAGGTCTCCCGGAGCAAAATTCATCGTCATCAGCTCATTCCCCGAACATCGAGCGCATCGCGTCGGGCACACCCGCAGTGACAGCTTCTGGTAACTCGAACAGCGTCCAGCCCTTGGCTTCCGCTTCCTGGCGGGTCGTCTCCGTAAGGGGAGATATGCGCGCGGCTACGAAATGACTGCGCCACGCGAAACTCATTTCCTGATCGGAGAATTTGATGGCGATTTCATCCGGGGCGGGAAGTCCTACCTCCATGAAGGCGTTCACCCATTCGCCGGCCTCTGCAGGTTGATCGGCGTTTGCGAGCACCACCTGGCCCCGTGCCAGATCGACCAGCATCTGTTTGGCTTCGTCGTGGGTGCGGTCGATCAACTCGTGATCAGGTTGGTTGAAATAGGAAAGCAGGCAACGATAGCAGCCGCGGACACATGACTCCTCGTCGTGGCTGATAAGCAGCTTGGCATCGCCAGCAGCGATAGCGTCATCGACGCGATCGAAGTGCATTAGGATCAGAGCCTCGCGGGCAACTTTCCCGAGGGCATGAGGATCCTCGATCAGACGGCTCAAAACCCCTGCGCCACCTTCTGTGGCTTCGTAAACTAGGACAGCACGACGATTGTCGCGGGCGGGGAGCGGTTCACCGAGGATCTCGCCTTCTTCCAATTGGAAGACGACTTCGATGCCCCTCATGAAAGCGTGTTGAACCGTCGCGATGGTTTCTGGCGCATAGGCTGTGGGATCATTGAAACGGAAAAGAAGCGCGTTCTTGTGATCGCGAACGATCGGAACGATCCGAACCGGCTTCACGACATCGGGCGGCACATCGATATCGGGGTCTTCATCACTTGACTTCGCCCAATACCCGCTCCGCGGATCAATGTGAAAGCCGAAGATGGTCTGATTTGCACGCCGCTTGAGTCCTTTGTTGATGCGACTGATCTCGGCACTGTTGGCGTATTGCAGATTGAAGATCGAGACGTCGTCACAGCGGAAATGGGCTTCAGTAATCTGTGCACGACCATCTCGTTTCGGCCAGGAAAATACAGTCTGGATGTCAAAGCCTTGCCGGACACGTTCTTCATCGTTCGCCGTGATCCGTTCTGCCGGAGCAGCTTCCACGTTGTCGATCCGGAGCGTCCGCTGTACCGGCACCTCACCCGCCATCGGAGCATTGCAGGCGTGACAGCGCTCGACCTCGCCGTCATGACAGGCGCCGCAGTTTGAGCATATGAAGATGTCTTTCGTCGCCAGTTCTGATCCATCGCCCGTTCGGACTTCTGGCGGCAGCTTAGCCTTCATGACCCGGTAGGCGCGCCCTTCGTGATAAATCAGGCTGCGTGGCCCAAATTCGGAAATGGCGAGGAAGCGGGCGCGCTGGAGGAATGAACCAGCTTTTCCCTCTCCAGGGATAAAGGCGTAAAGAGGTAGGCGCGGGAAATTGTAGCCCGGCAAAAAGCCTTCCGTCGCGAGATAGCGATAGGAATAGAAGTCAGAGCCGTTCGAGGCTTTGCCCTGTTCAAGAATGGTGATCTGGTCGCTTGCCTGCATCTGCGCCGCTTTGATGCGACGGCGGTCCGCGCCCGAAAGGCCCGTGATCTCGGAGCGCGCATTGGCCTCCATCAACTGCGTTCGGGCTGAATTGTAGAGTTCCCGCCAGCGATCGAAGGCGCGAGCGAAATCCTGCGGCGCTCTTTGCGCCACAGCAGATACGAAATCGTCGGGATCGCTCATCCAAACCGGCTTACGACCATCCACGGACGCAAGAATTTGATCGAGAACGCGCTTCATCGGTGCATGTGCCGCGACCGCCAGTGCTGGCCGATCGATGAGATCTTGAATCTCTTGCTTCAGGGGGTAGCCCGTCTCCTTCAGGTCGAGAATTTCCGGGATATCTGGCGATAGGGCGAGTTTCGCTTCGGCTAGCCAGATGGCATGAAGATGTGAACGTACGAGCTCTTCGTTGGTGATGTCGAGAGCTGGCGGGCGGACAACGCCGGAGACCATTTCGTTGCGCCGCTCGAAGAAATACTGGTCATGCGGCGATTGGGCGGCGCAATACGTCACAACGACGGCGGCCTGTCCGGAGCGCCCGGCGCGGCCAGCGCGTTGCGCGTAATTCGCCGGCGTCGGCGGCACGTTGCGCAGATAGACGGCATTGAGCGCCGAGATATCGACGCCTAGCTCCATCGTCGGAGAGCAGAAGAGGGCGGGCAGGAACTGTTCCGACTCTCCCACGGCATTGAGTTCGGCAGCGTGTGCGGAAAGGTTCTTCCGGTCTTCCTTTTCGTACCTGAAGCGCCACTCGCGCCATTCGCGCTGCCTCTGCGACACCTGGGCCGTGTGTTCACGGCCTTCGAGACCCCAAAAACCGCTCCCGCCCGCTTTTAGATCGGCGGCAATGTCATGGTAGAGATCGTGGAAGTAGCGATTTCCCTGCGCCATGCCGGTTTGGATAGCTTCGCCGGGTATGATCCGAACGGCTGACGGCGATAAACGCCAACCTTGCAAATCCGCCTCTATGTCGACGCGGGATACCAGACCCTCGCGGGCCAGCAGTTCCATCAAGCCCGTCAAGACGGTCAGGTAGTCATCTTTGCCGAGCTTGCTTCCTAGGACGCTCTTGCGATTGATGAGGCGGCCGATACGGGAACTATGTCCTGCGCGAACAATCGTCTGTTCTTCCCGAAGCCCAACGCGGTCTTTGCCTGGAGCTTGCAGGAACAGTGTCGTGCGGCTTCTGGGCGTCTCCTTCGCGTCGATGGACCAAGGTGTGCGCAGGAGGTTTCGGGATTTCTGGGCGACGGCGTCGAGGACGGTCAGATCAAGCGCCTCGGTTCCAACGGCGAGGCCATCGAGCATGGCACCGAGGATCGTTTTCAGCATCGCCTTGCGCTTCGAAACGTCCAGCGTGGCAATATCAGGTAGGATGGCCGCAAGGCGCTTTGTATCCTCTGCGACCTCATCGAGACCAATGAACGCAACATCAATAAGCTTGAGTACGGAAAGGCTTGGGTTCGTGTAACGCCATCCCCGGCGCAGGTCTGTCCAAAGCCTGTGGGCAAGGACCTTGGCGAGGGATCGCTGCGCGTCTTCCCGCACCACGGCTCCTGCGTCGAGATCCAACATCCAATGGATGCGAGCCTCCTTGTTGCTCGCGGTGAAACCGAGCGCCTTCACGACCCTCAAACCGAATTCGTCCTCGGTCATGCCGTCGTCACCGGCGTCCAAAACGGCGCGCAAGATCGCGCCGCGCAGGAGGCTAACGAAAAGGAAGTCGTTGAAGTGACCCGCTTGAAGCGCAGCGTCCTGGCGATTATCTGTGAAGCCGAGGAGCTTGCGTTTCTCTTTTGGAACACCGCTGTTGTGGCTGTTCATCCATTGGAGCGCTGTCGAAACCAGAAGCGTAGTGGCAGAACTTCGACCTTCACCTGAGAGGCCAGCAAGTTTGGAGCGCTCCCGCATGCTGGGGTGCGGTTGATCAAGACAGCAAGGGCAGAAGCCGAACTTGCCAGGTATGAACCAGAAGGCTTTACCGGTTGACGCAGGGCGACCATCGGGGGCGACGGATACCATCTGCGGCAATCGGCTTTTTCTATTCGCCCGCAGTCGTTCGACACCCTTGCGCTCCTCGCGCCAGTCTTCGGGGAAGGTTTCGATTTCGCCCGTGAAAGCATAGTCGGGATCATCATCACCGGTTGCGGTTAGATAACCCGCTGCATCACTCTCTTGGTCATCGAGGGGCGCGTCGTCGATGTTCCTCGGAACGAACAAAGTGCCCAAGGCATCGTCGGTTCTGGTGACGACGTGAACCTCATGCCCACATGACCGACAAAAGCGAGTGGGATAGAGGCGATGGCCCGGCGCGTTAGGATCTTCGAGTTGCCCCTCAAAGAGCACGCTCCTGGGCATTTCGGTCAGCGTGGTAAAAACCTCGCCCGCGCCCGAGATGAACTGATGGAGCTTGAATGCCAGGAATGCGCCGGCTCCCTGGCCCCCTCGATCCGCCTCCGGCAGGCTGATACGGGTCAGGAACGCCTCAAAATAGCTTCGGCAAGTTTCGATTTCTACGCCGCTATCCTTTGACAGGAGCGCGACGGCCTCCCCGAACGGAATTGGCTTCTTGCGCTTGAGCTCCTGCGCGTCATCCAGGCCGATCGCCAATTCAGTCCAAACCGCGAGAGGGTGATCCCTCAGCACCTCATCGGTCAGTTCGTCCGGCGGGGTAGATGTGAGCACGGACGCGAGTTTCGAACGCACATCGTCTAACTTCAGCCGATCATCTGTCGCGCGTTCCAGCGACTCGTCGATGACCGACTCCGGTCCGATGGCCGTCCCGAAAAGGCGAGATGCAACATCTGCTACAGCTTGCGCACGATTGGTGTCGGACCCTTCGCTTGCCATGGTGGCCGACGTGCCGATGCAGATCGGTGCTTTGTCTGGCGTGCAGCGATTGCGAAGCCGACGGACGAGAATAGCCACATCGGCGCCTTGGCGGCCGCGATAGGTATGCAGCTCATCGAGAACGATGAACTCCAGACCGCTAGCGTTCTCTATCACCTTGGTGTCGAGGCTGTCTTGCCGCGTCAGAAGCAATTCAGCCATCATAAAGTTGGTGAGCAGAATATCTGGCGGATTGTCGGCGATCCGCTGCCGTTCTTCCTGGCTTTCTTGCCCAGTGTAGCGTCGTACCACCGGCCTCATTTCAGTTGGTAGCCCGGATTGGGAGATGAACTTCTCGATCTCGTTCATCTGGCTGTTGGCCAGCGCGTTCATCGGATAAACGATGATCGCACTGGTTTTGCGTGGTTTCCCTGCCTTCCTCGCGCGTACAATCGCGTCGACCACCGGCACAAAAAAGCAAAGCGACTTTCCTGATCCTGTTCCGGTGGTAACTACATAGCTTTGATCAGTACGAGCTTTGGCGATTGCTTGGGCTTGGTGGCGGTGAAAGCGGAGCGGCGTTGATCCAAACCGGAATATCGTGCCGGTCGCTTCATCGAGATCGCCTGAGGTGACAAGCTCTTCAGCTGTTGGCCCTTGCAGGAAGCGCGGGTTGATGGACAGCAAGGCTTCTGGCCAAAAGCGGCCTTCGTCATATTGTCGATTAATCTCGGACCTCAGATCATCGGATCGAACGACACTAAAAGACCGTGAGAAACGGGCATAGGACTGAATAAGTCGATGGTCGAATTCGAACGCCTTCATTGTCAGAAGATCCCCCCGGATATTTTTGCCATGCCCAAAATTCTATTCTGAATCATTGGGCTGTACCCCACAGAGATGAGAGGGGCGCTGCTGCCAGCCTGTCACCGAAAGGCACGAAATCGGCGCTGTCATACAGCACCGCGCCATAGGCGAACCGTTCTTTGCAGGCTTCGGCAAGGGTGCGTAGTCCGGCGAAGTCGCTGGATTTTACCGTGGCTGACGCCTTCACCTCGATGCCCACGATCATGCCGTCATCGCGTTCCAATACGATGTCGACCTCGTGCATCTGCTGATCGCGAAAATGATAAGGGGTAAGCCGCAGGTCAGATGCTGCCATCAGCTTCAGCACTTCTGAAAAGACGAAGCTTTCCAATAGCGAGCCGAAGGTGCCCCGATCCGCCTTCACTCGCTCAAAGCTGAGGCCCCGCGTTGTGGCGAGCAGTCCGGAGTCCAGAAAGTGCAGCTTCGGCGTCTTGGCGATCCGCTTCAGCGCATTGGTGAACCAGGGCTGTAGGGTCGCGACGAGGAACACCTGTTCGAGCAGTGCGATATAGCGCTGCGCGGTCTTATGGCTGACGTCGATGCTCGCACCGAATTGCGAGTAGTTGACCAGTTGGCCCGAGTGCTCCGCCACGAGCCGCACGAACTTCGGCAACTCGGTCAGCTTCTCGATGTCGGCGATATCCCTTAGATCGCGGGTCAGTACGGAGGTCAGATAAGACCGTGCCCAATCCTGCCGCCGTCGCTCGGTTTCACGGCGGATCGCTTCGGGAAACCCGCCTCCCAGCACCAAGTGGACGAGGTCGTCACCGAGAGTCGCCTGCTTGTCGGCTTTCAGTGTCCCGTCGAATAGACGCTCCAGGAAGGCGGGCGTTCGGCCAGTGATCTCGGCCTGGGCCAGCGGCAACATGTGGATGGTTTCCATCCGGCCCGCCAGGCTGTCGGCGACTCGCGGCAAGGTCAGCACATTGGCGGAGCCTGTGAGCAGGAAGCGCCCGGGACGATAGTCTTCGTCCACGACCCTTTTGATCGCCAGCAGTAGGTCGGGCGCGCGCTGAATCTCGTCGATGATGACTTGGTCAAGGCCCCGAATGAAGCCTGCGGGATCGGACTGGGCGGCATCGAGAACCGTCTGATCGTCAAGCGTGATATAGGTCCGGCCGGCTTCCCCCATCTTGCGTACGAGCGTGGTCTTGCCCGCCCGACGTGGCCCTACGACCAGGACTACCGGGGTGTCCGAAAGGGCCTCTTGTGCCCGACGCTCGACGAACCGTTTGTACATGCGAATCCGATAGCTGACGATTGGAATTTGATGGCATGATATTTGGGAGTTTGTGGGCGGGCAATTGGGAATTGAAAGCTCGTATCCTGGGGTGGAGAAGAGGAATCTATTCTGCGCCCGATATCACTGGTTTCGATTGGCTCACGGAAACGGTGCCCGCGATGGCTTCCCGTGGCTCGCGCCCGGCTAAGGCGTCAGCAAACAAGTCGGAAGCAGAACACCGGATCTCGTTTGCATTCACGCTTGCGCGAGGCACGCGGCGCGCGACACGAGGCGAAGGTCGGCCTCAGCTGATCAGCGGGGGCTTAGACGCCGGCCATGGGACGATGGTTGTCTTGCGGTCGATCATCGCCCGCGCCAATCCGGCCATTTCCGTCCGGGCCATCATGATCGCACGGAGATTGCACATGAAATTCGCCCGCTAGTCAGATCGACCCGTAGCCAGTCAACGTCTTCAGTGTCGAGCCGGCCGCATCGAAGGGTCAGCGCCGCCTCTCCGCGACCTTACTTCTGTCGGGGAGCGTCACGAGCGGTGCCGGCTTGACGAGCTCTCCTACGGCAAGACCTGCCCGGAACTCGGCGTAGATGGCCTGGTCCAGCTCCGCGATTCGATCTGTGATCCGGACCATCATTACCTCGATGTGCGCCGGGCAGAGCTTCAGCTTCGACATTGGCAGGCCGACCATGCTGAGCTTCGTCACGCCGACGCCGCTAGGATTAGTTCCGAGCAACCGCCAAGACTGGTCCGCGACAACGACGCCAACCGTGGTCGCGCGTTCGAAATCATTAACCGAATGGGCCACGTGCTTGTCGCGCAGATTGTAGAGATACGCGTGAAGCTCGATATCGGCCGAGCCCCAGATCGCCTCGAAAAACTCTGTGTTCAGCCGAAAGCCGCGAACGCCGCCTGCAAAGGATCGCGCATAGGCCATGATCGCGGCGTGTATCAGGGCCTTGGAGAGGCTGTTCTCGTTGTTCGGAAGACCCAGCTTGGCGGCTTCCTCGAAGCTCTGGCGGGCGAGGTTCAGGTCGTCTGCGGCCAAGTGCAGGGCCGCGTGTTCTATGGTCTTGTCGGATTCGCACAGTGCGACGGGAACGATGAGGGTGCCGGCGGCGATCTCTTTTCCGGTCTCGATCCATTTTGTGATCCAGGTCGGTTCGAACATCTCGCCTTCAAACTCGAGGAGTTCACCTTCAGCCATGCCGCATCCTCCGCTCAGTCAGGCGAATGTGGCAGGTGCTGGGCTAGTGCGGCAATCCCTTTGCTCTCGAGGGGCGACAGGGATAAGGACACTTATTTGACGTATATTAGACGACTTTGCCCCTAGTGGAGGCTAAGCCATTGAAAAGTGATGCACCCGGCTGGATTTGAACCAGCGGCCTCTGTCTTCGGAGAGCAGAGCTCTGTGCGAACAGCTAACGACTGCTTTCGCAGTTGTTCAAATTGAGACCCGACATTCCGCTAACGGCCCCGTTAAGGCTGGAGGACCTGGTTATGGCTGCCTCCTGCACATCACCCTCCACCGGAGGCGACTATGCTCATCCAGGCTTCAGCGACCTCTGGCCGCAGGCGCCATCGCCAATGGCTAGCGATTTCGGCTCCTTCCGATGTCGGCTGCTCGCTTCCATCGGTCGCCAAAGCGAAGGTCCAGATCGGCGAGCCGTCAGAGCGCTGGGCCGGCTCCCACTCCATTTCTTCGGCCAAGGCGCGACCCAGGCTGCCATATTGGCCATTAGCGACGACATAGTCGTCATAGCCAGCCGCCAGCGCGAGCTGGGTGGCGGTCAATACCCGATCGGCAGCCGCGATGTGCGCCTCCAGCATGAGGCGCTGGCTATCACTTGGTCTTATTTGCTTAAGTGCCTCACGAACTTCCTGTTGGCAGGGGTAGTCGTCCGTACCCCGAGACGACCGGAGTTCTGTCGCCCGATCATCGAGGATCTGCTTCACCGCTGCGATCGCGGCATCCTTGGTTGCCTCCTGCACTATGTCGCTGGCGATCTTGCTACCGCGCAGCGCACGCGCCTTCCAGCCGTCCTTCGACTGCATGACCTTGATGATATGACGACGATATTCGATCGCGTTCGACACGTTCATCTCCCCTCGGTCACAGATTAAAGAAGGTGCGCAGCGAGTTGTGCGTCAGGGGCGCGACTTCACCGATATGATCGACATAATCATCGCCTTCATAGATGTGATCGCCCACCCACCAGATGAGTTCCGCTTTGCTGTCGCCAAGGATGTTGCGCGTCCGACGCGTGAGCGCCGACCATACGCCGCGAAGGTCCATATAGTCCTTTGCTCCGGGGGTAGCAGCGACCACGTCCTTCAGATGGAACTGTCGGGTCTCGCTCTGGGCGATGATGCGAAGCGCGATCAGGGTTTTCTCGCTCAGGCGATCGGCGAGCTTGCGTACCAGGGCCAGTGTCAGCTCTGCCGGCACTTCATCACCTGCCATCGCCACGACAGGCGGGGATGCGAAAGGGGCGGCTGGCTGCGGAGCGAGTGGTCGGTCTCCTTCCGGGATGGCCGTCGCGCCATAATATGCGAATATCTCGCTCTGGGTCGTTGCTGAAAAGCTTTTCACGACGTTCAGAGGGATAATGAAGGCGGGTTCCGTCATCGTTGCTATCCTTTGGTGGTGGTTGATAATCGTTGATAACCGACCCTTAAGCGATTCGCTGATTGCTGGCAACTCAATCTTTATCAATGCACATGGTTGGTATGATTTGGTGCTGTTTGATGAGGGCTTGGTCTTCGACGGTTATGGGGGCAAGTGTCGGCCGTCCGGCTGATTTCCCGCAGGCGCTTAAGGCGCAGCCAAAATCGACCTTTCGTACGAGGATGCGGAAGGGCAGATTCCGGTAAATCGGTGATCGTTTGACGGTCGCTTTTTGAGGCGTTCGGACCGCCAGAATTCGACTTTCGGAACGGGTTCGAGTCCCGAATTTTTTTGGTGGCCATGGTGGGGCCACCGATAGTCAATCTGGGATATTTCTGATCTATACCAAGCGGATGATGGTTCTATTCGAGTCCTGTAAGCGCACCACCACATTCCATAAAAATCAGCGTTTTCGGCATAGTCGCCTTGCGGTTGGCTGTGCGTGCTCGCGCGCGGGCCGATCATGGCGGCGCCGATCAAGCTAAGCGGTGCATCGTTCGTTCGCCCCTTTGGTTTGGACCGCCATTGAGCCCGGTTCTAATTCGACGTGGTGCATGGCCAAACGGCCGGAGAGGGAGATCGAGCACCAATGTCGACCATCAGCCCAACGGATATGGCCGCGCGGCTGGGGCAGGGACTGCTGTCCTTCCCCGTCACCCATTTCGATCAGGACGGCGCTTTCCTGGAAGGGCCGTATCGCGAACATTGCGCGTGGATGCTCGAACATGAGCTGTCCGGCCTGTTCGCGGCCGGCGGCACGGGCGAGTTCTTCTCACTGACCCCGAGCGAAGTGACTACGGTGGTTTCGGCGGCGGTGAAGGAAGGCAGCGGCAAGCTGCCGGTCCTGTCGGGCTGCGGATATGGCACCGCGATTGCGACCGGGATCGCGCGCGATGTCGAAAAGGCCGGCGCGGACGGCATCCTTCTGCTCCCGCCCTATCTGGTCGGTTCGAAGCAGGAAGGGCTGGCCGCGCATATCGAGGCGGTCTGCAAGTCGACCGGCCTTGGCGTCATCGTCTATAATCGCGACAACGCGATCGTCAGCGACGAGACGCTGGCGCGCCTGTGCGAGCGCAATCCGAACCTTGTCGGCTATAAGGACGGCGTGGGCGACATCGAACTGATGACGCGCATTTTCGCGCGGATGGGCGACCGACTGACCTATATCGGCGGCCTGCCGACAGCAGAAACCTTCGCCACGCCTTATTTGACGATGGGCGTCACGACCTATTCGTCGGCGATCTTCAACTTCCTGCCCGAATGGGCGCTCGACTTCTACAAGTCGGTGCGCGCGGGGAACCATGCGGACGTGCTGGAGCGGCTGCGCACCTTCGTGCTGCCCTATATCGCGCTGCGCAATCGCGGGCAGGGCTATGCGGTGTCGATCGTGAAGGCGGGCATGAAGGCGATCGGCCGCGATGCGGGGCCGGTGCGCACGCCGCTGACCGACCTGAGCAACGGCGAACTTGCCGAGCTGAAGGCGCTGATCGGGCAGGCGGATCCCAAGGCGCTCGCCAAGGCCGCGTGACACCCTGATCGGGGTCCGATAGGCTCATGTCCATGTTCGACCTCAGCCAACTCCGCTGCTTCGTGGCAGCGGCCGAGGAGCTGCACTTCGGCCGGGCGGCCCAGCGCCTCAACATGACCCAGTCTCCGCTCAGCCGGCAGATCCAGCTGCTCGAGCGGATATTGGACGTGACCCTCCTCGAACGCACCAGCCGGCAGGTCAGCCTAACCCCGGCTGGTCGCGTCTTCCTGATCGAGGCGCGCCGGATCGTGCGGCTGGCCGACAGCGCGGCGATGTCCGCGCGGCGGGTCGCGAAGGGCGATGCGGGGCGGGTGGCGATTGGCTTCACCGCCGTATCGGGCTACAATGTCGTGCCGCAGATCGTGGCGCATGCCCGCGCGACGCTGCCCAATATCGAGCTTGAACTGCGCGAGATGGTGACGACCGAACAGGTCGATGCGCTGCTGACCGGGCTGATCGACATCGGCTTCGTCCGCCCGCCGATGACCCGGCAGGAGTTCGATACGACCTGCGTGCTGCGCGAGCCTTTAGTCGTGGCGCTTCCCCCCGGCGATCCGCGTCAGGCGAAGGCCGAGCTTCACCTTGCCGATTTCGATGATCAGCCGCTGATCATGTATGCGCGGCAGGGCGCGGGCTATTTCCACGCGATGGTGACGCGGCTGTTCGAAGAGGCCGGCGTCGTCCCGAACTTCGTCCAGCACGTCACCCAGATCCATTCGATGCTGGGGCTTGTCCATGCCGGGCTCGCCGCCGCGATCGTGCCCGAATCCGCCACCGGTCTGCATATGAACGATGTCCAGTTTCGCCGGCTTGTGATGCCGCAGGAGCGCCCGGTCGAGCTTCACATGGCCTGGCGTCGCGACAACAGCAATCCGGCGCTTGGGCCGATGAAGCAGCTTTGCATCGAGACGGCAGCCAACGGATGACGACGATCGACCGCCGCACCATGATCGCGGCGCTGGCGGCCACGCCGATTGCGGCGGCGCACGGCGCGCGAAGGGGCGGCGATCCGGTGGCGATCACCCACTATGGTCGGGTGCGCGGCACGATCGAGTGCGATGTCCTGGCGTTCCGTGGCGTGCGTTATGGCGCCGATACCGCCCCGCGCCGTTTTCAGCCCGCGATCGCCCCGACGCCGTGGCGCGATATCGTCGATGCGACGGCCTATGGCCCTGCCGCGCCGCAGACCAAGGCGGAGGAGCGGACCAGCGAGGATTGCCTGTTCCTCAATGTGTGGACCCCCGCGCTCGATGCGGGGAAGCGGCCGGTGATGGTCTATTTCCACGGTGGGGCGCACGCGCACGGATCGGGATCGGACCCGCTTTACGACGGCGCCAATCTGGTCCGGCGCGGCGATGTCGTGGTCGTGACGGTCAACCACCGCCTTGCCGGGCTCGGCTATGCCTATCTGGCAGAACTGGGCGGGCCTGCAGAGTCGGGCAATGTCGGCAATCTCGACCTGATCCTGGCGCTGCAATGGGTGCGCGACAATATCGCGAACTTCGGTGGCGATCCGGGGCGGGTGATGATCTTCGGCCAGTCGGGTGGCGGCGCGAAGGTGGTGACGCTGATGGCGATGGCGCAGGCGCGTCCTCTGTTCCACAGCGCGGCGACGATGAGCGGCCAGCACGTCACCGCTGCCGGCCCGATCCACGCGACGCGGCGTGCCCGCGCCTGGATGGAGAAGGCGGGCGCGGCGAATGTCGGCGAACTTGCGCGTCTGCCTGTCGAGCGGCTGGTCGAGGCGATGGCGATGACCGATCCGATCGAACAGAAGGGCGAGATCAGCTTCTTCTCGGTCGTCGATCATCGCGTCCTGTTCCGCCATCCCTTTTTCCCCGATGCGCCGCGCGAGGCGAAGGACATCCCGCTCATCATCGGCAACACCCATGACGAGACCGGCCTGTTCATCACGAGCATGCTCAAGCGTGGCGATACGACATGGGAGAACCTGCCCGAACGGCTGGGGCAGGAGATGACCAAGGACATCTCCCCCACCTATGTCGCCGAACGATATCGCGCGCTCTATCCCGATCGCAGTCCCACCCAGATATTGCTCGCGGCGACCACGGCGGGGCGATCGTGGCCCGGCCATCTGATTCAGGCGGAGGAGCGCGCGAAGCTGGGTTCGCCGACGTGGATGTACCAGCTCGATTTCCCGTCACCCGAGGCGGGTGGGGTGCTGGGCGCCTTCCACACGCTCGATATTCCGCTGGTGTTCGACAATGTCGACGCGAAGGGATCGATGACGGGAATGAGCGCCGAGGCGCGGGCGCTCGCGGGGCGGATTGCGGACAGCTTCATCGCGCTCGCCCGCACCGGCGACCCCAATAACCGATCGATCCCGCACTGGCCGCGCTTCGAACTGGAGCATCGGCCGACGATGATCTTCGATCGCGAGGTGCGGATCGAAAATGATCCGCGCCGGGAGGAAAGGCTGCTGTTCGCGCCGGTACCCTACATCAAGCCGGGTGGCTGACGCTCAGGCACGGTTCCAGGGGAAGTCGAGCGTCGGCCGGTTGGCGTAGCGCCGCATCGCGAGCGTGAGGCGCGCGCCGCAGCCGGGCTCGATCCGGATCGTGACATGGCTCGCGCCCACGGCGGTCGTCTTGCCATCGATGGCCATGCTGTCGATCCGATGTTCGGCATAGGCGCCGCCCTGCACGACAACGTCGCGCGGCTGCCGCCCCATATTGATCAGCGTCACGTCGGTTTCGGCATCGCCGAGCCTGTGGACGAGCGCGGCCATGTCGGCGGGCAAACCGGCCCGCTTTGCCTGCGCATCGAAATAGCGCAGCCGGCAGTGGAGCGGCACGCCGCCCTGATTGGGCGATGTCTTCGACCAGGGCGGGCGGGCGATGTGAAGTCCGCCGGTCATCAACTGGACGAGGCTGGCGACGCTGGCCGGATTGATGTCGATCGGCCAGTCGGCGAGGCGGGTGTCGGGGGTGGTCGGATCCTTTTCGCGCGCCTCGATCCGTTTGGCGATGCGGGCCAGATCGGCCTCCATCGCCTTGATCGGATAATGGTCGTTGCGACCCGCCAGATAATCGATCCACGGATGATCGCCCGCCGCCGCGAGATCGTCGGCGCGCTGCGAGACGTACCAGATTTCGAACGCGTTGCTGCGATTGGGGCCGGGCTGGAAACTGTACCAGCCGTTCGGCCCGTACATGGTGGGGGCGCTCAGCACCCCGTCGATGCTCCGCGATGCCGCGTTGATGCGGGCGTTCTGGCGGCGCCACAGGTCGACATAAGCCTGATCGCCGGTCAACAGCACGGCGCCCATGAAGGCGGTGATGCTTCGGGGCACGCGGTTGCGGTCCTCGCGTTCGCCGGTCTGCGGCACCAGCGGGGAGAAGCCCCAGCCATAGACGCCCTTCCACCAATCGTCCTTGCCGACGCTGCCGTCGGCGCGAATGCGGCTGGGCAGGATATCGCCATTGGCGGCGGCTCGATCGACCCAGGCGTCGATATAGTCGAGCGCCCAGCGGCGATAATGCTCCTCGCGGGTCAGCGCATAAGCGTTGAGGCCGAGCGTGGTCGACTGGAGGTTGAGCGGATTGTCGCCGACGACGTCGCCATATTCGTCATAATGGTGGAGCGTCTGCGCGTAGGTGGTTTCGCCATGCTCCATGTGGAAACGCTCACCCGCTGCGAACGGATCGCCGGCCCAGTCGAGCGGGGTTGCCTCGCGCAGCATCGGGCCGCGGCTGCCGTTGAGCAGGCTCGCCATCGTGCGGGTGCGCGGATCGTAATTGCGTACGGTGGGATCGCGGCCGGTGTAGAAATCGGCGAAGCGGCGGGTGCGTTCGATCAGCTTGCGGTCGCGGGGCATCGAAAGCCCCTGCACGTTGAAGCTGGTGAGTCCCTCTGCGTTGTGCTGCCAGTCCATCTGGACCGGGAATTCGCGGTAATACATGCCCTGCCGGGCGATCGGCACGTCGACGGTGCGGGCCGCACTATATTGCCGGATATGCCCTTCCCAGAAGCGCGCGGCGAGGGCGGCGATCCGATCCGATCCGCCCAGCGCGTGAAGCAGGAACCAGTCGTTGGTCGCCTCCGCCGCGTCGTCCGGCCCGTCATTGGCGCCCCAGCGTTCGAACACCTTCAGACGATCGCGCGCGTCGACATAGGTGGCGTAGAAAGCCTCGCACGCCGCCGCATTCGCATCGAGCAGGCGGCGCTGCATCACGGCCCAGGCGGGCGGCGCCATCGGGCCGTCGATCCGGATCGCGGCGGGGGCGGCGCGTGCGACGGCAGGCACCGTCAGCATCGCCGCCCCGCCGAGCAGGGCGCGCCGATCGAGAACGATCATTTGAGTTCCAGGCGACGAATGGGGCCTGCGACGACAAGGAAGGCGAAGATCGTGATTAGGCAATGGACACCGACGAACCACAAGGCCAGATCGAACGATCCGGTCGCGCCGACGATATAGCCGACCACGATCGGGGTGACAATGCCGGCGGCGTTGCCGAACATGTTGAACACGCCACCCGACAGGCCCGCGAGCTGCTTCGGCGCGACATCGGCCATGATCGCCCAGCCGAGCGAGGCGATCCCCTTGCCGAAGAAGGCGATCGACATCAGCACGATCACCAGCCATTCGGCATCGACCCACACGCAGGCGATGATCAACGTCGCCAGCAGCATGCCGACGACCATCGGCGTCTTGCGTGCGATGTCGTTCGATCCAGTGCGGCGCAGCAGCATATCCGACAGGAAGCCGCCGGCGAGGCCGCCGATGAAGCCGCAGATCGCCGGGACCGCGGCGGCGAAGCCCGCCTCGACGATGTTCAGGCCGCGTTCCTTGACCAGATAGATCGGGAACCAGGTGACGAAGAAATAGGTCAGCACGTTGATGCAATATTGGCCGAGATAGATGCCCAGCATCATCCGGTTGGCCAGAAGCTGGCGGATGTTCGCCCAGGTGAAGGTCGAGGCGGCGGCCTGCGCGCCCTTTTCCTCCAGATGGATCAGGCCGCCGCCCGCCTCGATATAGTCGAGTTCGGCGGCGTTGATGTCGGGGTGGCGGCTGGGGCTGTGGATGTAGCGGACGAAGATCGCCGCGCCGCACAGGCCGATCCCGCCCATCACCCAGAAGACCGCGCGCCAGCCGAATTCGTGGACCAGCCAGCCCATCAGCGGCGCGAAGGCGACCAGCGAGAAATATTGGGCGGAATTGAAGATGGCCGAAGCGGTGCCGCGCTCCGCGCCCGGAAACCAGGCGGCGACCAGCCGCGCATTGCCGGGGAAGGACGGCGCCTCGGCCAGCCCCACCAGGAAGCGCAGGACGAACAGCGTCGCGACGGCCGACGCGACCGGCAACCAGCCGACGAAGCCCTGCATCGCGGTGAACATCGACCAGAGCGCGATCGCGCCGGCATAGACGCGCTTCGTGCCGAACCGGTCGAGCAGCGCGCCGCCGGGTATCTGCGCCAGCGCATAGGCCCATGCGAAGGCCGAGAGGATGAAGCCGGTCTGGACGGGGCTGAGCCCCAGATCCGCCGATGCCGCGCTGCCCGCGATCGAGAACGTCGCCCGGTCGGCGTAGTTCAGCGTCGTGATCAGGAAGATCAGGGCGATGATCTTGTGACGAACCCGCGTCGGGCGGGCGGCGAGATCGGTCAATTTTCTCTCCTCGTGGCCCTCGCCCTCTGTCGGGGCGTTGCGGCTGCTTGGCATGTCGGTCGTCGTGGCGGGATCGATCGGGATCCAGTCAAGACTTGGCATGGTTTAGACCGATGACACCGGTGGATAATAGTCGTCACCGGTGCGATGTGTGCATCGATTGATGCCGGATTGAGGTTGGCGTCCGTCCCCGAACCCACGCTACGCCATTGTCAACAAAGCCCGCCGAAGGTGGGCGATCCATGCGTGTCGATGATCGGGAGAGTGGCCGACACCAGCGTCAGAATATTCACGCGGCCCCGCGCCGATGGCCATCTTCGGGGGCGAGGTTCGTCGCCCGAGCGTGTTGGAACATGGCGGCCACCGGTTCGCGGCGCGGCCGCCGCCACGGAGTGCAGCAACATCCCTGCTGCCCTGCTGCTGCCTCCCCATCATGGGGAGGCAGCCTTTTACTATCGAAGCGGAGAAGCGAGATGATCGACGGCAGCATCCTGATTGGCGCGCGGGACGTGCGTTCGGCGACCAGCTTCGCCGCCGTCGACCCCAGCAGCGGCGCGACCATCGATCCGCCTTTCGCCAATGCCGATGCTGACCATGTCGCCGAAGCCGCGACGCTTGCCGATGCAGCCTTCGGGACGTTCGCGGACAGCGATCCCGAAACCCGCGCCAGTTTCCTGGAATCTATCGCCGATAACATCATGGCGATCGGCGACGACCTGATCGTGCGCGCGATGGCCGAAAGCGGCCTGCCGCGCGGGCGGCTGGAGAATGAGCGCGGACGCACGACGGGGCAGTTGCGGCTGTTCGCCGATGTCGTTCGCGCGGGCGAATGGGCGGACGTCACGATCGATCTGGCGCTGCCCGAACGCCAGCCCGCGCCGCGCGCGGACATTCGCCGTCGTCATGTCGGCCTCGGCCCGGTCGCGGTGTTCGGCGCCAGCAATTTCCCGCTCGCTTTCTCGGTCGCGGGCGGCGACACGGCCTCGGCCTTCGCGGCCGGATGCCCGGTGATCGTGAAGGGGCATCCCGCGCATCCGGGCACCGGCGAACTGGTCGCCCGCGCGATCCGCAAGGCTGTGGCCGATGCGGGCCTGCCCGAGGGCGTCTTCTCCTATCTTCCGGGCGTGACGAACGAACTCGGCGCGGCGCTGGTCGCCGATCCGCGCGTCCGTGCAGTGGGCTTCACCGGATCGCGCGGCGGCGGGCTTGCGCTGATGCGGATCGCGGCCGGTCGCGCGGAGCCGATCCCGGTCTATGCCGAGATGAGCTCGATCAATCCGGTGCTGCTGTTCCCGGCGGCGCTCAGCCGTCGCGCGGCGGCGCTAGGTGCCGGCTATGTCCAGTCGTTGACCTTGGGGGCGGGGCAGTTCTGCACCAATCCCGGCCTTGTCATCGCGGTGGCCGGCCCCGATCTCGATGCGTTCGTGGCAGCTGCCGCCGAGGCATTGGTCGCCAGCCCCGCGCATCAGATGCTGACGCCTGGTATCCACGCCAGCTTCGAAAAGGGCGTCGACGAGCTGGAAAGCCATGCCGCCGTCACGACGGTTGCGCGCGGATGCGTGGGCGAAGGCGTCAATCAGGCGCGCGGGGCGATCTTCCGCACGACCGGATCGGCCTTCCTGGGCGATGCCGCGCTGTCGCACGAAGTGTTCGGTTCCTCGTCGATCGTCGTCGAGGTTGCCGACATGGCCGAGGCCGCGACGGTGATCGCGGGCCTTGAAGGGCAGCTCACCGCGACGCTGCATCTCGATGAGGAGGACCATGCGTCCGCCGCCGCGCTGATCCCGCTGATCGAGCGCAAGGTCGGTCGCATCCTTGCCAATGGCTGGCCGACGGGTGTCGAGGTGAGCCATGCGATGGTGCATGGCGGCCCCTATCCGGCGACGTCGGATGGGCGCACGACATCGGTCGGTGCGCTGGCGATCGAACGGTTCCTGCGCCCGGTCTGCTATCAGGATCTGCCCGACAGCCTGCTGCCGGCGCCGGCCCGCGCGACCAATCCCTGGGATATCCCGCAGAAGATCCGCGGGGCCTAACGCCCTATCGCCACCCGGTTGTTGCGCAGCGTCACTTCGGGCGCATCGCCGGGTAGCGAGACGACCACGGTGACGGTGTCGGGCCGCGTGCCGGCGGGCATCGTCAGGCTCAGCTTCGCGGTCGACGGCTGGAGATCGAGCGGCGCCTTGAGCGCGGGCAGGGGCGCGGTCGCGAGCACCTTGTCCCCCGCCACCAGCGACACCGTGCCGCCGTCGCTGGGCTGCGCGCCGAGGCTGTGGACCGTCACGTCGACCTTCCGCCCCTTCACCGTCACGTCGTCGCGGCCGATGCCGAGATCGGGTCGCTGATCGGCGGGCGTGGCCGGTCGCACGAGTTCCAGATCGATGACGGTCGTGGTGCCGGGCGCGAACGCAACCTGCGTCGACGCGCCACGCTCCAGCGCGACCGAAACCGGTTCTCCGACCGGCGACAGCGTCTTGCCTTCGTCGGCGCTCATCGACGTTCGTATGCGCCATTCGCCGGCGTCGATATTCCAGGTGGAGAGATCGGCCTTCTCGGTGATCGTGCCGGTGTTGAAGCCGATGACGCGGATGCGCTGCGGCGTCGCGCCGGGCACGAGCAAGGCGACCTTCTCCGCACCCGCCGGATCGGCGAAGCGCCAGCCGACCGCGTTGCCGGGCCAGGTCTGATTGCGCTTGAGCGCGATGCCGCCCAGCCGTTCGCGCTGGAGGATTTCGCTCGGCGCCTCGACGCGGTCGGTCCACCAATGGCCCTCGGTCATCATATATTCGCGCGCGGCCTTTTCGGCGGCGGCGGCTTCGTGGAGCTTGGCGAGCGGGGCGGTGTCGCCCGTCCTGGTCCAGCGCGCGAAGGAGGCGAACGGATCGGAGGAGCCGGCGATCAGCGTGTCGCGCCAGTCCTTGCCCTGCGGCAGCGCATCGAAGGCGTTTTCGTTCATCTCGGCAAGGATGCCGGGGCCGCTTTTGGCGACCCATGCCTCCAGCGGGCGCAGATAGCGCGCATCGCCGGTCCAGCGCCATGCGGCCCAAGCGCCCTGAAGCGGCCAGTTCGCGCCGCCGCCGTCGCCGACGCGTTCCTGATCGCTGCGCCAGTTGATCTCGTTCGGGAAGGACCAGCGACCCTTTTCATCCTGCTTGCCATGCGCGAGCACGCCGTCGATCATGCCCGTCACCATGCCGCGCGCGGCCGGATTGCCGTTGTAGAGGCCGAGCAGGATCGGCCCGTGCAGCACGACGAAGCCGTAGGGTTTCTGCCAGGCCCAGGCATCCTCGCGATAGATTTTGCGCCCGCCATACCAGGACGAGGCAAAGTGCAAATGCCCGGCCGGATTGCGCAGGACGATCCGCTGAAGCCCGCGAACATTGTCCATGATCCGCTCGATCGCCTTGGGTTCGCCCCAGTTGAGGTAGAGGCGCGCGGCGTTGGTGTTCAGCCCTTCCTCATAGGCATGGAGTTCGTCGGTCTCGATCGTGCCGAGACCATTGGTGATCATGCCGTTCTTGTAGATCGCGTCCGACACGGCGTTGAGCGAGGAGGTGATCTTGTCGGGGATCAGCCCCATCAACGCGAGGCCGGGCCATTGCTGGACGAAGTCGACATCGTCCGAAAGGCCACCGCCGAAATCGCCATAAGCCACCTGCCGATTGTCGATCCACCATTCGGCGAAGCGGCGGGCATAGGTGAGATCCTGCAGCTGCCGATGCGCCCATTCGGGCACGCCCGCCGGGGTTGGGGCGAGCGGGACGGGCGGCAGGTTTTCGGGCCGATAATTGATGTCGGACCAATAAGCGCGGCCCTCAACATGATCGGGATCAACGCGCAGCAGATCGGTCGCGTCGGCGAAGATGCGGGCGTAGAGCGACGCGCGTTTCGATGCGGTGTGTTCCTCGACCAGATTGGCCCAATTGTCCTTCACCTGGTTGAAGCGATCGGCGACATGCTCCTTCGCGGCCTCGGCGCGCGGCTTGAAGACCAGGCGGATGCGCGCGCCGTCGAGGCTGTCTGCGTCGAAATCGGGCGCGGCGCTGGCGACCGTCAGATAGAGATTGTCGTGCGACAATATCCGGTCGCGCAGATCGAGCCAGATCGTCCGAGCCTCGCCCGGCTTTACCGAAAACGACACGTCGATCATGTCGCGGCCCGGCCAGATCGGATCCTTGATCTTGACGTTGAGCGGGATCAGCCCGTTCCTGTCGCCCGCAAGATTGAGCGCGGGCAGATCGATCGCGATCCCGTCCAGCCCGTCATGGATATTCTGCCAGCCATAATCCCAGGCGCGCGCAACCGGCTGATCGGCCGGCGCCTCGCCGAAGCTGGCGGGGATCAGGAGGTGGACGAGCGGGGCGGCGCCTGCCGCGCGTTCGACGGTCGCGTCGCCGCCCGCCGCGCCCGCGCCCACCGCGGCACGCACGCCCGACGTCGGCATGGCGAGCACGGTCGATCGTTCATCGGGCGGATAGCGGCCTGCGATGAAGGTGTTGAGGCCGTCCAGCGCGGCCAGCTTCGGCGCCGCCTTGGCGCGGATCGTATAATCGAGCTTGAAGGTGCCGGCGGGTTCGGTGCCGGTCGTCACATCATAGGCCCAGAACTCCTGGATCGGCTGTTCCTGCACGACGTTGGTGAAGCTGAAGGTGCCGCCGGTGCGTGGTTCGATCCGGTCGACGCTGCGCACCACGCCTTCAGCGCGGCTGATCACTTTCCTGTCGTTCCAGCTGAGCGTGCCATAGGCCGCGCCGCGGATTTCGACCTGATTGACGCGCTCACCGGGCGGTACGGTCAGGTCGTAGCGTTTGCCGCCTTCGACATAGACGTTCCAGTCGGGCAGCTGGAAATAGTCGTCGCGGCCGGGCAGGCGCGACCGGTTATAGACGCCGGGCCAGGTCGTCTCGGCGATGCCGTCGATGCCTTTCCAGTTCCACTGCTTGAGGTCTTTGGCGTCGGCGAACTCGACCTTGCGGAAGCGGGTGACGGGGGCGTCGAGGCGCGGCGGCGTGGTGCGATCCCAGCCATAGCGATGGAGCCAGGCGGTGCGGCGCGCGGCGCTGTCCGTGGCAGGCTTTAGGGTCGGTTCGCCCTTTGCGGCGAGGGCCGCGACCGCGTCGGTATCGAGGGCCGAGGCATAGACGCGGATTTCGTCGAAATCCGATCCGCGCATGAAGTTGTAGCGGCTCTGCACCTGATGCGGGGAAAGGACACGGCCGGCCATGCCGAGCTGATCGAGGCCGGAATCGAGATCGGCCTTCTGATCCTTGCGCGCGACCTCGCGGCCATCGACGAACAGGCGCACGCCCATGGTTTCGTCCCATGCAAAGGCGATATGGTGCCAGGCATCGGGGGCCGGCGGCGTCGGCATCGCCCACGACACGCGCACCCGCGACAGGTTCGCATCGGTCACGAAGGCATCGAAGCCGTGTCCGTTCCAGTCGATCCGCAGGAACGCCATGTCCCAGCTGCTATGATCGGCGAAGGAGACGCGGAAGATGCTGAAGGGCGCTTCGCCGACTGGCGTGCGGGCGCGCCAGAAGAAGGCAAGCGTGCCGCGTGCGGCGCGGATGTTGCCGGGCGCGCGCCACGCGACATAGCCCTGATCGGCCCAGCGCGCCGCGCCGCCGATCGCGCCATCGGGAACCACGGTAACGGCGCTGCGGAAATTGGGCTGGGCCTCGCCGCGCGCGATATCGGCGGTCAGGTCCTTGTCGGCCGCTACGCGGAACAGCAGGCCGTCGTCATCGCCGGCAGGCTGGGCGAGGGCCGGGGTGGTGAGGCCCACGAGGGCCACGGCGGCGAGCAGGCGCGCCTTCGAAATATGGATCGACGGCACGATGTTCTGCTCCCGGTAGGCGATAGTGATGGTCCTGTGCCCGAAGGCCGGGCCGGGGGGAACCCGGCCCGGTTTCGGATTACAGGCTGAAGCGCAGACCCGCGCGATAGGCGCGGCCGATCACGTCGTAGATGACGACGTTGGTCTGGAGCGCGCTGACGCTGGTTGCGGCGACGACGGGCGGATCCTTGTCGAACAGATTTTCGACCTTGAAGAAGGCCTCCATCTTCACGCCGCCGCCAATGTCGAACTTGTAGGTGCCGGCCAGATCGACATAGGCCGCGCCCTTGATGCGGTTGTTGTCGATGTCGACGCCCGAACGCCACAGATTGTCGTAAACGCCGCCGCTGATCGTGCGCAGGGTGACGAGGCCCGAAACGCGCTCATTGTCGTAACCGATCGTGCCGAACCAGCGCCACTTGGGCGCATCGCCGGTGTTCTGGCCGGCGGCCTCGGTCTTGACGCCGCCGTTGATCGTGGTGCGGCGCGCGATGTGCGATCCGAGCGCGCGGATCGTGATGTTGCCGTCCATGCCGTCGAAGATGTCGCCGAGCGGCTGACGGAAGCTCGCTTCGATATCGAAGCCGCGCGTCTTGAGCTGCGCGACGTTGATCGACGAACCCAGAACCTGCGTGATGAAGCCCGTATTGTCGCGGGTGATATATTGGCAGAGTTCGGTTTCGCCGCGCGAGCAGCGATCGATCAGTTCCTGCGCGCCGAGCGAGGTGATCGCGTCCTTCAGCTTGATCGAGTAATAATCGAACGAGGCCGAGAATTGCGGCAGGAAGGACGGGCTGTAAACCACGCCGACGCTGGTCGTGTCCGCCTTTTCCGGGGTCAGATTGGTGTTGCCGACCACCAGACGCGTCGCGCGATAGGAGGCGTTGCGCACCGGATCGGTGATCTCCGCAGACTGGGTGTTGCCGGCCGAGAACAGCTCGTTGAGGTTGGGCGCGCGGATGTCGCGCGACAGCACGCCGCGCAGGCGCAGATCGTCGACCGGCTTCCACGTCAGGCCGACCTTCCACGTTTCGACGCCGCCGCTGGTGCTGTAATCGGTATAACGGCCCGCAGCGTTGAGTTCGAGCAGGCGCAGGAAGGGCAGGTCGTTCGCCAGCGGAACGACGATTTCGCCATAGACTTCCTTGACGTTGTAGCTGCCGTTGGTGCCCTTGAAATTGCCGGTGAACCAGCCGTTGACCGCCGAGATGGCGTCGCCGGTGCCCGACACCTGTTCCTTGCGATATTCGGCGCCGACCGCGAGGCTGACGGGGCCGGCCCACAGTTCGAACGGCTCGCCGCTCAGGCTGGCGGCGGCGACGTTCTGCTTGATCGTGAGATCCTGCGTCGCGCGACCCTTCACATAGTTGATGGCCGCCTGGCTTGCGACATTATAGCCGAAGATATTGAGCGGAACGCAGCCGTCGCCAGGGTTGGTCAGCGTCGAACGGCACACGATCTGCCCGCTCGAATTGCGCACCGCATCGATGGCGCGTGCGAAGTTCGCGACATTGGTGGTGTTGCTCAGGACGAAGGCCGCGTCGGTCTGGCCATACTGGTAATAGGCGTCCCACTTCCAGTTGTCGAAGACGGTGCCTTCGAGCGCGGCGACCGCACGATAGGTCTCGCGCGTCGCCTGATTGTAGGGCTGGCCGAGATCGAAGGTCGAATAGCCGTAGCGGAACGAGCTGACATTGGCGGCCGCCGCGCGCTGGCGGATGCTGTCGGGCAGGAAGGCGTTCGATGCGGAGATCGTCAGGTTGCCCGGATAACGCTGATACGCGGCGACGCCGCCGGTGCGGGCGTAGGAGTAGGAGCCTTCGGCGATGAACTCGATATCGTCGGTCAGTTCGTAGCTCGCACGGCCATAGGCTGCCCAGCGCTTGAGCTTGGAATCGAGCGCAACCGCATTGGTTTCGTACCAGGGATTGCCGCCCACCATGTGCGGATCGGAGATCAGCGAGCCGCGCTCGAACGGCAGCGGAACGCCGCCGTCGCCGAACTGGGTGTTGGCAAGCGCCGTGGTGGTGATCACGCCGCCCTGGGCGACGGTGAGGTTGTTGACGTTGCTGCGGATGATGCGGCGCGGCTGGCCATTGGTTGCGGTCCAGGCCGGATTGAGCAGCAGGTTGGTCTGGTTGAACCACTTGCGCTTCTTGGGATCGAGTGAGCCGATGCCCTTCTGGTAGAGACCTTCGACGCTAAGCAGCACATGGCCGCGCCCTTCGGCGAACGGGGCGCCGAAGGCGAGATAGCCGTTGCCATTCTCACCATCGCTGCGATCGGTGATGCCGCCCGAAATCGATCCCTTGAAGCCGGTATATTTCTTCTGGAGGACGAAGTTGACCACGCCGGCCACCGCGTCCGAACCATAAGCGGCCGAAGCGCCGCCGGTCACGACGTCGACGCGCTCGACCAGCGCGCTGGGCAGGTTGTTCACGTCGACCGCGGCGTTGGTCGACGATGCGACCACGCGCCGGCCGTCGAGCAGGACGAGCGTGCGGTTGGTGCCCAGCGAACGCAGGTTCAGCGCGTTGAGGCCGTTGGCGCCCGTGCTGGTGTTGGCATTGTTGGTGCGGGTCGTCGCGCTGCCGCTCAGCTGAGGCAACTGGTTGACGAAGTCCGCGATATTGGCGGGCGCGGCCTTCTGGATGTCCTGCACGCCCATGACGGTCGTCGGGGTCGGCGCGGTGAAGCCGCTGCGCGAAATGCGCGAACCGGTGACGATGATTTCGCTGACAGCGGTGTCATCGACCGCAGCACTTGCGGCCTCGGCCGCAGCAGCCGGTTCGGCGGCGGCCTGTTCCTGCGCGAAGGCGGCCGAGGTCGCGAGCGACGCGACGGCGACGCCCAGCATCAGGCGGGTGCGCCGCGCGGTAACGATATCAAAGCCCATAAATCCTCCCTGTATATTTCAATTTGTGCTGAGTTTCTGATCGACGAGCGGCCCGCCCCACGGGAAGTCGAGCGTCGGCTGATTGGCGAAGCGCCGCATCTTGAGTTCGAGTCGGGTGCCCGAACCGGGGGCGAGCCGGATGGTGAAGTGCTGGCCATCGACAGTGCGCGGTGCGTTGCCGCCCTGCGCGACCGACAGGATCTGGTGCTCGCCATAGGCGCCGCCCTGGATGGTGACGGTGCGCGCCCGGGTCTGGCTGCAATTCACCAGCGTGACCCCGGTCGTATCGGCGGTCAGGCGATCGACCAGCGCGCCGACATCGGGCGGCACGCCGGGGCGCTTTGCCTCCGGATCGAAATAGCGCAGCCGCGAGAATTGCATCGATCCGCCCAGCGTCGGCGAGTTCTTCGACCAGCCGGGGCGCGCGATATGCGAACCGCCCTGCATCAGCAGGACCAGCGCCGTCACGGCCGCCGGGTTCTGATCCATCACCGTATCGACGAAGCGCGTATCGGGCGTGGTGGTGTCGGCGCGCAACATCTCGCCGGTCTTGCGGATATGGGCGAGCGCCTCGCGCAGCGCCGTCGTCGGGAAGCTTGGATTGTTCCCGTCGAGATATTGGAGGAAGGGGTGATCCGGCGCGCGGGCGCGATCCGACGGCTTCATCGTCAGCAGGTAGATATCCTGCGCGCCGACCGACCATTTCTGAGGCTTGAAGCCGTACCAGCCATTGTCGCCATACATGCTCGGATAGTGCATCCGGCCGTCGATCATCTTGCCGTTGGCGTTGATCCGGTCGGTCATGCGCCGCCACGCGTCGAGATATTTGTCGTCGCCGGTCAACAGATAGGCGTTGAAGAAACCGGGGATCGTATAGGGGATGCGGTTGCGATCGGCGGGCTTGCCCGTCATCGGCACGATCGGGCTGAACCCCCAGCCATAGACGCCGCCATACCATTTGCCGGCATCGCCCCCGATCTTCCCGTCGAGGCCGATCTTGGTGGGCAGCAGATCGTTGTTGGCGCGGGCGCGCTCGATCCAGGCGTCGACATATTCGATCACCCAGTCGCGATATTTCCGCTCGTGCGAGAGCATGTAGGCGTTGGTGGCAAGCCCGGTCGCCTGCAGGTTCAGCGGATGATCGCCGACGATATCCTCGTAACCGTGGAAATGGGCGAGCATCTCCTCATAGGTCCGCTCGCCGTGGAAGATCGCAGCGGGATCGATGCCGCTCAGGTCGATCGGGTCGCCTGCCCAGTCGAGCGGGGTCGTGTTGCGCATCAACGGACCACGGCTGCCATTGAACAGGCTGCGGATGATCTTGTGCTTGGGGTCGTAATTGGGCGCGGTCGGATCGGCGCCGGTGTAGAAGTTTGCGAAGCGGCGGACGCGGTCGCGATAGGCCTTCGAATAGGGATCGGCCAGGCTCATGGCGTTGAAGACGGAGATGCCTTCGCCATTATGCTGCCAGTCCATCATTACCGGGAAATCGCGGAAATACATGCCCTCGCGCGCGATGGGCACATCCTTGGTCTTCGCAGCGGCGAACTGCCGAACATGGCCTTCATAAGCCAGTTCGTAGAGCGTGCGGACCCGCTCCGATCCGCCCAGCATGTACAAATGGGGCCAGTCGTTGACGTTCTCGATCGCGTCGTCGGGGCCGTCATTCCCGCCCCAGCGCTCGATCGCGCGGAAATAGCCGGTGTTCGGATCGAAATAGCGCGCGAAGAAGGTTTCGCAGGCGGTGGTCTGCGCATCGAGCACGGCGCGCTGGAGCAGCGCCCATTCGGGCGACGGCATCGGTTCGGAAATCTCGAGAAGGATCGGCGCCGCTTGTGCCGCGGTCGTCGCAACGCTCGTCAATCCGATGGCGACGACGCCACGCAACACATCACGACGGCTTGCGTGCATATCCGATCACACTCCCAGGGAACGCTCTGAGCGGCGTTTGTCGGATTCCTTACGTAACGCGATTGTCAATTTCCAAGCCAAAGGCGGCATTGTTCAATGCAGGTATCGCATTCAGGCTGATCGCCGCCGTCGAGTGGCGATCAGCCTGGACGATGCAGGTGTTCAGCGAACCTTTGCGCGGGAAGCCGAGCCTCGCCGCAAATAGCGCCAGCCGACCACGACGCCGCTGACCGAGATAAACAGGCCGGCGGCCGAGAGCAGCCACATCAATGCGTCGCGCAACGGGCGCAGGATCAGGAGCCACGGCAGGTCGAAGCTGTGCAGCGCGCTGAACAGCCAGCGGTAGCTGCGCGATCCCGATCCCGACCGGTTGAGCAGTTCGCCGGTCGTCGGATCGATGTGGAGCCAGCTCTTGGCCGGATCGTCGAAGGTGAAGCGCCAGACCGGCAGCGGGCGTTCGTCGCTGCGCGGATCGCCGGTGCTGAACCAGTAGAGGTCGTAGCGGTCGAGCCATTCGAACCCCGTCAGCTTCGCGCCTGGCAGCGCCGATGCCGCGAGTGTCTGGATATCCGCGCGGGCGGGCGTGAAGGCGCGCGCGGTTGCGCCGTCGAGCAGACGCTTGTGCACTGGCCCGCCATGCGCCGTGATCACTGGCCGGCCGCCGAGCCAGGTGAAGCGGACTTCGTGCGCGCCGGCCGCGGTGCGGGCGAGCATAGTCAGATCGGTGCGGGCGAATTCGGGCTTCGCGCCCGCGTAGCGATCGGCAATCGTCTTGCCGCCTTCGTCGCGCAGGCCGCCCCACGGGCTCATCGACATCCAGCCGCTGAACACCCAGGTGACGAGGAAGAGGCCACCGACGAGGCCGATGATGTGGTGCCACTTCATCCAGCCGACATAGGGGCTGACTGAGCCCGACCTGTAGCGCCGGGCAATCCGCACGCGCAGGATGCCGATCCAGATGCCGGCGATGGCGCCCAACATGCCGATGCCGGATGTCCACAGCACCGTCTGCCGCCACGGCTCCTGATAGACGCGAAGCGCCTCGAAATAGATCCAGTGCGGCACCGCGCCCAGCCAGTTCCAGAAGCGTTCGTGCGCGGTCGTGTTCTGCACGATCTCCCCGGTCTTGCGGGAGACATAGATGTCGGTTCCCGCATCGTCGGCCATGCGGATGCGCCAAAAGGGGGCGATCCGCGCATAAGCGCGGGTGACGACCCACTGATCGTGATCGACCGGGACGATCGACTTTGCGGGCGCGTGGACGAAGGCGCTGGCGATCGCCTGGGCCCGCGTGGCATCGACGCCGGTGATCTCGCGCCCCGTCGTGGCGGAGACTGCGCGGCGGCCATCCTCCAGAACGAAGCGATAGACCGGCTCGCCGCCCGTCATCTCCAGCCGCATTTCGGACGGGAAGTCCTTCGGCTGGATCGAGGCGAGGGCGTCGGCGGGGCTGGTGCGGACCTTCGTCCATTCGATCGGCGGAAGGCCCGCAACCCGCTCCGGCCCTCGGAAGGACGGGAAGGGGACGTACATCATCACCACGCCCGACACGAACCAGATCGCGAAGAGGATGCACAGGACGATGCCGGTCCAGCGGTGGCTTAGATAGAGCCACCGCCGCCCGGTGCGCAGCGCGCTTCTAGAAAGCGACATTGATCGACGCCTCTACCGCGCGCGGATCGCCCAGCACCCACTGCGACGCGCCATAGGTCGCGCGCACATAGGTTTCGTCGAAGATGTTGCGGACGCGCAGGCCGGCGCTCGCCTTTTCGGTGAACTGCCAGCGCACGCCGAAGTCGGTGAGCGTGTAGGACGGGATGACCAGCGTGTTGGCCGCATCCTGAAAGCGCTTGCCGACATAGGAGAAGCCCCCGTCGGCGACCCAACCCTTGGCGAACTCCCAGCTGACGAAGGCATTGGCGGTTTTCGCGGCGATGTTGCTCGGGCGGTTGCCCGCGCGCTGGAAGCGGACGCCGCCGACCGATTCCGAGAAATCGTCGTAGCGCGCCTTCAGCACCGATCCGTTGAGCGTGATGCCGATGCGATCGACCGGCTTCAGGAACAGCGACGCTTCCAGCCCCTTCGACGATTGCTGGCCCACCTGGACCTGGATCATCGGGATCAGCGGGTCGGACGTCAGCAGCCGGCGCTTGACGATGTCATAGGCCGCGAAGGTCCATTCGCCGCGCCCGCCCCAGAAGACGTGCTTGATACCGGCTTCCCACTGGCGGCCGGTCGACAGATCGAACGCGCTCTGGGCAAGGCTGGTCGAAACGAGCGCGCTGACCGGATCGGCGGCCGTCGCGTACTGCGCGTAGATCGATAGGGTCGGGATCGGATTATAGACCCCGCCCAGCCGCCAGGTGACGGCGTCGGGCGTTGCGGTGAAATTGTTCGCCGCGTTCACATAATCGTTCTTGCGGATGCGCGGGCGATCGTAACGCAGCCCGCCGACGAACGAGACCTGATCGCTCAGCACCAGCCGATCCTCGGCGAAGACCGAATATTGGTGGATCGTGTTCTTGTAGCGCGGCTTGGTCGCCGCAGCGCCGGTCTGGTCGATGAACAGGCCGGTGTCGGTGGCGAACAGATCGACCAGCCGGGTCGCGTTATTCCCAGAATTGCTGATGTTCTTATAGGTGATCCGGTTCACGTCGAAGCCCACGACCATGTGGTTTTCAAGGCCCAGGATCGTGCCGCTGACATTGGCGGTGGTGCGGTTCCCGGTCTGCCGCTGGACGTGGTAGAGTTCGAGGAAGCTCGACTGCCGGATCTTGGCCGGCGCGGTCGCGGTGGCGGCGACGTAGGTCTCATTCTCGCTATTGTGCCAATATTTGTTGGCCCACAGATGGTAGAAGGTGCTGCGGATGCTGAAGCTGTCCGACGGCGACCATTCGATCTTCCCCTGGCTCCAATTGTCGCGGAAGCGCAGGCGGGCGTCGGTGACGTTGTAATTGTTCTTGCGCAGCGACTTGTCGAGCTTGCCGCCGACAAGCGGAACGCCGAACCAGGTGCGCGGCAATTGCCGGCTGAAATCGTGCGAGAGCGTGATGCTCAGATCCTCGGCAGGCTTGAGCTTGATCGCGCCCGACAGCGATGTCGCGCTGGAATCGCCGCGCTTCATCCAGCCATCGGACTCGCGATAGGCGCCGTCGATGCGGAAGCCGATCATGTCGTTGATCGGCCCGCCCGCGCCGGCGGCGATATTGTAGCTTTCGAACGATCCGACGATCGCGCGGCCGCTGGCCTCCAGCGTGTCGCCCGGCTGCTTGCGCACGACGTTCACCGCGCCGCCGATCGCACCTTCGCCATAGAGGACGGAGGCGGGGCCGCGCAGGATCTCGACCCTCTCGGCCATCCACGGATCGGCCGGGAAGGTGAGCGTGTTGTTGTACATGCGCATGCCGTCATAGAGCTGCATCACCGAATTCTGGCCGACGAAGCCACGCGCGGCGAGCGAGAAGCCGAACACGCCCGATGCGTTGACGATGCCGGTCGCACGCGCGGCGGCGTCCTGGATCGTCAGGTCGCCGCGCAGGCGGATCGCATCGCCATCGAGTGTCTCGACACTGGCGGGCGTCTGCAGCGCGGTGATGCCGAGGCGGCTGGCGCCCTCGGTCTTCTGGTTGAGCCGCAGCGAATCCACCGCGGTCACGATGATCGTGCTGCTATCCTCGGCTTCGGTGGCGGCCGCATCTTCGGCATGCGCGGGCAAGGCGGTGAGCGCGGTGGCGGCGAACAACAGGGCGCGGATGTGCGCGGGCTTGGTGGAATAGGTCATCAATCGGTCCCCCGGCGTCAAAGCGACAAGGCGGAGGACTGCCGTTCTCGAACGGTCGGCAACGCGCGGCGGGCGGACGCCAAGGGCGACCGACGCACGTCTCCGATGCGGCCCCCGCCGCTCGTTCGTCGCTCAGACGGAAGAACCGTGCCGCGGCCATCCCCTGGGCCAGGGCAAGAGCGACCAGACGCCGGCAGGTCTCCTGGCTCGCGGGTCATCGCTCGATGCACGCCTTCCCAGACCGGATGGTCCAGTGGCTGGCGGACGGAAGGCCCGTCCGCGCATGTGCATCGCGCTCACCGCTTACAGTTGCAGGGACAGCCTCGGATTCGGGCGGCCTTGGCCGTCCTCACCGCGTTCCCATTTTAATCCCCTCTCGGGGAACCGGCGCGATCAATGTTCTTGGGGTTGAGTGTTCGCCCCCTCGAACAGCGCGGCCAATAAGCAGAAAATGCGCTCTTCGCAAGCGCAGCAAATAGACGCCCCGATCAGAGCGGACGGATCGCCTGTAATCGCCACAGCCGATTGTAGGACAGATCGATCCGCGTCAGTGGTGCGCAATCGATACGCATTGCGGCTTCGGCGGAGATGCCGATCGCGGCGACTATTACCGCGCGCATGACCATCGGATGGGTGATCGCGAGTGTCGCATCCGGCTTAGCGGCGACATCGTCCAGCCACGGCGTCATGCGCGCGACGAGATCATCGAATCGTTCGCCGCCCGGTGCGGCGCGGGTCGGGTCGGCCATCCACGCGGTCAGCCCGCCGGGGTCGCTCGCATGGACCGCCGCGAAGCTGCGCCCGCTCCAGTCGCCATGCTCGATGTCGCGCAGCGTCGCATCTTCGGCACCGGACAGTCCGGCCAACTCCATCGTCTGGCGCGCCGCGCGGGCCGGGCTGCACAGGATGGCGGCCGCCTTGGGAAGGTCAAGCGCCGCGATCTTGCGTTCGCCGCCCTCATCCAGCGGCTCGTCGGGCGACGGAAAGCCGCCTTCGCGCATCGAGCGGGTGGCGGCGTGGCACAATAATGTCAGTCGCACGTCCACCCGGCCTTTCAGGATCGTTGACGCTTCGCCCCGTTCCGGCCAAAGCGGGCAGAACAGGTTCGAAGAAGAAGCCGGTGCAAATCCGGCGCGGTCGCGCCACTGTTATCGTCAGCCTTCGCAAGCTGTCGAGAGCCAGACCTTCGAGAACCATCTTGTTCGCGGGACGCGCAATCCCGAAGGAGACCGACGATGGCCGCTGCTGCTGTGTTCGCTGATGACGTTTTCATTCCGCTGTCGGACAGCGGCGCGATCCCGCTGCGCGATATCGTGCCCTGGGCGATCTTCGGTCTGCTCCTCGCGATGATCGCGCTCTATTTCGTCAGCACCGAACAGGGCGCCTACGCCTTCTTCGACGGCATGTACGTGCACGAATTCGTCCACGACGGGCGCCACCTTCTCGGCTTCCCCTGCCACTAAGGCAGGCTATCCGATGACTCGGGATCTTTTGATCCGCGGCATGATCGCGGGGATCGTCGCTGCGTTCATCGTGACGTTGTTCGCGCGCCTGGTCGCAGAACCGCAGGTCGATCTGGCGATCGCGTTCGAAGCCTCGCACGATCAGGCCGCGCACAGCCATGCCGGCCATGCGATGGCGATGCCCGCCGACCCCGAACCCGAGCTGGTGAGCCGCGATACCCAGAAGGGCATCGGCCTGCTGACCGCGACTGCGCTCTATGGCGCGGCGGTGGGCGGCATTTTCTCGCTCGTCTTCGCGGTGATCTATGGGCGCATCAGCACGCTCGGGCCGCGATCCTTGTCGCTGCTGATGGCGATCGGCGCGTTCATCGCGATCGCGCTGGTGCCGGCGATCAAATATCCCGCGACGCCCCCAGCGGTGGGGCAGCATGAGACGGTGGTGTTCCGCACGCTGACCTATTTCGCGATGATCGCGCTCTCGGTCGTCGCGATGGTGGTCGCGATCAAGGTCGGCCGCGCCTTCGCGAACAAGGCCGGCGCCTTCAACGCGATGCTGATCGCGGCCGGCGCTTATGTGGCGATCATCATCGCGGTGCAGTTCGCCCTGCCGGCGATCAATGAAGTGCCCGCCGACTTCCCCGCCGTCGTCCTGTGGCGCTTCCGCATCGCCTCGCTTGGTGTCCAGGCGACCTTGTGGGTGGTGATCGGGATCGGCTTCGGTGCGATGGCCGATCGCGTGCTGCGGAGGCAGGCGGAGCGCCGCTGAACCGGCGTCCCGAAAGCGGGCTTTCTGTCGTTCAGGAGAACTGACGCGCGGCATCGCGCGGCGCGAGCGTGCGCCTGCAGCATGCTGCAATCGCAGATTGACACATTTCTCATGTAGAATAATTGTTTCCTAAAGGGGAGTGATGTGATGCGCCGCAATATTCAGACATCGTTGTTGGCTTCCGTGGCGCTGGTCGGGGTGGGCGCTGCTCATGCCCAGCCCGCCAATCTGCCGCCCCCCGGCGGCGCGATATCCTTTCCGATCGAGGTGCATCAGGGAACGTCGATGTCGGTATCGACTTCGCCTGATGGAAAGTGGCTGGCGATCGATCTGCAAGGCAGCTTGTGGATCGTGCCGGCCAAGGGCGGCAGGGCCAAGCGGATCACCGATTATTTCAATGATGCGCGTCAGCCGGTCTGGTCTCCGGACGGCAAGTCGATCGCCTTCTTCGCCTATCGCGACGGCACCTATGATCTCTTCACGATCAAGCCCGATGGTTCGGACATGCGCCACCTTACCGAAGGCGTGGCCGACGATCGCGAGCCGATGTGGTCGCCCGACGGGACGATGCTGGCTTTCTCTTCCGACCGCGCCGGCAGGGGATCGGCGGGCTATAATATCTGGACGATCGACCTTGCCAGCGGCGCGCTGACCCAGCTGACCGCCGACGACTATGAGGATCGCATGCCATCCTGGTCGCCGGACGGGAAGGAGATCGCTTATTCGAGCACGCGCGGCACGGCGATGAGCCTCTATGCCGTGCCTGCGACCGGCGGCGCGGCGCGCGTGCTGAAGGAAGGGAGCGCACGCTACGACGCGCCGACATGGACGCCCGACGGCAAGCTTGCCTATGTCGCGAACGACGCGAAGGGCAGCCGGCTGGAGATTGACGGCGCCGCCGTTTCGGGCAGCGAGAATGTCTTCCCGTTCAAGATATCGCGGGCAAAGGCCGGCCGCGACTTCGTCTATGTGTCCGACGGGCAGATCCGCCGTCGCACCGGCGGCAAGGTTGCGACCGTGCCGTTCGCCGCGACACTCGACGTCACCCGCGCCAGCTATCCCCGCGCCAAGCGCGACTGGGATTCGACCAGCCCGCGCAAGGCGCTCGGCATTCTGAAACCCACGCTGTCGCCCGACGGCAAGACGATCGCATTCGTCGCGCTGGGCGACCTTTGGACGGTGCCCGTCACCGGCGGCGCGCCGACCAACCTGACCAATGATCATGCGATGGACGCCGATCCCTCCTGGTCGCCCGATGGCAAGCAGATCGCTTATAGTTCGGACAAGGGCGGTGGGCTGCCCCAACTCTGGGTGCGCGACGTGCGGACCGGTGCTGCGAAGCAACTGACCGATATCGCGACCCAGCCTCTGGGCGCCGCATGGTCGCCCGATGGCAAGCAGATCGCCTTCATCGACGTCGACGGGCGCTGGGGCGTCGCTGGGCTCGCGCTGGTCGATGTCGACGGCGGCAAGATCACCCGCTTGCAGGGATCGCTGCCGCAGCCGGGCGAGCCGAGCTGGTCGGCCGATGGCAAGTCGGTCGCGATCAGCCTGTCCAAACTTTATTCCAAGAGCTTCCGCGAGGGCACCAATCAGGTCTTCGTCGTGCCCACCGACGGCAAGAGCGCGCCGCGCTGGTATGTGCCCGATCCCGATCAGTCGATCGACACGCGCGGTGGCGGCGGCCCCGCCTGGTCGCCCGACGGGACCAAGATGGCCGCGGTCTATGAAGGCGTGCTGCGCGTCTGGCCGGTGACGGCGGACGGCGCGCCCGCCGGGCCGCCGCGCAGCGTGAACAGCGAGATGTCGCATTACCCGACATGGGGCGGGGATTCGCGCACGATCCTCTATCAGAACGAGGACAAGCTGAAGCTGGTCGATCTGGAGACGGGCGCGATCCGTCAGGTGCCGCTCGACCTCAGCTATACGCTCGCCAAGCCGACAGGGCGGACGATCATCCATGTTTCGGCGCTGGTGGACTCGGTCCACGACATTACGCAGCGCGACAAGGATATCGTGATCGACGGCAACCGCATCGTCGAGATACGCGACCATGATCCGGCGGAGCATGCGGGCGCCAAGGTGATCGACGGAACGGGCCTCACCGCCATTCCCGGCCTGATTGAGCATCATTCGCATGCGCAGAAGGATTTCGGCGCGGCGGGCAACCGGGCGTGGCTGGCTTACGGCATCACCACGGTCCGCGATCCGGGCAGCCAATGGTATGACGGGATCGAAAATCGCGAGGCGGCCGAGGCTGGCGTGCGTATCGGCCCGCGCATCTATTCGGGCGGGCCGCTGCTGGAATGGAACCGCACCTTCTACAAGATGGGCGTCGCGATATCGGGCTATGCGCATCTCGATCGCGCGCTGGGTGCGGTCAGCGCGCTCAAATATGACATGATCAAAAGCTATGTGCGGATGACCGATTTCGGCCAGCGGCGCATCGTCGAGGCGGCGCATGCGATGGGCGTGCCGGTGTCGGGCCACGAAATCTATCCGGCGGCTTATTCGGGCGTCGACGCCACCGAACATACCGGCGCGACCAGCCGCCGCGGCTATTCGCCCAAGCAGGCGCCGCAGGGCCGCGCTTATGAGGATGTGATCCAGCTGTTCGGCAAGAGCGGGCGGACCTTCACGCCCACGATGTTCGGATCGTGGGGGCCGTATCTGGCGAAGCATCCGGACTATCGCGACGATCCGCGCGTGAAGCTCTATCCCGAATGGGCTCAGGAAACGATCGTCGGCAAGGACAATATGGCCGCGATGCTCGCGCCGACCTATGCTGGGTCGCTCAAGATGATCAAGGACGCCTATGATGCCGGCGCGCTGGTGACGGCGGGCACCGACACTTTGATGGCGCCCAATCTCCATTCGGAAATCTATTCCTATGTCGTCGCGGGGCTGACCCCTTTTCAGGCGCTGCAGACCGTCACGGTCAATTCGGCGAAGAGCCTGAACCTGGACGCCGGCACGCTGGAGCCGGGCAAGCTGGCCGACATCGTCCTGGTCCAGGGCGATCCGCGCGCCGACATTTCGGCGACCTACAATGTGAAGAAGGTGGTGCTGAACGGCGTCGCCTATGACGAGGCCGACCTGCTCAAAGCGCCGAACGACTGATCAACTGCCCGATTAAAAAGGAGCGGCCCCGGATGGTGATCCGGGGCCGCTTTTCGTTGGGTCTTACCAGAAGGTCTTCCTGACGCTCGCATACCAGTAGCGCGCGGTCGGCGAGTAGAGGTTCGACAGATAGCCTGCCGAGGAGAAAGGCGGGTTTTTGTCGAAGATGTTGCGGGCGCCGATCTGGATCGCGGTGCCCTTCAGCCAGCGGCTGCTTTCTTCGTCGAACGTGTACTGGGCGAAGAGGTTGACCGTGGTCTGTCCCTTCACCGGGAAAGGCGTCGCCGTGGAATCGAGCACCGCGCTTTCATAGACATCGTCGATATATTGCGTGAACGCGCCGATCGCGACCGGGCCCGAGGACCAGTTGGCCGTGGCCGAAATACGCCATTTGGGCTGGCCATCGCGACCCACCACGTCGCCGCCGCCGATCAGCGGCACGCCGCCGTTGATCGTGCCGGCCGCCTTGGCATCGATCACCTGCTGCACCCCGGCCGGCACGCCGACGAAATAGGAGATCAGCTTCGATGCGTTCACGTTCAGCGAGAAGTTGCCGAGTGGCGTGTTGCGGATCCGATAGTCGAACTGGAAATCGATGCCCTGCACGGTAACGGGCAGAAGGTTTTCGAAATTGGCGGTGACGAACAGAAGCTGCCCCACCGGCGCGAGGCCCGTGCCGGCGACCGCCGCGATATCGTCCGCCGTCGGCGCCATGCGGACGACATTCGGATTGGTGCTGCCCTGAACACGCAGCAGATAATCGAGGTTCAGGCCGTTCTGATAGTCGAGCAGGCCGATCACATTGGTCTGCTTGATCCGCCACCGATCGACGGTGAAGGTGGCGTGGCCCCAGCCTTCCGGCAGCGGCGGTTCGATCACGCCGCCGAAGCTCCAGCTGGTCGAGCTTTCAGGCTTCAGGTTGCGGTTGCCGCCCGACCGACGCAGCACCGAGATGCTGCGGTTGCACTGCGAGAAGTTGGTGATGCGGCGCGCGCGCAGATCGGCTTCGCACAGGACATAGTCGACGCCGGTGTTCACGCGATCGAGCGTTGAGGTGTTGATCACCTCCAGGTTCGGCGCGCGGAAGCCCTTGCTGTAGGAACCGCGGGCCTTGATCCCCTTCAGGATCTCCCACGAACCCGCGAACTTGGGCTTCGCGACATCGCCGACGTCGCTATAATCTTCGTATCGGCCAGCCACCTGGAAATCGAGCGCACGGATGCCGAAGATGCCGTCGTCGGGATTGACCAGACCGATCGCCAGTTCGGCATAGGCCGACTTGACGGTGCGCTTGCCGCGGACGTCGGGGCTGGGGCTCGCGCCGCCCAGATCGGATCCGTAGAAGATGCCGGTGACGGAGTCGGTGTACGTGGTGTCCACCCCGGCAATACCGCCCTGGAAGGTCGACCGATCGTCGCGATAGGTTTCGCGGCGGATCTCGACGCCGGCGGCGACGCCGATCTTGTTGTCGCCCCACAGCTCCAGCAGGTTCGGGGTCGAAACCTTGAAGTCCGCCAGCGCCAGCGAGGTGCGCGTGCGGCGGGTCGCCTCGATCCGGAAGCTGTCGATCGTCGCCTGGTTGTTGCGCGTGCAATCCCCGATCGACGGCGTGTCGACGCAGCCGCCGTTGAACGGATTATAGGCGTCGGATGTGGTGCGGTTGATCGCCGCCTGCAGCCGGGTGTTCGAGAAGTTGACCTGTTTGTCGGCCGCCGTCGCCCAGGTGTAGAGACCGGCGGTCTCCCAGTTCCAGTTGCCGATGTCGCCCTTCAGCCCGCCCAGGAAGCGATATTGATAGTTGGTGACGACCACCGGGCGCGAACCCAGATCGACATAGGACAGGGTGCTGATCGTGATCGGCAGGCCGGTCGCCGGAACGCCGGTGAGGCCGGGCAGGCGGTTGGGCGATCCGACCGGGCCGAACGGGTTCCAATAGGCGTTGGCCGCCATCGTGATCGGGATGTTCGCAAGGCTGGCGGAGGCGCCGACCACAGCGTGCGTTTCGCCGCGATAGAAGCCAGCCTCACCGAAGAAGTCGAGATGGTCGGTCAGCTCGTAATTCAGGAAGCTGAACGCGTTGATGCGGCTCACCGACGGCTGCTGCGTCAGATCGGGGAAGGTGCCCGGCGAGTTGTAGCGCAGGTTGACGTCTGGCGGATTGGCCGCAGGCGTCGTCATTTCGGTGGTGCCCACGCCGTCGTCATAGCAGACGCCCGGAGTACCGGTCGGCGCGACGCAGCCCGCATTGCCGTTCGGCTGGACATGGAACTGGCGCGACGCGTTGGTGAGATTCCGGCCCATATAGGAGATGATGCCCGATCCCTGCGCGCGGAACGTTCCCCACGGTGTCGTCGTGCTGGTGCCGTTGAACGCCGCCACATTGGCGTAGGGCGTGCCGGCGACATAGGGCCGGCGATCGGGATTGGCGGTGTACGGATTATCGCTGACCAGCAGCTTGGTCTTGCGCGCATAGCCGACGAACAGCGAGACGTTGCCGCGGCTTTCGTTGAAGTCGGTGCCGATCAGCCCGTTGACGTTGAGCTCCTTGACGTTCGTGCCCTCGGCAAAGCCATATTGGGCATCCATCTTGAAGCCCTTGTAGTTCGACTGCAGCACGTTGTTCACGACGCCGGCGACCGCGTCCGATCCGTAGAGCGCGGCGGCGCCGTCACGCAGCACCTCGACGCGCTCGATCCCGCCGACCGGGATGGCATTGGCGTTGTAGCCGAAGGTCGGAACCCCCGAGTCCACGACGCCGGTGATTGCCTGACTGGTCGGGTGCAGCACGGTGCGGCGGCCGTTGATCAGGATCAGGGTGTTGCCTTGGCCCAGGCCGCGCAGCGAGATGGTGGAAACGTCGCCGCGCGCGGCGTTTGCGTTGCCGCCGCCCAGAACCTGTTCGTTGAAGGTGACGCCGCCGAGTTGCGGAACCGATCGGAATAGATCGGCGCCCGATACCGCGGCGACGCCTTCGATCTGTTCGACGCCCACGACGTTGACGGGCAGTGCGCCCGTGATGCGTGCGCCTTTGATCTGCGAACCGACGACGACGATATCCTTGGCATCGAGCGCGTTAGTGCCGGAGGCATCGGCGCTCGGCTGCGTATCGGCTTGTGCGAGAACGATCGGGGCCGCGGTCTGTGCGGCGGCCATGCCCGATGCGAGCGTGGCCATACTGACGCCTAACAATGCAGCAGTCGTAACTTTGGCGGTCATCAACGCTTCTCCCTGTTGGCAACAATGCTTCCGTCCCCCCGGACGAAAGGCCTGTTCTGCTTTGGGGGTCAGCCGATCGGGTGCTTGCCTTTTGGCAATGCGACGCACCGGCCGTCCGGGGCGCGCGCGATCATCATTGGCATTGATGATGTGATGGACTCACGCAAGCGGGACCCCCGTCCAGAGTTCCGGCATCCGATCCTGGGGCGACTGTTCGCGTCGCTTCAGCTGACGCACCCGCAAGGCCTGCACCCAAGCGAATCCGCCGCAGTTTCTACGGTTACGAGTGGGCGTCACGTTATCGACAAATTTGTCAGTGCCAAGCACGAAATTGCTTGATGAGATAAAATGTTTCTCCAAAATGAATCTTGAGAGATGGATGTTTCGCCACGGGAGAGGCTTTTGATCTTTCCTGAGCGAGGTCGCGATCATGGTCGGTACAAGACCGGGGCGTCCGTTCCTGTCAGGGTCGCACATGCGGGCGGATCGAACGCTGCCCGCGCCAATCAGACGGGGGTGACGTGACCAAGGATCGATCGACCGATTTCGGATTAAGCCGCCGCGACCTCGCCGGTTTGTTGGGCGGGGTGGCCGTTGCTGCGGCCGCGGGCGCGCCGGCCACCGCGCAGGACAAGCCGGCGATCGAGCCGACCCGGCTCAAGAGCGCAGGCGAGACCCTGCGTCCGGAAATCGTGGGCGACTTCGGCATCGTCGCCGCAGGCCGCCATTATGCGGTCGCGGCGGGCACGCAGATGCTGGCGGCGGGCGGCAACGCGACCGACGCGGGCGTCGCTGCGGTCTTTGCCGCCGCCGTCACCGAAATCTCGCACTTCGGCTTCGGCGGGGAAGCGCCGTCGATCATCTACGATGCGAAGACGCAGAAGGTGTCGGTCATCAACGGGCAGGGCGTCGCGCCGGGCCTCGCCACGCCTGCTTACTTCGCCAAAGCGGGCGTGATCCCCGGCAACGGCCCCAATGGCGGCACCATCCCCGCGATGGTCGATGCGATGGCGAGCGCGCTGGCGCTCAACGGCACCAGGACGCTGCACGAGGTGATGGAGTATGCGATCAAGCTCGCCGACGGCTTCGTGATGTACAATTTCCTGGCCGAGGTGTTCGCGAGCCAGAAGAAGGCGACGTCGAAGTACAAGACCGCCTACGACACCTATTATCCCGACGGCAAAGTGCCCGTGACCGGGGAAATATTCCGCCAGCCCAATCTGGCCCGCACGATGCGCATCATCGCAGATGCCAGCCGGGCGACCTTCGCGAAGACGAAGAACCGCAAGGCGGCGATCACGGCCGGGCGCGATGCCTTCTACAAGGGCGATATCGCCCGCCGGATCGGTGCGGCGATGGAGCAGGATGGCGGCCTGATGCGCTATGACGATCTCGCCCGCTATCAGGGTAAGATCGAGCCGCCGGTGAGCGGGGATGTGTTCGGCTATACGATCTGCAAGGGCGGGTTCTGGAGCCAGGGGCCGACGCTGATCATGGCGCTCCAGATCGCCGAGGCGGCGGGCATCCAGACGATGGAGCCGGGCAGCGCCGATTATCTCCACACGCTGACCGAGGCGATGAAGCTCGCCTTCGACGATCGGAACGCCTTTTTCGGCGATCCCGATTTCGCGACCGTCCCCGCCAAGGGGCTGCTCTCCAAAGCCTATGCGGCCGAGCGAGCCCGCCAGATCGGGCCGCGCGCGTCGCTCGAGCATCGCTATGGCGATCCGTGGAAATATGAAGGCCGCGCGCGCACCACACCCGCTTTCACCCCGCACAAGATCGAAAAGCCCGTCGGCCCGACTGCGGACACCACCGCGATCGAGGTGGTCGACAAGGACGGCAATCTGTTCAGCTGTACGCCCAGTTCAGGCTGGCTGCTGGGCGGCGCCTATATTGCGGGCGACACCGGCGTGCCGATGAGCAACCGCCTGACCGTGTTCGATCTCGACCCCGAAAGCCCCAATGTACTGGTGCCGTACAAGCGGCCACGCACCACGCTCTCGCCGTCGATGGTGCTGAAGGACGGCAAGCCCTTCCTAGCGATCGGCACGCCGGGCGGCGATAATCAGGATCAGCAGATCGCCAATGTGCTCGTCCGCCTGCTCGCCTTCGGCCAGCCGCTCCAGGCGTCGATCGAGGCGCCGCGCATCAACTCCAACCATTTCCACGGCTCGTTCGGCCGAAAGGAGGATGCGCCCGGCGAACTGGAGATCGAAAGCCGCGTGCCCGATGCCGTCCGCGCCGATCTCACCGCGCGGGGGCACAAGCTGGTCGTACTCGGGCCGTTCGGTGTCTCGACCGGTATCGTCGCGGCGGGCGTTGCGCCCGGCGGCAATCTGCGGGGCGGCGCCGATGTTCGCCGCGAACGCTACGTCTTCGGCTGGTAAGGAAGCTTCTTCGATGAACAAGATTTTGCCGACCCTGCTGGTCGCCTCCATCATCGTCGCCCCGGTTCAGGCCGCGCCGTCGCCCGGCGCAGGGGAACCGGCGTTCCGCGCCATGTTCAAGGAAATGGTCGAGATCAATTCGGCGCAGGAGGGCGGCAGCTGCACCGCCGTTATCGACACACTGATCACCCGGATGAAGGCCGCCGGCTTTCCGGAAGGCAACCTCCACCGCTTCGTGCCCGACAAGGATCCGAAGGCCGGGATTCTCGTCGCCGTGCTGCCGGGCCGCGATCCCAAGCTGAAGGCGGTGCTGATGCTGGGGCATACCGACGTGGTCAATGCCCGCCGCGCCGACTGGACCCGCGATCCCTACACGCTGATCGAGGAAGACGGCTATTTCTACGCGCGCGGCGTGGCGGACATGAAGGGGCAGGACGCGATCTGGGCGGACAATATGCTCCGCTATCATGCCGAGGGTTACAAGCCGCTGCGCACGATCAAGATGGCGCTGACCTGCGGTGAGGAAGGTGGCGGCTTCGTCAACGGCGCCAAATGGCTGGTCGACAATCAGCGCGAGCTGGTCGACGCCGGGATCGCGCTCAACGAGGGCGGCTATGGCGAAAATGACGCCGCCGGAAAGCCCGTCGTCCAGACCTTCCAGGCGGCGCAAAAGGTGGTGATGAGCTTCACGCTGGAGACGACCAATCCCGGCGGGCACAGTTCGGTGCCGCGGCCGGACAATGCGATCTACAGCCTTGCCCGCGCGCTCGATGCGGTCAGCCGCTATGACTTTCCGGTCCAGTTCATCGACGCCAATCGGGGCTATTTCAGCCAGATGGCCAAGGTTGTCGGCGGTGCGGACGGCGCGGCGATGACGAAGATCGTCGCAGACCCCACCGATAAGGCGGCGAACGATCAACTCAACAAGTCACCCCAATATCATTCGATGCTGCGCACCACCTGCGTCGCGACGCTGATGAACGGTGGCCATGCGGGCAACGCCTTGCCTCAGCGCGCGACCGCGACGATCAACTGCCGCGTGATACCCGGCGTGCCGCTGGAGGAGGTGCAGGCGGCGCTGGTGAAGGCGATCGACGATCCCGAGGTGAAGGTGACGTCCAGCCGCGGATATCGGCCGATGAACCCCGCGCCGGTGACGGACAAGCTGCTCGGCCCCGCGCGGCGCATCTCGGCGACGATCTGGCCGGGCGTGCCCGTCATCCCCCACATGGCGACCGGCGCGACCGACGCCGTGTCGATGACGCCGGCGGGCATCCCCACCTACGGCGTCACCGGCCTGTTCCGCGATCCGGACGGCAACGGCGTCCACGGCCTGAACGAACGCATCCGCGTGAGTTCGCTGATGAACGGCCGCAAGTTCCTGTACCAGCTGGTCAAGGCCTATGCCGATCAGAAGGATTGATCAGCGCGGTATCGTCACTGCCGCATGCTCGATCCGCCGTCGATGCTGAGCACCTGGCCCGTAATGTAGGCCCCCTCGTCCGACATCAGCATCGCGCCCGTTGCGGCGATGTCGGCGGGGCGGCCGAGGCGGGCCTTCACCGCGTTGCGGCCGAATGCCCATTCCTTGAGGCCGGGGCTGGCATTCGCCTCGAGCTTTTCGTGCATGATGATGCCCGGCGCGATCACGTTGGCGCGGATGCCGTCGGGGCCATGCTTGATCGCGACGGTGCGCATCAGCGCGTGGATCGCGGACTTGCTCATCGCATAAGCGGGGCGGATCGGCATGGGCACATAGGCCGAGCCCGAGCTGGTATAGAGCATCACGCCGCCGCCGCGCTCGATCATCTTGGGCAGCGCCGCGCGGGTGCAGAGCAGGTGGCCGCGCGCGTTGACGCGCATCACCTCGTCATAAACGTCCATCGGCATGTCGAGGACGCTGGCGGCGATCGCCCCGTCGGCGAAGCTCGCATAATTGGCGTGGAAGCCGTCCAGCCCGCCATAGGTCGCGCAGGCGAGATCGACGATCGCGTAGATCGACGCTTCGTCCCCGCCGTCGAGCTCCGTTGCGGTCGCGATGCCGCCCGCCGCGACGATCTCGTCGACGACGGTCTGTGCCGCGGCCGCATCGATGTCGCCCAGCACGATCGATGCGCCCTCCGCTGCATAGCGACGCGCCAGTTCCGATCCGATGCCGCCGCCGCCGGCGACGACAATGACCTTGCCTGAAAGACGGTTCATGCCGCTTACCCCCGTGCTTCGATGACGGTCTTGCCGTCGAGCGACATGGTCGACCGGCCGATCGTGTCGAGATATTGGTAGGAGAAGGCGATCACGCCGGTCCGCTCCTTCGCCGGCAGGGTGACGAGCGCCAGCGTCGCCTCCGCAATATGTTCGACCTTTTCGAACCAGTGCGCGGTCTCCGGCGTGACGATGCCCAGCGCGGTGACGCCGGGGGTCGCGATCGCGGCGACGGGGGCTACCGCGCTGACCGCGATGTTCGCCTCCTGAAGCTCGCCCGCCAGACCGGCGGTCAGCCGATGCACCGCCGCCTTGAGCGCGCCGTAATAAGCGTGGCCGGGGCTCATCAGCTTGTCGCCGTCCTTGTAACCGTCGATCGGATAGGCGCTGCTCGATCCGAGGTTGACGATCCAGCCTTGCCCCTGCGCCTTCATGTGCGGCAGCGCATTGATGATCAGATCGAGCGGCCCGAGCAGATATTGCTGCGCCTGCGACAGCTCGTTGGCCAGGTTGAGCACGAACGCCGGGTTCATCATCGCGCGGCCGGCATTGTTCACGAGGATATCGATCCGCCCGAAATCGGCGACCGTGTCGGCGATCAGCGCGGCGCGGCTCGCCGCATCCTCGACGTCGCACGCCTTGGCGACGGCCTTGCCGCCGCGCGCCGTGATCGCCGCGACCGCCTCCTCGATCGTGCCTTCAAGCCCGTCGGTGCTGGTGGAGAGGCTGCGCGCGGCGAGGACAACGGTGGCGCCGGCCGAGGCCAGCCGTTCCGCAATCGCGCGCCCGATCCCCCGGCTCGCGCCCGTGACGACGGCGACGCGGCCGTCCAGTTCCAGATTCTGTCCCATCAATGGCACCTTCCCGCTCTGTCCGCCGGGTCGGCGCCCGGCTCTGAAACGGGCATGGACGGCGTGCGGGACGTCCTCAAGCCGATGGAGGGAAGTTATTCCGGAAGTTACTCGGGTCGACCGGTCAGGGTACGTCAGATGATACTTTTGCCGGCCGATATCGTCGCTACCGCATCGTGATCGCCCGGCGCGCCGGCGGCATTCATCATCTCGTCCAGCGCGACCGGCTTGATCGCGCAGAACAGGGCGTACCAGTCGGCATCGCCGGTGCCGAGCGGCAGATCATCCTCGGTCAGTTGCATGATCTCGCGCTCGATCGCCTCGATCTTCTGCTGGATCTTCGCGAAGGATGCCCTCGACAGCCGGGCGATGCCGCTGGCCCAGGCATTGCGGCCGTCGGTCAGATCGACGCGGCCGAAGAAATGCGTCACGCGCTGCGCGGATAAAGTGGCGCGATCGTCGGCCCGCAGGCCGCGCAACAGCTTGACCCGATCGAGCGGGTGGAGCGCGATCACGCCCATCCCGTCCAGTTCGGTGAGCACGCGGATCATCTCCACCTCATCCAGCCCGAACTCCTCGCGGATCCGCCGCACCGGCCAGTGCCGCGCCAGCATGAACGTGGTCATGAACAGGATCGGCTTGGCCGTCAGGCGCTGCGCCTGTTCGGCGCTCATCGCGGGCAAGGGCTCCGAATGTTCGCGCGCCATCTGCGCCAGATCGAAGATGCCGATCTCGGCGACCGCCGCCATCTTCTCGAGCATCGCGACCGACAGACCCCGCCCGGCCATCGCGCGCTTCACGGTCATTTCCGACACGCCGATCTGACGCGCCACATCGGCATAGCGGATACCGCGCGCCTTATAGACGCGCTTCAACTGATCGAGCAGCTGCGCCGTCTCGTTCGAAGGCTTGATCATGGCCTCACGGGATGGCGCTATCCGCCGCAATCTGGACGGCGAAAGCGGACCATAAGGAGGTGCCGTGATCGTAGAGCTGGACGAGCGAGGCGGTCACTTCGGCGGTGTAGAAGGTGGAGGAGGCGCGGTCGTAGCCCTGCACTCTGGCGCCTTCGATCATCATCGAGACGAAGGTCTGGGTCGCCGTATCGAAGATTTCGGGGAGCGTGCCGCCGAAGCGGGCGGCGCGATCGCCGTCATAGCCCTGCAGGCTCGATCCCCGGCATTCGGCCGCGATGCGCAGGTGTCGGCCTGCGGCGTGGTCGTAAATACCGGCGACCTTGTCGCCAGTGACGAAAGCATAAGCCGATGCGGCGATCAGCGCGCGAATGTGGGGAGCCATGTCCCTAACTGCCTTCCCAGCGGCGGGGAAGGCAAGGGGGCTCCCCCGCTTTAATCGCGTCGGAGCAGCAGCGCGCCATAGCCGAAGCCGCCATTGGCGACCGCGCAGACCCTGGCATCCTTCACCTGCCGATCGCCCGCGCGGCCCCACAATTGCACGCACGCCTCATAGGTATGGCCGTAGCCATGCAGGCGACCCTGCGAGAGTTGCCCGCCGCTGGTGTTGAGTGGAAGTTCGCCGCCAAGGCCGATCCGCGTCCCGCCTTCCACGAAGGCGGCGGCCTCGCCACGGCCGCACAGGCGCAGGCTTTCCATCCACATCAGGGTCAGGATCGAAAAGCCGTCATAGATCTGCGCAACATCGACGTCGGCGGGCTTCAGATCGGTGCGTGACCACAGCATGTCGCCCGCCTTGTTGGACGCCATCGTGGTGAAATCGCCCTGGTGCAGGCCGATCCCGAAGCCACCGATCGACATGCCGATCGATTCGATCCGGATAGGCGGCTGGGCGAGGTCGGCGATCGTATCGACATGGCTCAGCACCAGCGCGGTCGATCCGTCGACGGGGATGTCGCAGTCGAACAGCCGCAGCGGCGTCGCGATGAAGCGCGATGCCATATAATCCTCGATCGTCAGCGGCTTGCGCAGCGTCGCATTGGGATTGAGCGCCGCCATGCCGCGCGCGTTGACCGCAATGGCGCCAAGCTGTTCGGAGGTCGCGCCATATTTACTGAAATAGGCCTGCGCATAGAGCGCGTACATCGGCGTCGCCGAGACCGCGTTGAACGGGACGTTCCACGCCATGCCGCCCGATATGCGCGTGCTGCCGCGGCCCATCAGGTTCGATTGCGCGGCGGATGTCTTGGCCTGCACCTGCACCGTCGCCTGCGAAACCGTGCGGAAGATCAGGACGTGCTTGCACATGCCCGATGTGATCGCCTGAATCGCGCTGAAGATCGCGCCCATATGCGCGTGCCCGTCGGTGGAGGCCGCGACCCACGACGGATTGAGGCCCATCGAGAACATCAGTTCGGTGGGGCCGACGGGGGAGAAGCCCTTCGGTTCGGGCATCGGGCCGGGATAGGTGGTGAGGCCGTCAATGTCGGACGGCTTGAGCCCCGCCTCGCGGATCGCCTGCGAACAGGCGTCGATCGTCAGCTGCAGCGCCGTCTTGGTCGAAGGGCGCCCGACTTCGGACTGGCCGGCACCCGAGATGACGACGCGCTTTTCGGCGTGGGTCTCAACCGGCATGGGGCGCCTCCGTCGGCTGGAACATCGGCAGCCAGACATCGTCATGCTGTTCGAACACGACCGAAACGGGCATGCCGATCGTGACCTGATCGACCGGGCAACCGACGATGTTGGTCATCACGTAAAGCTCCTTCTGCTCCTCCAGCTCGACCGCCGCGAAGAGGAAGGGCACCTTCATGCCCGGCAGCCACGGCTGCACGTTGATCGTATAGCTGGCGACCCGCGCGCGCCCCGAAACGGCCTGCGGCGCAACCGCGCCTGCGCATTGCGGACATTGGGGAAGCGGGGGATGGATGTAGAGATCGCACGCCGCGCACCGGCAGATCATCAGCGCGCCGTTGGCGCCTCCGGTCCAGAAGGCTTCATTGTCCTTTTCCAGCGCCGGCAACTGGCGCGCCGGCGCGTCTGGCATGGCGGTCATCTGTCCTCTCCCCACCTCTCTGTCGACCTGTGCCTTATTCGATCGCGATCGGACAGGTCTCAGGGATTTGGGGTATATGGGCGCAGGGCAGGGGCCGTAGAAGCGGGCGCCGCTTGTCGCGTGTAGGCGTGGGATGCCAGCGCCATGACCGCGCGGGCCATAGCGGGCGATATTCAGGATATCAGATTGGGTCCGACCGGCCGTGCGGCGGAACCGCACGGCCGGGGGATGATCAGGCCGCCTTGGGCGGGGCGAACTTGGTCAGGTCGATGCCTGCGACTGCATTCTTATATTCCTCGGCGCTTGGGGTGCGGCCAAGGATGGTCGACAGCACCACGACCGGGGTCGAGGCGAGCAGCGATTCACCCTTCTTCTCGGCCGTATCCTCCACGACGCGGCCCTGGAACAGGCGGGTCGAGGTGGCGAGGACGGTATCGCCCTTCGCGGCCTTTTCCTGATTGCCCATGCACAGGTTGCAGCCCGGACGCTCGAGATAGAGGATGTTCTGATATTCGGTGCGCGTGACCGTCTTCGGGTTCTCGTCGTCAAAGGTGAAGCCCGAATATTTCTGCAGGACGTCCCAGTCGCCTTCGGCCTTCAGCTCATCGATGATGTTGTAGGTCGGCGGGGCGACGACCAGCGGCGCCTTGAACTCGACCTTGCCCTCGGTCTTTTCGACATTCTTGAGCATCTGGGCGAGGATCTTCATGTCGCCCTTGTGCACCATGCACGATCCGATGAAGCCCAGATCGACCTTCTTCGTGCCGCCGTAGTAGGAAACCGGGCGGATCGTGTCGTGGGTATAGCGCTTCGAAACGTCGGCATTGTTGACGTCCGGATCGGCGATCATCGGCTCGTCGATCTGGTCAAGGTCGACGACGATCTCGGCGAAATATTTCGCGTCGGCATCGGGCGCGAGCGCGGACTTTTCGCCCATGCGGATCTCGGCGATCCGGGTATCGGCCTTGGCGATCAGGCCCTTCAGCGTGCCGGCCGCATTGTCCATGCCCTTGTCGATCATGATCTGGATGCGCGCCTTGGCGATTTCCAGCGATCCGATCAGCGTCTCGTCGTCCGAAATGCAGATCGATGCCTTGGCCTTCATCTCCGCCGTCCAGTCGGTGAAGGTGAATGCCTGATCGGCCAGCAGCGTGCCGATATGGACTTCGATGATCCGGCCCTGGAACACGTTTTCGCCGCCGCACTGCTGGAGCATCTGCGCCTGGGTGGCGTGAACCACGTCGCGGAAGTCCATGTGCGACTGCATCGTGCCCTTGAAGGTGACCTTCACCGATTGCGGGATCGGCATGGTCGCTTCGCCGGTGGCGAGCGCCAGCGCGACGGTGCCCGAATCCGCGCCGAAGGCGACGCCCTTCGACATGCGGGTGTGGCTGTCGCCGCCGATGATGATCGCCCAGTCGTCCACGGTGATGTCGTTCAGCACCTTGTGGATCACGTCCGTCATCGAATGATAGACGCCCTTCGGGTCACGCGCGGTGATCAGGCCGAAATTGTTCATGAAGGACATGAGCTTCGGGATGTTGGCCTGCGCCTTCTTGTCCCAAACCGACGCGGTGTGGCAGCCCGACTGATAGGCACCATCGACCAGCGGCGAGATGACGGTGGCCGCCATCGCTTCCAGTTCCTGCGCGGTCATCAGGCCGGTCGTGTCCTGCGACCCGACGATGTTGACCTTCACGCGCACGTCCGAACCCGCGTGCAGCACCTTGCCCGGCGTGACGCCGACGGCGTTGCGGTTGAAGATCTTTTCGACCGCGGTCAGGCCGACGCCCTCGACGGTGATTTCCTTGTTTGGCGCATAGACCGGGGTCGGCTCGATGCCGAGGGTGCGCGCCGCGAAGGTCTGGAGCTTCTTGCCGAACACGATGGCGTAGCTGCTGCCCGCCTTCATGAACTCCATCTTCTGCGGCGTGAAGGCCGATGCGACGTCGACCAGCTCGACGCCATTCTCGTCGGTCAGCTTCTTGTTCTTGACGTCGATCTTCAGGACGGTGCCGGTTTCGACCGAGAATTTCTCCTCGAGCACCGGATTGCCGTCATTGTTCATGATCGGCTTGCCGTCCGGACCGGTCTGCTTGACCCAGTTCTTCAGGTTGATGCCGATGCCGCCGGTCACGTCGACGGTGGTGCCGAAGATCGGCGAGATGCCGTTGGTGCCGGCAACCACGGGCGCATAATTGACGAAGGGAACGTAGGGGCTCTGCTGCTTGCCGGTCCACAACGCGACGTTGTTGACGCCCGACATGCGCGACGAACCAACGCCCATCGTGCCCTTTTCGGCGATCATCATCACGCGCTTGTCGGGGTGCTGCGCCTTCAATGCGACGATCTGCTGCTGCGCTTCGGGCGTGATCATGCACTGGCCGTGCAGTTCGCGGTCCGAACGCGAATGCGCCTGGTTGCCCGGCGACAGAAGGTCGGTCGAGATATCGCCTTCGCCGGCGATGAAGGTGACGACCTTGATCTCATCCTCGACGTCGGGAAGCTTGGTGAAGAACTCGGCCTTCGCATAGCTTTCCAGAACGCCGGTCGCGACGGCGTTGCCCGCCGCATGCGCTTCGCTCAGGCGATGCATGTCGGCATCGTAGAGGAAGACCTGGGTCTTGAGGACTTCGCCGGCTTGTTCGGCGAGTGCGGGCGCATCGCCCAGCGCGATATCGAGCAGCACTTCGATCGAAGGGCCGCCCTTCATGTGCGACAGCAGTTCCAGCGCGAAGGCCGGCGAGATTTCGGGAACGGTGATTTCGCCCAGGATCACCTGCTTCAGGAAGGCCGCCTTAACGGCCGCGGCGCTCGTGGTGCCGGGAAGCGTGTTGTAGATCAGGAAGTTGAGCGCGCCGGCGCGATGCTCGTTCCCCGCATCCTTCACGATGGCGATGATTTCATAGACGAGGCCGCCATCATCGATCGGCTTGGGCGCAAGACCCTGAGCCTTTCGGCTTTCGATTTCGGCCAGATAATCGAGATATGCGCTCATGCTAGTCCCACCGTGTAAAGTGCCCCGCAAAGGTCAGGGCGTCGGTCGGAATCCTCGGCCGCCCTGAGCCTGACGCGCCGCGCTTATGCCAACAAGGCCGTACTGGCAAGGATCGCATCGCGGCAAAGCGGCATATCCAAATGGCGCGATCGGCGGACCGGCATCATCCCGCCGCTTCATACTTACGTCTAAGGCAAGCGGCGCGTTTACCGAATCCACATATCGCATCGCGCATAAGGCAGCGTTTGTAATCGTGTGCCGGGGTTCGGGCGTTGCGTTGGGTATCGAAAGGCCAGGGATTTCTTCAGCGCCTGCGGAAGGACGTCCGCGGGAACGTGCTGGTGATCAGCGCCATGACGATGGTGCCGCTGATGGCCTTCTCCGGCTGTGCGGTCGATACCGCGCGCATGTATTTCGTGAAGATGCGGTTGCAGCAGGCGTGCGACGCCGGGGTGCTGGCGGGCCGCCGCTTCATGACCGACACGTCGATGGCGAACACCACGCTGGATTCGACCGCGCAGGCGCAGGCGAACGCCTTCTTCGCCAATAATTTCCGCACCGGCTGGTTCGGGGCGAAGTCGGTCGGCTTCACCCCGACGAAGACCAGCGAGGCGCAGGTCGCCGGCACCGCGGTCGCGATCGTGCCGATGACGATCATGTCGATGTTCGGCGTGCCCGCCCAGCAGATCAACGTCGCGTGCGAGGCGCGCTATGACGTCGCCGACACCGATGTCCTGTTCGTGCTCGATACCACCGGATCGATGGCCTGCCTGCCGCAGGACGACGACGTGACGTGTAACAACTATGTCCGCGATGCCGGCACGACGAGCTTCTCGCGCCCCGCCGACGGCAATGGCAGCGGCAATGTCAGCACGGTCGGTTATCCGGGCTCCACCGGCTTCTATGTGCCCGAAAAGAGCGGGTCGCGCATGGCGGCGCTGCGTACAGCGGTGCTCAGCTTCTACGATACGCTCGCGTCGGCGGCCGATCCTTCGACCAACATTCGCTATGGCTTCGTCACCTATGCGTCATCGGTGAATGCTGGCAAGGCGATCATGCAGATGTCGCCTGCTTATATGGTCGGCGGCAGCGGCAATGCGAACAAGGTCTGGAACTACCAGAGCCGTTTGCGCAACGGCAGCAACTGGACGTACCAGCAGATGAGCTACGACGTCAGCATGTTCGTCAGCCAGACCAGCGTGACCGACCCGAGCAAGACCAGTGGCAACAGCAGCTGGCCGGGCTGCATCGAGGAACGCTTCACCACGTCCGGCACGACATCGTTCAGCCAGTCGAACCTGCCGAACGACCTCAATCCCGATCTGATCCCGACCAGCGATATCCGCACCCAGTGGAAGCCGGCCTGGTCCGACGTCGTCTATATTCGCAACGCCGTGGCATCCTCGTCGGCCGGTGAGTTGCTGGCGACCGCCACCGGCTATGGCGGTCCGGCGGCCGTCGCATGCGGAAAGCCGGTGTCGCGTCTGAAGACGATGACGCGCAATCAGGTGTCCAATTACGTCAACGCGACGGACTTCCGCGCGCTGGGCGGCACCTATCACGATATCGGGATGATCTGGGGCACGCGGATGTTGTCGACCAAGGGCATCTTCGCGTCCGACAACGGCCCGTGGCCGGGCCATAACGCCACCAACAAGGTGATCGTGTTCCTGACCGACGGCGATATGTCGCCGAACTATACGGTGTACGGGGCCTATGGCGTCGAATATTTCGACCGCCGGATTTCCAAGACGACCGACCTCGATAGCGCCACGCTGAAGGCTTATCACAACGCCCGTTTCCTGGCCGAATGCACTGCAGCCAAATCGCGCAATATCAGCGTGTGGACGGTTTCGATCGATTCCGCGGCGACGAGCGAGATGACCAAGTGCGCGACCATCCCCGCGCAGGCGCTCTACAGCACCACCGGCACCGGGCTTGCGGACGCCTTTGCGGCGATCGCCAAGCAGGTTGCGATGCTCCGGATCACGCGATGATCCGGCGCATCTCCGGCGATCTGCGCGGTGCGGCGGCGATCGAGTTCGCGCTCGTCGTCCCGTTCCTGCTGCTGCTGATCATGGGCCTGTGCGAACTGGCCTATCAGGGCTACATCCAGTCGATCCTGACGGGCGCGGTCGAAAAGGCGGGTCGCGACAGCACGATCCAGGGTGCGGACATCGACACGATCGACGATCAGGTGCTGACGCAGGTTCAGCAGGCGGCGCCGCGTGCCGTGTTCTCCACCGGCTTTCCCTCGCGCAAAAGCTATACGACCTTCGGCAATATCCAGCCCGAGCCCTTCACCGACCTGAACGGCGACGGCGTTCGTCAGATCGGCGAATGCTATACCGACATCAACAACAACAAGGCGTGGGATGCCGATCCCGGTTCGACCGGCGCGGGCGGCGCCAGCGACAGCGTCGTCTATACCGTGACGATCAGCTATCCGCGCCTGTTCCCGCTTGCGGCGTGGATGGGCTGGACGGGGCCGCAGGTGCTGACCGCGACGACCACGCTCAAGAACCAGCCTTATGGAACGCAGGTGATCACCGCGCCGACGACGGTGTGCACATGAGACGCGCACTCACCCGTATCGCGCGACGGCTGCACGACGATCGGCGGGGCATCTCGACGATCGAGTTCGCCTTGTCGGTGCCTCTGCTGCTCGTCGCGGGCGGCTATGGCATCGAGATGACGAACTACGCCATCGCCAATGTCCGCGTCAGCCAGGCGGCGCTCGATCTGGCCGATCACGCCTCGCGCGTGGGCGCGGCGACGTCGCTGTCGATCACCCAGTTGCGCGAAGTCGACATCAACGACGTGCTGCAGGGCGCGCGGATTCAGGGCGATGCGATCAACCTGACGACCTATGGCCGCGTGACGCTCTCCAGCCTCGAATATGTCAAGCAGAGCTATGACAGCGCGGCGGTGCAGCGCATCCACTGGCAACGCTGCGTCGGCAAGATCAGCGGCACGGGCTATGACTCGAGCTACGGCACGACGTCGGCCTCGGCGGGGACCGATGCGACCGCGGGGACCGCGGGCACGCTGGCGCCCACCGGCATCGGCGATCCGGGCTTTCAGGTGAGCGCGCCGCAGGGTGCGGGCCTGATGTTCGTCGAGGTGAACTACAATTATCAGAGGCTGTTCGGCGGCCTCTTCATGAAGCCCCAGAAGATCCACCACGTCGCCTCGCTGATCGTTCGCGACCGGCGTGATTATTCGCAGATCTTCAACCCGTCGCCCACTGCCACGCGCGCGACGTGCAACGTGTACACGGCCTAAAGCTTCAGCGCATCCTCGGTCTCGACCAGGATGTTCCGCACCGAGTTGAGATCGAGCAGATAGGCGCTGCTGCGCACGCGTTCCTCGCAGAGGAAGGCGGGGCTGTTCATTTCGCGCTCCATCGTCTCGCGATCGTCGAAGGCGAGTTCGACGATCGCGTCGGCGTCATAACCATCGAGCGCGCCGTCGACGGGGAAGCAGCCTTCATAATGGCGCAGGCCCGGCAATAGCGATCGGACCAGCGGGACGTGCGTTTCGCGCCAGTAGGTGCGGAATTGCTCAGGTGTCAGCGCCGGGTTGCGGCGGAGGAGCGAGATGATCTTGATCATTGCGGCGCGTCTCCGGGGCGGTAGCGTGCGGTGACGTGGCCGGCGAGGTCGGTCGGGTAGAAGTAGATCGGGCGCAACTGCCCCTCGGCATAGCGGCCGATCTGGTCGGCAAAGTGCGGGGAGGCGGGGTTGCCGCTCTGCCCGCCCGCCATCACTGCGCTGGCCTTCACGCGGGGGCCGAACTCGACGATCGCGACGAAGCTGTTGCCGCTGGTGCCGTAATAACGCTTCGTGCCCGGCCAGCGTTTGGCCCCGAACGAGGCGAGCGTGCCCCATTGCGCCGAGGTGAAGGGCACCGGCATTGACGGCGCGGCATCGTCGAAATGCGGCTTGATCGCGGCGTCGAGCCGCTGGAAGCGGTTGATCTCGCGCCACGGCGTCTGCCAGTTGCCGAAGTCGCTCGTCAGCCGATTGGCGGCTGCCTGCAGCGCCGCCAGCTTGTCCTCGGGCGTGACGCGGGTGGCGATATAATCGGGCACGTTCATCGACTGCGCCTTGGCGAAGCTGCCGACCTCCTGCCACAATTCGTCGCCCCAGAAGACGGCGAGGCTGGTCGCGGTGGAATCGTAGCCCCAGCGATGGTCCCAGCCCTTGAGCAAAGCGATCGGCTCGGCCAGCGCGCGGCGACGCGGGCTGTCGGCGGGCAAGGCCTCCCACGCCTTGATCAGATCGGGCAGGAGCCGCGCAAAGGCGGGTAGATAGGAATCGAAGGCGGCATCGCGCAGGCTTTCCGCCGTCCAGCCGCTTTTCCCGTTCAACACGATATCGGCATGCGCGCTGCGGGCGTTCATGCCCGTCTGATCCATGTAGCGCGGAAAATCGGCCGCGCGCGGGCTGCCGGGGCCGACCGCGTTCCACGGCCCGTCATTGGTGTTGTAGGCCCAGCCGCTGTTCGGATCGATCACGCTGGGCAGGGTGGGCAGGCTGTGCAGCCCCTTCCAGTCGGTCGCCGGATCGCTGCCGTCCACCGGCTTGCGATAGTCGAAGCGATCGTCGCGCAGCGGCATGAACTGCGGCATCAGGAAAGCGATCTCGCCCTTGCTGTCGGCGAACAATGTATCGTTCGAAGAGTTGGCCTTGCGCTCGGCGACCTTGATGTAGCTTTTCAGGTCGGTCGCCTTGGTGCGCAGATAGGATTGTTCGAGCGCGGGGATCGGCTTCCACATCAGGGCGGTCGCGATCCATTTGCCGTCCTTCGCGGCGACGACCGGGCCGTGATGCGTGCGCCATGTCGTGAAGCTGCGTTCCGCCATCGTGCCGTCGGGCTGGCGATAGCGGATGACGATCGGCTTGCTCGTCACCGCCCGCGTCTCGGCGCCGTAGCGGTAGGTATAGCCGTCGCCCTTGTGCGCCACCCGCTCGGCAAACTCGTCGATATTGTCGACGGTAGAGGATGTGTGCATCCACCCCGCCTTCGCGTTGAAGCCCTGATAGATGAAGAACTGGCCCCAGGTGCTCGCGCCATAAGCGTTTAGCCCCTGATCGCTGGTCATCTGCGCTTCGGACCGGAAGTAGAAGCTGGTGTGCGGATTGATCAGCAGCAGCGCGTGGCCATCCTTCGTCAGCTTCGGCGCGATCGAGATACCGTTGGATCCGGACGGCTCGCGCGGGATCATACCCAGTTCCTCAGGGCTGGGCGGGGTCGGCTGGCCATAGAAGGTCTTGAGTTCGGTCAGCGAGATACGCTCGATATCGCCGCCGATGCTGCCTTCGGTGAAGCTCAGCGCCATCCACGGTTCGAAGCGGGTCAGCACTTTGGGCTTCGTTTCGGGATGGGTCGCGAGGTAGAAATTGAGGCCGTCCGCCCAGGCGTCCATCAGCTTGCGCAGCCAGACGGGGCTCTTGGCATATTGCGCCTTCAACTCGGCATCGTCGACGAACAGGCGCTGGCGCAGATCGGCCCAGATAGCTTCCTCGCCCTCGGCTTCCGCCGTGCGGCCGAGCGCGGTGAGATAATTCGCCTCGATCCGCGGAAAATCATCCTCGGCCTGCGCATAGATCAGCCCGAACACCGCATCGGCGTCAGTGCGCCCCTTGATATGCGGGATGCCCCAGTCGTCGCGCGTAATCGTCACCCGCGCGGCTGTCGCTTTCCAGCGTCCCATGTCCGGGGCGGGCGCCGCGGCGGTGGTGAGCAGGGCGATCGGGATCAGCAGGGCTGGAAGCGTCTTCATGAAGCGAGCGTAACGACGCTTGTCGCGCCTGCCCACAGGTTTCGCTTTGGCCGCGCGCCGCTTTTACGTTAGCGGGGCGTCGAACATCGCCAAGGGCAGGGGAACGACGATCAGCATCACCGATCCGGGCAGGCGCCGCCATCCCGCGCTGCTCCCCATAGCCGCCTTGCTCGTCCTGCTCGCCGCCTTCGCATCTTTGGGGTTTGGCGCGGTCTCGATCGCGCCGGCGCGCGTGATCGCGGCGTTGACCGGGCAGGGCGACTGGATCGCGCGGACGATCGTGATCGACCTGCGCGTGCCGCGCATGGTCGTCGGACTGCTGGTCGGTGCGATGCTGGGTCTCGCGGGCGCGGTGCTGCAGGGTTATTTGCGCAATCCGCTGGCCGAACCATCGGTGCTGGGCGCGTCCAACGCGGCGGCGCTGGGCGCGGTGGCGGCGCTCTATTTCGGGCTGTCCGAAGCCCATGTCGTCGTGCTGCCGCTGTTGGCGATCGCCGGGAGCCTCGGTTCGCTCCTGCTGCTGTTCACGCTCGCAGGCCGATCGGACAGCAGCCTTACGATGATCCTCGCCGGCATTGCGGTGTCGACTTTGACGGGGGCGGGGATCAGCCTGGCGCTTAACCTGTCGCCCAATCCCTTTGCGGCGATGGAGATCATGAACTGGCTGCTCGGATCGATCGAGAACAGGTCGGTCGAACATATCTGGATCGCCTTGCCCTGCATCCTGATCGGCATGGCGCTGCTGCTGGTCGACGGGCACGCGCTAGACGCGCTGTCGCTGGGCGACGATGCGGCGCGATCGCTGGGCTTCGATCTGCGGATGACGCGGCTGCGCATCCTGCTCGGCACGGCGATCGGTGTAGGCGGCGCGGTGGCGGTATCGGGGGCGATCGGGTTCGTCGGCCTGATCGTGCCGCACATCGTTCGCCCGCTGACCGACCGGACCCCGTCTGCGATCCTGCTGCCGTCGATGATCGGCGGCGCGGCCCTGCTCACCTTCGCCGACGTGCTGGTGCGACTGGTGCCGACGACGAATGAATTGAAGCTGGGCGTCGTTACTGCCTTCCTCGGTGTGCCGGTCTTCCTTGTCCATCTGCTGCGGGAGCGGCGCCTGTGGTGACGGTTGCGATCGAAAGTCTGTCGGTGGCGCTTGGCCAGCGGACGGTGGTGCAGGGCGCCACCGCCGAATTGCGGCCCGGCGAACTGATCGGCGTGGTCGGCCCCAATGGCGCGGGCAAGTCCACGTTGGTGCGCGCGATGCTGGGCCTTGTGCCGGCAGCGGGCGGGCGCGTGCTGCTCGACGGGCGCGATGTGGCGGGGCTGTCGCCGCGCGATATCGCCCGGTCGATCGCCTATCTGCCGCAGGGGCAGATCCTGCACTGGCCGCTGGCGGTCGAACGGCTGGTGGCGCTGGGGCGGCTCCCACATCTCGCGCCGATGTCGGGCATGAGCGCGGCGGATCGCGACGTGGTGGCCGACGCGCTCGCCCGCGTCGATGCGGGGCATCTTGCCGGCCGTATCGCGACCGAGCTTTCGGGCGGCGAGCGTGCGCGGGTGATGCTGGCACGCGCGCTGGCGGTCGGGGCGCCGGGGCTGGTGGTGGACGAACCGCTCGCCTCGCTTGATCCCGGCCACCAGATCGACGTGATGGAATTGCTGGCGCGCGAGGCGCGGGGCGGGGCCTTGGTCGTCGCGGTGCTGCACGATCTGACGATGGCCGCGCGCTATTGCGATCGGGTGCTGCTGCTGGACGAGGGCGCGATCGTGGCGGACGGCGCGCCTGCGCAGGTGCTCGACGCCGAACGGCTGCGCGCAACCTATGGCATATCGGCGATGATCGACCTCGACGGCGCCTCGCCGATGGTGGTGCCGCTGGCCAGAATCTAGCGGAGTATCTAGCTGGCGCTGTCCATCGCGAAGGCGACCAGCGCCTTGGCGGCGAGCGCCAGTTGCGGATCGAGGCTCGCGGCTTCGATGCTCTCGGCGGCGAGGCTCAGATCCTTCTGGCCGATGCCGGTCTGGCTCCTGAGCAATTCGGTGCGCTGCGGGCTGGCGGCCGCATCTCCCGCGATCCGCGCGTCGAGCAGCGACTGGACCGGCGGCGTCAGATTGCCGTTGGCCTTCAGGATCGCGCGCAGCTGATCGAGTTTCACGCCATTCGCCGCCGCCATCGACGCGGCCTGCATGCCCACGACGATGTGGGTCCAGGTGATCATATTGTTGGCGACCTTGGCCGACACGCCCGCACCCAGCGGCCCCATATGCTGAATGTCGGTGGAAAAGGCGTCGAGCATCGGCCGCGCGCGGGCGAAATCGGCCTCGCTGCCGCCGACGATCGAGACGACGAACCTGTCATCGTCGGTCATCCGCGTGCGCGATACGGCGGCGTCGATCACGCCGATGCCGCGCGGCGCCAGTTCGTCGGCGATCGCGCGCACCGTATCCGCGCGGATCGTGCTGTGGATGACGATCAGGCCGCCGGGCGCGATCCCCGCCGCCGCGCCGTCTTCGCCGAAGATCGCGCTGCGCACCTGTTCGTCGTCGCGTACGCAGATGCCGACCAGCGCCGCACCGCTCGCCGCGTCTTTTGCGGAGGAGGCGAGGCGGGCGATACCGCTGAACGCCTCGATCGCGGCGGGGAAGGGATCGTAAACCGCCAGGTCGAAGCCCGCCTTCGCGATCAGCCGCGCCTGCGGGGCGCCCATGCTGCCCAATCCGATGAACGCGATTTTGGTCATGACGTGACGATTCCCTTCGTCGATCCGGTCCGGATCATGGCGGTGAGCATGGCGAGGCCCAAAGTCGCCGCCATGACGGCGATGGCGAGCAGGGCGGCGGAGGTGCCGGCGCGGTGGTTGATCCATTCGAGCGCGAACTGGGTCAGGAACGGGCTACCGAAATAGACGCCCTTGACCAGCCCGATCATCGCCGCGCGCCGGTCCGGCGGCGACAGCTCGATCGTGTAGAGCGAGAGATTGGGGGTGAGCAGGCCGACCCCGATGCCTTCGAGCACCAGCCCCGTCGCAACCCCGCCGGGCGTGGTCGCCGACGCCATGACCACGAGGCCCAGCGCCGACATCAGCCCGCACAGCATGAACACGCCCCGGATCGAAAGGCGCCTGCGAACGATGCCGTAGGAAAAGGCCGCAGCCCCGATCAGCAATGTGTTGGGCAGCGCGTAGAAGGCGATGTCCTGCGCCGATTCCAGCCCCACTTCGCGCAGGCGGAACGGCCAGTAGAGCGAGGTGCCCGTCGCCAGCGTTCCGGCCGCGACGCCCAGCAACAGCGCCGCGCCCGGCACGCGGCCGCGCGGCGTCGCTTGCTGCGGCGTGGCCTGCTTCGCGGTGCGCGGCACGCCGACCAGCAGCAGGATCAGGCAGGGGAAGGCCGTCGCATAAACCGCGAACGCCTCACGCCAGCCCAGATCGGCGAGCATGCCCGTGATCGGATTGAGCGCGACCACCACGAAGGTCGCGAGCGCGCCGTTGATGCTGAGCCAGCGGCTCTGCGCGGAGCCGGCGAAATGATCGCCGATCAGCGCGATGTAACCGGTCGAGATCGTCCCGACCATCAACCCCACGATGAAGCGGCCGAGGACGAGTTGCCAGAGCGCGTCGGCCAGCGCCATCCCGCAGCCGACCAGCCCGAAGATGATCGTCGCGGCGGCCAGCACCGGCGGGCGCCCGTGCCGATCGGACAGCCAGCCGCCGATCGGCGCGCCGATCATCATGCCAAGGCCGGTGGCGGTGGCGACCATCTTGATGAACAGGCCATTCTCGCCATTGCCGAAGGCGTCGGCGATGCCCGGCAGCATCACCGATATCGTGCCCAGCGCCACGCCCGGCAGCACCCCGCCCAGCGCGATCGCGGTCTTGCCCGCGGCGTTCATCGGCGAATGGCTCAAAATGACGGCGGTTGTACCGGCGCGCCGCTCTGCACCTTCGCGATCACCTGTTCGGACGCCATCATGCATACCGACGCATTGGGAAAGCCGATATAGGGCAGCGCCATCAGGACGACGCCGCGCAGCTCGTTCGCGTCCATCTCCCCATTGCGCAGCGCGCATTCGGCGTGGATCGTGAACATATCCGCGCGGCCATGCGACAGGAGGCCGCCCAGGATCACCATGCGCTTGTCGCGCATCGAAAGCTGTTCGATCCCGCCCCAGAAATCGTTGAACATCTTCATCGTCATGCCGCTGAACCCCTTGGGGTCGATTTGCGGCGGCTGCGGCACGACGCCGCGATAGCAATCGTCGAACACGGCCTGGCCGCGTGCGATCATGTCCTGTTCGGTGGGATTATGGTCGGCCATGCAACACCTTGGGAAAGGGCCCGGCGGGAGGGCACCCGCCGGGCCAGGGAGATCAGAATTCCACCGCCAGATCGACGCCGTAGGTGCGCGCGCGCTCATAAAGCGCCGAGCCGACGGGACCGAGGCCGACGAACTGGATGATGTCGTCATTGTCGAGGATGTTGCGCCCCCACACCGCGACGGTCGCCTTGGTGCTGCCGAGGTCGAAGTCGGTCAGCGCGACGCGCCCGTTGACGATCCACGCAAACGGCTTGGTCGCGGCCTTCACGAGGACCGGATCGGCCTGCGAGGTCGGGCCGGTGCCGGGGGTGAGATCCGATGTGAGCGAGTTCTTGCTCTGGAAGTTGCCGTCGACGCGGAACATCATGTGGCCGCCCGCGATGATCGGCGCGGTTTCATATTGCGCCGAAAGATTGCCAGTCCACTTGGGCCGCGCAAACTCGCGATAGCCGGGCGCGCCCGACTGGAGCACGAAACCGCCGGTGCAGCTTGGCCCCTGGCATCCGATCCCGCCGAACACGGTGTCCTGATCGAACTTGAAGTGCAGGTAGCCGAAGTTCGCGCCCAGCGTCAGGCCGTCGACCGGAATGAAGGTATTTTCCCATTCCGCGCCATACGCCTTGGCATCGGCCGAGGAGATGATCGCGACCGAGAAGGGGAAGGCCGCCGGCACGCCCGAAATCGTGCCCGACGTGTTGTACTGGATCGCCTTATACTTCACGTCGAAGACCGACAGGTTGGTGCGCAGGCGCCGATCGAGCAGATCGGCCTTGATGCCGGCTTCCCAAGACTTTGCGGTTTCGGGCTGGAACGGGATCGTCGCCAGCTGACCGCCCGAAATATAGCCAGTCGAATATTTGGCGTAGGTCAGGATGCCGTCGACCGGCCGATAGTTCACGCCCACCAGGAAGTTCTGGTGCGAGCTGCGATAGCGGATCGGTGAGATCAGGCGCGGCAGCGCGGGATTGGTCGGCTGGTTGGGCAGATATTCGTTGCCCTTCTTGCGGTCCTTGGTGATGCGCCCGCCGAGAACGAGGTCGAGCCGGTCGGTCAGGTGGAATTCGGGCTGCACATAAACCGCGTTCGAATTGACCTTGATATTGCCGGGCTGGAAGCCGGGATTTTGCGGGATCACGAAGGCGGTGCCCTGCGCGCTCGTCCCCTGGCCGTAGAAGGCGGTCAGGATGTTCGTGTTGAACACGTCGTTGAGACCGCCGGTCTGCTGGAACATGTGGAAATAGAGGTAGCCGGCGGTGATCGTGAACCAGTCGGTGTTGATGTTGACCTGAAACTCGTTGCTCCATTGCTTCAGGTTGTTGAACGAGTTGTTGGTCAGATAGGCGAAGGGCTTGCCCACGCTCTGCAGGCACGACGTCGACGGGACGGGCGCAAGGCAGGCCTGACCCGGATTGCCGCCCGGCAACCAGGCCGGCGGTACGATCGCGGTCGCCGACACCGGAACCGCCGGCGTGTTGAGCAGGCCGCCCAGACCGTCGAGTTGGAAGGTGTTGTAAAGCCGGGTCGTGCGGCGGGCGAGGATGTTCTTCACCGACACCGTATCGTTGATCTGCCACTTCGCGGTCAGGTTGTGGCCGACATTCTTTGAATAACCGGGCGTGGTGAAGTTGTTGTTGACCGCCTTGGGCCGCTTGAGCGTGACCGGGGTGCGGGTCGCCGCGCTCTGCGCCGCATAGAGGCCGGACAGGAAGCCGGTCGGGAAGTAAGCGACGCCGGCGGCTTCGGGGGTGAAGTCGTTCTGCGAATAATCGAACTTGTAGATCAGATCGAGATCGGGGTGCAGATCGAGCTTGGCGGCGGCCGACACCGCCTCGACATTCTCGTCGCCCAGATATTTGGGTGACGTCTTCACGCCGATCTTGCCGCCGGTCGCGGGGCCGTAATCCCAACGCGTGCTCGCGCCCAGGTTGCGCGTGTCGCCGCGCCGTTCCTTGTGCAGATAGGTAGCCGACAGGCTCAGCGGGCCGAATTGCGGCAGATCGACACGCGTGCGCGACCGGATCTGATCGTAATTGCCGTAGGTGAACTCCTGCCGCACGCCAAACTCGCCGGTCGGGTTGCGCGTGATGAAGCTCACCGCGCCGCCGGTGGCGTTACGGCCGAACAGGGTGCCTTGCGGACCCTTCAGCACTTCGATCCGCTCGAGATCGGCGGTTTCGAACACCGAACCGGCGGTCGCCTGAATATAGACGCCGTCGATATATAGCGCGACGCCCTTGTCGGTGCCGACCGCCGAACCGCCGGTCAGGATGCCGCGCAGCGTGTAGTTGGGAAGCTGCGAACCGCCGCCCGACGGACGGACCGTCAGGTTGGGGACGACCGCGCTCAGATCGCGCACGTCCTGCACACGGTTCGCCTGCAGTGCGTTGGCGGTCATCGCGGTGATCGAGATCGGCACGTTCTGCAGATTCTGCTCGCGCTTCTGCGCGGTGACGATGATCTCTTCGACGCCGGTGACGCGGTTGTCGTCCGCAGGCGCGCTCTGCGCAAAGGCGGGTGCTGTGACGGCGGCTGCCGCCGACGCGAGGAACGCGACACGAGTCCTGTTCAGAATCTTCATAAAATCCTCCCCTCCATCGCGCTCGCTCCGGTGGAACGGCGCTTTCTCCTAAGGTTCCGTGCTGCGTCTTGATCGCGTCAGCATCGGAGCGATTCGTTTTCGAATCGATTCAATTATCTCTTTGCATCGCAAAGCGCGCTGCATCTGGCAACCGTCTGTGAAAGGCCGGTTGCCGGGCAATGCATAAAACAGAACATACGTCAGTTAAAGTCGCGCTTTTTGCGACACCGTTTTTCCGGTCCTGCCGCAAGCGCGTGAAACGATATTGTGAACCGGTTCAGTTGCGCGATAGAGGGCGCGCATGTTGAAGCCCGCTGCCCGCCCTGCCGGTCGCCCCCGCCGCCTGACTCTCGAACGCGTGCTCGACGAAGCCTGGGCGATGGGCATCGACAATATCGAAATGGCGCCGCTCGCCCGGCGGCTCGGCGTCGCGGTCGGTACGCTCTACAGCTACGTCAACAATCGCGAACATCTGATCTTCCAGGTCGCGTCGCGGCGGGCGCAGGCGATGGTGGTCAAGGATGTCGGCCAGGAATGGCAGGACATCATCCGCGAACATGCAGCACTCACCTTCGAACGGATGCGCGGCTGGCCGCAGCTGATCGCCAATCTCGTGTCGGGCAATGCCGGCACGCATTTCGGCGCGGAGACCCGCCGCGTGATCGTCGATCTGCTCCACACGCGCGGCTTGTCGAAGCGGATGGCGAACGATCTCTATTTCGAAACCAACCAGACGGTGCTGGGTGCGGTCGTCGCCACGCAGTTCATGGAAACGACGCTGGTGCCGCTGGCCGAAGGACGAAGCTCGGCCGAGGCGTTCGGCATTCCGGCGGGTTTCGGCAGCTACGAACCCGCGCTCGAACGGATGATCGCCTGTTATGAAGGCTTGCTGGCCGGCTGACCGCCGCGCAGCGCCTGCACCAGCAGCACCAGTTCGGGCAGCCGCCTCGTCCCCGTCTTGGCGTAGATCCGGCGCATGTGCGTCTTGAGCGAATTGGCGCCGATGCCCAGCCGGCCATGCGCCTCGGCGCGGGTTACGCCGCCCGCCATGACGCGCAACGCCCGCAATTCGGCCGCCGTCAGGCCATATCGCGCGGCGAGTTGCCGATCGAACGGATCGTCGCGGACGAAGGCAGGCGCCAGCCGGTCTTCATCATAGAGGATCACCTGCAGCCCGCGTTTCGCCTGAAAGGGGGAGAAGCGCCGGACGTCTTTCGCGAAGGCGCGGCGGAGGTGCGGGCCGATCCGGTCGAACAGGTCGACATCGTCCTCGCTGAAATTGGGCGCACCCGTGCTGCGAACCGCGAACAGCCGCACGCGGATGCCAGCAATGTCGACGTCGATCATCACGCCGTGGCCCAGGCTTGTCAGCGCGCTCTGTTCGCGGAACCAGCGTGCATGCCGCAATTGCGGTTCGGGGACGATATCGGTGAAGCGCCGTGCCGAGGGGAAGCGCGCGCCGGTGACGAGGCCGGCGCCCGGATCGTCGGTCATCGGCAGCAGCTTGTCCATCAGCCTGCGCGAGATCGACCGACCCGATCGGACGAGCGTGTGCGTGAGCATCAGATCGTCGGCGTCGTAGATCGTCACCCCGGCGCCGGCCGCGCCCACCGCGTCGCGGATCAGTTCGAACATGTGCGACAGCGATCCGCCCGCGGTGCCCGCGTCGTAGATTCCGCTGATCAGAGCGTCATATCCGTCCATATCGAACATCGCAGATATCACCCTTAAGGGTGACGACGCGCTTGCGCCAGCATGACAAGCATCGCCCCGACAGACCCGCCGGCACAGGCGGGCGATATCAAGAGGAGCCAGCGATGTCCGATATGGAAACCCAGCTTCAGCAATTGCTCGACAAGCAGGCGATCACCGAACGCATCTACGATTATGGCCGCTCGATGGACCGGCTCGACAAGGAACTGGGCTATGCCGTATTTCACGCGGATTGCCCCGCCGATTATGGCGAGCAGATGTTCGTCGGGACGGGCCACGGCTTCGTCGACATGTGCATGTCGGTCCACCCGCACTTCCACGCCCATTCGCACCAGTTTTCGAACATCCGCATCTGGATCGACGGGCCGGACAAGGCGCGCAGCGAAACCTATGCCGACGTCACCCTGCGCCGTTACGAAGGCGACCAGGCGCAGGATATCCGCAACCTCGGCCGCTACATCGATCGCTGGGAGAAGCGCGATGGCGAATGGCGCATCGCCGAACGCAAGTTCGTGCTCGATTTCGACGTGAGCGGCCCTGCGACCGGCGCCTTCGCCACCACCGGCAAGCGCGACCGCACCGACCCCAGCTATTTCGGCAATTAAGGAGAGACTCCCTCATGGCATCCGTTCTCGAACCGTTCGATCTCGGCCCGATCCGCCTCAACAACCGCCTCGTCATGGGGCCGATGACGCGCGCGCGCTGCCCAACCGGCACGCCCAACGCGATCATGGCCGAATATTATGCGCAGCGCGCCTCGGCCGGCCTGATCCTGACCGAAGGCGTGTGGCCGGAGATCAACGCGCAGGGCTATTTCTCGACGCCCGGCATCGAAAATGACGAACAGACCGCCGGATGGAAGGCCGTCACCGACGCCGTCCACGCGCGCGGCGGCAAGATCTTCATGCAGTTGATGCACTGCGGCCGCGTCGGCGATCCGGTCAACAATGGCGGGCACCAGCTGGTCGCGCCCTCGGCGGTGCAGGCCGATTTCCAGATCCTGACGGTCGGGGATGACGGCAACGTCCAGCTCGTCCGCATGGCGATGCCCCGCGCGCTGGAAACCGACGAGGTCGACGGCGTCCTCGACGGGCTGGAGCGCGCGGCGGTCAACGCCAAGGCGGCGGGCTTCGACGGGATCGAGTTGCACGCGGCCTCCGGCTATCTGCCGATGCAGTTCCTGTCGACCAACACCAACCAGCGCGACGACAAATGGGGCGGCACCCCCGAAAAGCGCACCCGCTTCACGATCGAGGCGATGGAGCGGCTGTTCAACGTGTTCGGTCCCGAACGCACCGGCATCAAGATCGCGCCGGGCATCCTCTACAACGACATCAACGATGCCGAGGTCGAGCCGACCTACGACCTGCTTGTGCGCAAGCTCGACGCGATGAAGCCCGCTTATCTGCACTTCCAGACGAGCCTGTCCTACCAGCACCTCAACGAATTCTCGACCGTCGCCAGCACGGAGGGCCAAGTCGAGGTGTGGCATCACTGGCCCTACCAGTTCCTGCGCGATCGCTTCACCGGACCGATCATCGCCTCGGGCGATCTGACGTTGGATCTGGCGCAGAAGACGCTCGACGCCGGCATGGCCGACCTGTTCGTCTTCGGCCGCCGCTACATCTCGAATCCCGATCTGTTCGAACGGTTCAAGGCGGGCGCCGACCTCGCCGATCCGAACCAGATGACGATCTATGGCGGCGCCGAGGCGGGCTATACCGACTATCCCGCAATGGCCGGCTGAGCCGGGCGATGAAAGCCGCTTTCATGCTCGACAAGGCGATCCACGTCGGATCGCTGGCCGATCCGACGCCGGGTCCGGGCGAGGTGCTGGTGCGCACTTGCGCGTGTGGAGTCTGCGCGTCGGATCTCCACGTCCTGCATCATGGCGAGCTGCTGACGCAGTGGTCGCGCGAGGTGAACGGTCCCTTCAACATGGACCTGAGCAAGCCGGTGGTCCTCGGCCACGAATATGTGGGCGAGATCATCGATTATGGCCCCGATACGCAGCGCACGCTGAAGAAGGGATCGCTCGTCACCTCCACGCCGGTGCGGTTCACGGCGGCGGGGCCGGTGGGCGTCGGCCTCGCCAACGATGCGCCGGGCGGGTTCGGCGAATATATGGTGCTGCCCGAAATGCTGCTCCAGCCGATCCCCGATGCTCTGGGCGTCGATATCGGCGCGATGGCGGAGCCGGTGTCGGTCGGCATCTATTATGTGAAGGCGGCGCGGGTGACGGCGGACGATACCCCGCTCGTCATCGGCTGCGGGGCGATCGGCCTCGCGATGATCCTGGCTTTGAAGCTTACCGATGCCCGCCCGATCATCGCCGCCGATTACAATGCCGATCGCCGCCGGATGGCGCTCGCGATGGGCGCCGACATCGTGATCGATCCAGCCGAAACCTCACCCTATGAAGCGCCGAAGGGGTTCGAGGGGCGGGTGCCCAACGTCATCTTCGAATGCGTCGGTGTGCCGGGCGTGATGGACGGGATCATCCGCGCCTGCGCCCCGCGATCGCGGATCATGGTGTCGGGCTGGTGCCTGGAAATGGACCACATGTTCACCCCCGCCGCGCATACGAAGGGACTGAGCCTCCATTATGGCGGCGGGCCGATGCCTGATGATTTCGCGGCGGCTGTCCGCGCGTTGGTCGACGGCAGGATCGATCCGACCCCGTGGCTCGGCGGTCGCGTCGGCCTCGATGGCGTTGCGGGCGCGATCGAGGGCGCCCGCAATCCTTCCAACCCGATCCGGATGATCGTCGATCCGCGGCTGGGTTAGCGCAAAGTCAGCCCCTTCATGTCGCCCTCATCGCGCCACTTCTTGAGTAGCGCGTTGAAGGCGGCGGCGCCGGGGGCGTAGCTTTCGGCCCAGATCGTCACGCCGCCCTTGCCCTCATTGTTGTAATAACCGGGCGTGCAATTCTCGTAGAATTCGGGCGGGCGCTTGTTCGACGCGCGGATCTCGTCGAGCCAGCCCTGCTCGGCTTCGGCAGTTGGTTCGATCACCGTCGCGTCGCGCTTCTTCGCTTCGGTCAGGATATAGGCGAGGTGCTTGGCCTGATCGTCCACGGTGGTCGTATAATTGGCCGCGACCGCATTCTGCCCCTGGCCGATATAGAACCAGTTGGGGAAGTTGTGCGCGGTCAGGCCGTGGAGCGTGCGCATCCCCGCGCCCCAATGATCCTCCAGCATCACGCCGTCGCGGCCCTTGACCGGGAAGGTCACGCGCTGGCCGACCTTGCCGATCACCTGGAAGCCGGAGGCGTAGATGATCAGATCGACCGGATATTCCTTGCCGCCCGCGATCACGCCCGTCTCGGTAATCTCGGTGATCGCATTGTCGCCGCTCGCGTCGACCAGCGACACGTTCGGCCGGTTGAAGGCGTCGAGGAACTCGTCGTTGAAGGTCGGTCGCTTGCAGAACAGGTTATACCAGGGTTTCAGCTTTTCGGCGGTCTCCGGGTCTTTCACCGTGTCGTCGATCCGCTGGCGCCGGCCGTTCATCACCTGAATGTCGGCCATCATCGCGCGCTTGCCAATTTCTTCGGGCGTTTCGGGATGCGCGGGCTTGCCTTCGCGCAGGATGCGGCCGGTCTCGGTCCATCCGTCGCGTATCTCGCTGTCATCGCACAGCCCGGATGCTGCATCGAGGAACAGGGCGCGGCGATATTCCTGCCAGCCGGGTTTCTGCGCCTTATACCAGTCGACATCGGTCGCGTGATTGCCGCGCACGCCGACCGAGGATGGCGTGCGCTGGAACACGGTCAGCTGCTGCGCGGTCTTCGCGACGCGCGGGATCAGCTGGATGCCGGTCGCGCCGGTGCCGATCACGGCGACGCGCTTGTCACCAAGCTTGTCCAGATCGGCATGGGTGTCGCCGCCCGTATAGGCATAGTCCCAGCGGCTGGTGTGGAAGCTGTGGCCCTTGAACGTCTCGATACCCTTGATGCCCGGCAGCTTGGGCCGGCTCACCCGCCCGACCGCGAGCATGAAGTAACGCGCCGAAAAGCGGTCGCCGCGATCGGTGTTCACCTGCCAGCGTTGCGCCTTCTCATCCCAATGGACGTCGGTAACGGCAGTCTGGAAGCTGGTCTTCGGATAGAGATCGAAATAGCGGCCCAGGAACTGCGAATATTCGAGGATCTCATCGCCATAGGCATAGCGATGCTTGGCGACGTAACCCGTCTCCTCCAGCAGCGGCAGGTACGAATAGGATTCGATGTCGCACTGCACACCGGGATAGCGGTTCCAATACCAGGTGCCGCCGAAGTCGCTGGCGAGATCGAGGATTCGGACATCGTCGATCCCCGCTTCCTTGAGCCGCGCGGCGGTCAGCAGCCCACCGAAGCCCGCGCCGACGATCAGCACCTCGACCTCGGCGATGATCGGGTCGCGCTCGATGCGCGGCGTTGCATTGGGATCGGTATCGCCGAAGCGGGCGAGTTCGCCGACCGCGTCGACATATTGGCCGTTGCCCTTCGCATCGATGCGCTTGTCGCGCTCGGCGCGGTAGCGGGCGAGGATGTCGGCGGGGCTTTCGGGGCTGATCGTAGCCATTTTCTCTCTCCTATGCGGCGGGGGCGAGCGCGGCCTTCAGGCCGGCGGTCGCGCGATCGAGGGCGTCGTCGGCTTCGGGCAGGATGCCGAAGGTGCTGACGAATCCGTGGAAAACACCCGGATAGACCTTGGTGTCGACGGGCACGCCCGCCGCCTCCAATCGGGCGGAAAAGGCGAGGATGTCGTCGCGTAGTGGATCGCATTCGGGAACGATGATCGTGGCCGATGGAAGCCCCGCCACGCTCTCCGCCCGCAGCGGTGAGGCATTGGGTTCGGCCCTGCGTGCGGGATCGGGCGTGTAGGCGCCGATGCACATCGCCGAGAAAGCTTCGTCGAGCATATAGCCGCCGCGTCCGAACTCGCGCTTGGACTCGGTCTCGCTGGCCAGGTCGAGGCCCGGATAGATCAGCATCATGTGCCGGATCGCCGGACCACCTCTATCGCGGGCGTTGAGCGAGGCGACGATCGAGAGCGTGCCGCCCGCGCTATCGCCGCCGATCGCGATGCGGCTGGTATCGATCCCATACTTGCCGCCCTCACGCGCGACCCAGCCGAGCGCGGCGATCGCATCCTCGACCGCCGCCGGATAGGGATGTTCGGGCGCCAGCCGATATTCGACCGATGCGACCGCACACCCGGCCTTGCGCGCGATCCGGTGGCACAGCCGGTCGTAATTGTTGACCGTGCCCGACACGAAGCCACCGCCATGCATGAACAGCAGGACGGGCAGATCGTCCTCGCGCTCGGCGGGGCGATAGAGGCGCACCGGCACGCCGTCCGCATCCACATCCTGCGCGACGATATTGTCCTCGCCCGTCGGCGGCTGGCGATTGGCGACCAGATATTCGCGGAAGGCGACCGGGCCGAGTTCGGCCCAATTGTGCTCGCCCGCCATACGATCGACCAGCATACGGCTGAGCGGCGTCAGCTTGTCCATCATCCTCTCCGACTCGTCTATATTTTTAAAGCATGCTATATTTTTGTAATTGGCCGGCAAGAGGCAAATTGCGGGGAGGGATTTGGCATCCTATGGTCAGGCGATGAGCGAAGCGGCTGTGGGGCGTCGGGAGAGCGCGAAAGAGGGACGGCGTCAGGCGCTGGTCGAAGCGACGCGCGCCAGTTTGACGAGCGGCGAATTCTCGATGCGCCGCGTCGCCGAGCTCGCGCAGGTATCCGAAGTCACCCCTTATAATCTGTTCGGATCGAAGGCGGGGCTGCTCGCCGCGCTCTACGAACGGATGATCCGCGAAAGCGAGACGCGCCTGCCTGCGGCGGGGCAGGCCGATCCGCTGGCGCGCGTCTTCGCCGCGATCGATGGCTTCCGCGACAATCTGGCCCGGCATCCGGCTTTCTACCGCGCCTTCTTCGCCGCGCGGCTCGAAAGCCGGGGCGGGCGATCCTATGCGACCACCAGCGATGCGGGCGTCGATTACTGGCACCGGCTGATCGGTGCGGCGATCGACGTGGGGCAGATCCGGCCCGGCCGATCGGCCGACGTGCTGGTGCGCCACTTCATTCATCTGCTGAGCGGCGCGGTGCAGGAATGGATCGATTCCACGGTCGATCCCGACGAATGGCGCGCATTGGTCGCGCACGGCTTCGCGTTGGTCGCGCTGCCATTGGCATCGATTGAGGGCGCCACCATCCTGCGCCGCGAGATGGCGGATGCCGCGCGCGGTTTGCGGCCGATGGGGGAAAGGCGCTAGAGGGCCTCCCCGGATTGGGGAGAAAAGTGCCGGACCAATGGCGGAGTCGGGGCTCGAAGCCATATTGATGCAGAACCGCGGGGCGTTGCTCCGCTTCATCGCCGCGCATGGCGGGGGCGAGGAGGCGGAGGACATCCTGCAGGAATTGTGGATGCGTGTCCGGGCCAGCCCGCCGACGAAGCCGATCGCGCAGCCGCTCTCCTACCTCTATCGCGCCGCCAACAATCTGATGCTCGATCGCTATCGTTCGGCCAGGCAGGCGGCGAAGCGCGATGCCGATTGGTCCGACGCCGCCGTGACCGAGGCGGGCCGATCCGACGAACCTTCCACCGAACGCGGCCTGATCGCGCGCGAACAGCTCGATGCCGCGCAGGCCGAACTGGATGCGCTGGGGGAGCGGGCCGCGGCCATATTCCGAAGACATCGTATCGACGGGGTCGCCCAGCGCGATATCGCGCGCGAAATGGGGGTGAGCATCAGCACGGTCGAATCCGATCTCCGCCGCGCCTATCGCGCGATGATCGATCTCAGGAGGCGCTTCGATGAGGCTTGAGGCGAAGGACTCCGTCTGGTCATTCGGAGGCATGGAATGACGATCGAAGACGAGGCGCTGAACTGGGTGATCCGCTTGCGCGATCCCGGTTTCGAGGATTGGGAGGCGTTCGGCGAGTGGATGGCCGGCGATCCCGCGCGTGCCGAAGCCTATCATGCGCTGGCCGTCGCCGAAGAGGATCTGGGCGAGATGCTGCCGGCCGAAGCCGCGCCGACGCTCGCGCCTTCGGTCATCGTGCCGAGCATCGGGGAGGCCGCGCGCCTGCGCCACGGCCGCCGTACCACCCGCCGCCTGTGGCTGGGCGGGGCGCTGGCGGCTTCGATCGCGGCGCTGGTCGGCACGAACATGCTCGATCACAAGGGCGGCGACATTTCGGTCGCGACCGCGCCCGGCGAACGCAAGACCGTGCCGCTGGCCGATGGCAGCCGCATGATCCTGAACGGCGATACGGTCGTCCGCCTCGACAGCGGCGATCCGCGCATGGCGACGCTCGATCGCGGCGAGGTGCTGTTCGAGATCAAGCATGACGAGAAGAACCCGTTCCGCGTGTCGGTGGGCGGGGACGAACTGCTCGACGTCGGCACCGCGTTCAACGTCGTGCGCGGGCATGGCGTGACGCAGGTCCAGGTGTCCGAAGGCGCGGTGATGTACAATCCGGACAGCGATGCGGTGCGGCTCGATGCCGGCAAGTCGATCCGGATCGAGGGCGATCGGGCGACGGTGGGGTCGGTCGTGCCCGGCGATGTCGCGGCATGGCGCGACGGGCGCCTGATTTCGGACGGGCAGACGATGGCCGAGGTTGCGGCGCAACTGAGCCGCTTCACCGGCGAGCGCGTGTCGGCCGCGCCCGACGTCGCGGGTCGGCCGTTCCGCGGCGTTCTGTCGCTGGGTGCGAGCGAGGACATCGCCGCGCTCGGGCCGATCCTGGGCGTCGCCGTCCATCGCACGCCGAAGGGATGGGAGCTGGCTGCACGCTGACGATGAAGCGGGTCGGGGTCATCCTGTCGGGGATCGCGCTGACCGTCGCCGCACCGGCGGCGGCGGAACGGTTCGACCTGCCTGCGGGAAGCCTGCGCGACGCCGTGGGCGCGATGGCGCGGCAGGCGAGCGTCAACGTCGCGGTCGACGATCAGGCGCTGTGGCTGCGATCGGTGCCCGCCGTCCGCGGTGATATGAGCGCGGGCGCCGCGCTGCGCCGGATGCTGGCCGGAACCGGCGCGAAGGTCCGCCGGGTCGACGCGCGCAGCTGGCGGGTGTCGCTGGCGCCCAAGGCTGCGCCCCGCCGCGCATCGACGATCCGCATCGCCGAACTCCCGCCCGCGCCCGACGACATCGTCGTGAGCGCCAGCAAGCGCGACACGCGGCTGCGCGACTTTGCCGGATCGGTCAGCCTGCTCGACGGGCGCGACCTGATGTTCGGTGGCGAGCAGGGGATGGAATCGATCCTCGCGCGGATGGCCAGCCTGTCGTCGACCCATCTCGGCGCAGGGCGCAACAAGCTGTTCATCCGGGGCATCGCCGACAGCAGCTTCACCGGCCCGACGCAGGCGACCGTCGGCCAGTATCTGGGCGATCTGCGCCTGACCTATAACGCCCCCGATCCCGACCTGCGCCTCTACGACATCCGCGCGGTTGAGGTGCTGGAAGGGCCGCAGGGCACGCTCTACGGCGCCGGATCGCTGGGCGGGATCATCCGGATCGTGGCGAACACGCCCGATCTCACCCGGCCGTCGGGCAGCATTTCGGGCGGCCTGTCCGTGATCCAGCATGGCGATCCGGGCGGCGATATCGGCGGGACGATCAACCTGCCGGTCAACGAGAAGGTGGGCCTGCGCGTCACCGGCTATGGCGTGCGCGAGGGCGGCTATATCGACGATGTCTGGCGCGACCGGAAGGACGTGAACCGCACCAATATCGGCGGCGGCCGCGCGACCCTTCGGGTGGCGCCGGGCGACGGCTGGACGATCGATCTTGGCGGCGTCTTTCAGGATACGGACGGCCGCGACAGCCAATATGCCGATCGCGGCGATCCCCCGCTGACCCGCGCCAGCCGCACCGATGGCGGCTTCGATGCAGACTATCTGCTGGGGCAGCTGGTGGTCGGCAAGACGTGGGACGACCTCTCCTTCCTGTCGTCGACCGGCTATGTCCGCCAGCGGCTGGCCGAACGTTATGACGCGACCGCGACCGGCGGGCCGGACCGCATCTTCCTGCAGCGCAACCGCACCCGCATGTTCGCCAGCGAGAACCGGCTGTGGCGGCCGATGGCGGACGGCGTCGGCTGGGTCGCGGGGATCAGCTACACACGCAACCGCACCTATCTGGCCCGCGCGCTCGGCCCCGTCGGTACGCCGCCGCCGTCGACCGGCGTGGTCAACCGGATCAGCGAACTGACCGGCTATGGCGAGGTGAGCGCCGCGCCGCTCAACGGCCTGACGCTGACGGCCGGCGCGCGCTACACCCATGCGCGGCTGTCGGGCGACGGCGCGGACGTATCGCCGCTGTTCGCGACCGCGCTGGCGCGGGCGGGGGTGGTGGCGAGCCGCCGCGAGAACCGCTTCCTCCCCTCCGCATCCATATCGGGCGCGGTGATGCCCGGCCTGCTGCTGTTCGCCCGCTACCAGCAGGGATTCCGCCCCGGCGGCCTTGCGATCGAAGGGCCGATCGTGCGCCGTTTCGACAGCGATCGGGTGCGCACGATGGAGGCGGGGCTGCGCTATGGCGAACATGGCCGCGACCCGTTCGACCTGAGCATCAGCGTCGCGCACACGCGCTGGAACGATATCCAGGCCGACTATGTCGACAGTTCCGGCCTGCCATCGACCGCCAATATCGGCGACGGGCGCATCTGGTCGATCAGCGCGGCGGCGGGCTGGAAGCCGGTGCCGCGCCTGCTGATCGAAGCATCGGCGGCCTACAACAACAGTCGCGTCACCAATCCTTCGCCCTCCTTCACATTGTCGATCGTCAACAGCCTGAACTTTGCGGCGCTCGGGACGATTTCGAGCGGGGTCGTCACCAATGCGGTCGCGGTGCGCGCGGCGGCGGGGATGCGGCAGATCCCCAATGTCGCGCGGCTCTCCGGCCGGATCGGCGTCGACTATAGCGTGCCCGTCGGCGACGTGATGGACCTGCGCGTCGGCGGGTGGCTGCGCTATGTCGGCAAGTCGCGGCTGGGCATCGGCCCGGTGCTGGGCGAGGAACAGGGCGACTATATCGATAGCGCGCTGACCGCGCGGCTGGGGACGGCGGAGTGGGGCGTGACGCTGGGCCTCACCAACCTGACCGACGAGATCGGGAATCGCTTCGCACTCGGCACCCCCTTCGCGGCGGGCGGCGGGCGGCAGATCACGCCGCTCAGGCCCCGCACGATCCGGCTGGGGATCGATCGCGCCTTCTGAAAGATTTGATCTTCACTGGATCATAAAATCGCGCGACACTTTTCCGACAAGAGAATCGGGAGAGCCACCATGTCGACGCCCAAACTGCTGATCGCCGCCTCTTTGCTTTTGCTCGCCGCCCCCGCGCAGGCGGCCGCGCCGATCGCGGGCAACTGGATCACCGACGGGGGCAAGAACATCGTCACCATCGCCAAATGCGGTGCGGCGCAGTGCGGCAAGATCGTGAAGGTGCTCAAGACCAAGCCCGGCGAACCTTCGTATCCCGGCGCGCTGCTGCTGTCCGAACTGGTGGATTCGGGCGGGATGTGGACGGGCAAGATCCACAATCCGGGCAACGGCAAAAGCTACAAGGCGAAGGTGAAGGTCAATCCGGACAAGACGCTGAGCGTGTCGGGCTGCGTCGCGATGTTCTGCAAGGATATGGTGTGGACGCCGGGGGCGTGATGCTTGTGTGAAAGGCGAAGGCCACAATGGTTGTGGCTTTTGTGGCCTTTGCGATTTTCGACATTGCAAGGCGTGGGGGCGGTATCCTCTAATCGCTCAGTTCGCCATTCTGCCGTTGTCAGCTTTCGCCTCTTTTCGGATCGACGCCAAATCACATTGAGGTCCGGCAAATATAATGAGCAGCACTGGTACGACGAAGATCAGCCACGGCAGCAAAAGCATGCTCAGTTTGGCTGGTGAATAATGAGGGGATATTTTCAGCCAAGCAGCGATCGAAGCCGAGATGACTATGGCCGCAAAAACGGTCGCAGCCAAAATTATCAGGCCATTATTCTCGCAGTTCCATCCTCTCGGATCCGACATTCCGATAAGGATAAAGAAGAAGATTGCAGGAATGGCGGATGCGATGCTCACAAGGGTGAGGATCATTTTTTCCATAGTTCGAGCCGTGCAAAAATTGGTGACGCGAGAGTTCTGGTAAAACGACGGTTACCCTATTTCAGGAATGCCATTCGTAAACTTGGTTCGACCCCTAACCTGAAGGTGAAAAAAGAAGAAGCGGGACCCCGGATCAAGTCCGGGGTGACGGCAGGGGAGGGCTTCCATTTTCAACCTCGTCATTGCGAGCGGAGCGAAGCAATCCATTCGAACTGCGGAGTGGATTGCCGCGTCGCCTGCGGCTCCTCGCAATGACGGTGGTGGCATAAAAGCCCATGTCCTGCTCCCCCTTCAGCACATCAACTCCCAATAGAACAAAAGAAGAACATTGTCAAGCCCGCGCGAAAAAGTTTCGGAAGGGTCCAAGGCTGCGTCCGCGTCGCTCCGTCCTGATCGGTGAACGAGGGGGAAGACCCCCGGCCACGGAAAGGGACCCTGTCCGACATGCGTAAATTGCTGACTTCGACCTGCCTTGTCTCGATCGCCGCGATGATGCCGATGGTGGGCCGCGCCGAGACTTTGGTCGATGCCAAGCGCACCGATCCGGTGCGCACTTCGACGATCAAGGCGGGCGCCGCCGACGATGTTCGCGTGACCAGCGCGGGCAATCTGAACCCGACCGCAGGCACCGCGCTGCTGATCGACAGCGCCAACAAGGCGACCAACGAGGGCACCATCCAGATTACCAATGCCGATGGTTCGGTGGGCATCGGCGCGGCCGCCGGCGCGGCGGGCACGATCACCAATTCGACCACCGGCAAGATCATCATCGACGAAACCTATGCGCCGACCGACGCCGACAATGACGGCGATATCGACGGGCCGTTCGCGGCGGGCAGCGGGCGGGCGGGCATCCGCACCGCAGGCGCGTTCACCGGCGACGTGATCAACAATGGCGCGATCACGGTCGAGGGCAATGACTCGCAAGGCATCGATCTGCGCGGGGCCCTGAGCGGCAAGCTGACCACCGACGGCACGATCGCGGTGACGGGCGATCGCACCGTCGGCGTGCGGACCGGCGCGATCAGCGGGCCGGTGCGGATTGCGGGCACGATCACCGCACAGGGGCAGGGCGCCCGCGCGGTTTCGATCGAGGGCGATCTGGCGGGTGCGCTGGTGGTGCAGGGGGCGCTGACGTCGACGGGCTATCGCACGACGACGGTGCCCGCCGACACGAGCAAGCTGGACGCGGACGACCTGCTGCAGGGCGGGCCGGCGCTGGCGATCCAGGGTGACGTGCTGGGCGGCGTGATCCTGGCGGTGCCGCCCAAGGACAACAGCACCACCGACAATGACGAGGACAAGGACGGGATCGAGGACAGCAAGGAGGGGACGGCCGCCGTCACCTCCTATGGCGCGGCGCCGGCGGTGCAGATTGGTGCTGCCAACCGCGCGGTCACGATCGGCCCGGTCGCGGGCACGGGCAGCGGCCACGGGCTGGTGATCGACGGCGCGGTGCTGGGCGCGGGGCTTTATGCCGGCGTCAACGGCACCGGCGTGCAGATCGGCGGGCTTGGTGGTGCGGTGACTATCGCCGGCGGCATGACCGTGAACGGCAAGGTCGACGCGACCTCCAACGGTGCGACGGCGACGGGCATCCGCATCGGCACGGGCGCGACGGTGGCGCAGGTGCGCGTGGCGGGGGCGGTTTCGGCCGCGGGCCTGAACGCCACCGCGATCCAGCTCGAAGCCGGTTCGGCGACGTTCAACATCGCCAACAGCGGATCGATCAAGGCGACCGCGACGTCGGCAGGCACGGCCTATGCGATCCGCGATCTTTCGGGCGAACTCGACCTGATCGACAATAGCGGCGCGATTTCGGCCAGCGGCGGGACGACCAATGTCGCGATCGACCTGTCGGCGAACACGACCGGGGCGCGGATCGGCCAGACGGTGGTGGCGACGGGCGTGGCCGCGCCGTCGATCACCGGCGATATATTGTTCGGCAGCGGCAGCGACGTGCTCGACATCGCCGACGGTTCGGTGAAGGGCACGACCCGCTTCGGCGCGGGGGCGAACCAGCTGACGATGTCGGGCGACGCGACCTATGACGGCGCGGTCAGCTTCGGCGGGGGCAACGACATCGTGTCGATGTCGGGCACGACCGCGTTCAACGGCAGCATCGATTTCGGCGGCGGCAGCGACACGTTGGTCCTGAACGGCACCGCGCGCTACACCGGCGGCCTCACCAATGCATCGGGCCTTGCGGTGACGATCAATGGCGGGCGGCTGGATGCGGGCAAATCGACCGCGTCGATCGCGTCGCTGTCGGTGGGTGCCGCGGGCACTTTGGGCGTCACGATCGACACCGCGTCGCGCACCAGCACGCTCTATCAGGTCGCGGGCAATGCGAGCTTTGCGCAGGGCGCCAAGGTGGCGGTGCGGATCGACGGGATCGCCAATGCGGAAGGCCGATACACCTTCCTGCGCGCCGGATCGGTGACGGGGGCGGCGGCGCTCGCGACCAGCGACACCGTGCTGCCCTTCATGTTCAAGAGCAGCATCGTGACGACCACGCCCAACGAACTGGCGGTGGATATCGCGCGCAAGAGCACGACCGAACTCGGCCTCAACCGATCGCAGGCGAGCGCGTACAACGCGATCTACACCGCGCTGGGCAAGGATGCGAAGGTGGCGGGCGTGTTCCTCGACACGACCGACGGCACCCGCTTCCGCAAGCAGCTGCGCCAGATGTTGCCCGATCATGCGGGCGGCAGCTTCGAAACGGTGACGATGGGGTCGCGCGCGACCGCGGGCTTCCTGCAGGATCCGAACTCGCCGTTCAAGGATGAGGGCAATTGGGGCTGGTTCATCCAGCAGGTCGGCTGGGGCACGTCCAAGAGCCTCGACGACACGGCGGCCTATGACATCACCGGCTGGGGCCTGATCGCCGGTGGCGAGATCAAGACCGGGACGGTCGGCAATTTCGGCCTCTCGCTCGCCTATCTCTACGGCCAGAATGCCGATGGCGGGACCGACAACAAGGTCGACGCCGGGCAATATGAAGTGGCAGGCTACTGGCGCGGCACGTTCGGGCCGATCACCGGCTGGGCGCGCGGTTCGTGGGGCCATGTCGATTTCAAGGGCAAGCGCCGCTTCGACGGGCTGATCGGTAACGAGGCGGTGGCGAGGCGCGCGCGGGGCGACTGGAGCGGCCAGCTCGTTTCGGCTTCGGGCGGGGTGAACACCACCTTCCAGATGGGCAGCTTCAGCCTGCGTCCGGTCGCGGCGGTCGATTATTACCGGCTGAAGGAGAAGGGCTATGCCGAACGCAATGGCGGCGATGCTTTCAACCTGATCGTCGCGGGGCGGACCAGCGACGAACTGGCGGTGACGGGCACGGTCGCGGCGGGCTTCGACTTTGGCGGATGGGACCGGGATTCGGGCTGGTTCCGCTTCGAAGTCGAAGGCGGTCGGCGCGAACTGGTCGGCGGATCGCTGGGCAAGACGACGGCGAGCTTCGCGGGCGGGCAGAGCTTCACCCTGACGCCCGAGGAGCGAACGAGCGGCTGGGTCGGCAAGGTCCGCGCGATCGGCGGCAATGGCGACTTCCGGATCGGCAGCGAGGCCGGGGCCGAGCAGCAGCAGGGGCGCGTGGCGCTGTCGCTGCGCGCGAGCCTGGTGGTCGGCTTTTAACTTTTAACCAGTTCCCCTCCCGACCCCGGAGGGGTGGAGGGCGGGCAGCCCCCCTCGGCCAACCGCGACCCCAGGCCGAACGCCCGCCCTCCGACTTATTGCCTCCCCTCCCTGTAAGGGAGGGGAGCGTTAGGGTAAACCATGCCCCCGGCATGGTTTAGAAATGTCCGGGGGACATTTCGGCCCTAACGCTAGGGGTGGGTTGCGAGCGTAGCGAGCAATCTCGCTCGTCTCGTAAAGCTACGCCTTCGGGCTTCGAGCCCTCGGCTGCGCCACCCACCCCCTTCCCCTCCCTTGCAGGGAGGGGGGATTTTCAGGCAATCGCCTCGAGCGCCGCCAGGATCTGCCGCCGCCGCGTCGGCTCTCGCGTCACTTCCAGCATCGCGCTCAGGCTTTGCTTGGCGCCGGCGGTGTCGTCGGCGATCAGGCGGAGGCGGGCGAGTTCCCACCAGCCCATGCCGTCTTCGGGCGCGAAGATGGTCATGCGTTCGTAGAGCGTGGCGGCGCGCGCGATATCGCCGCCGCGTTCGGCGCGCGACGCCTGGTTGAGGAGCAGGCGGACCAATGTGCCGCGATTGCTCATCGGCTCCGCGCCGCCATCGCCCGCCTCCATCAAAGCTGCGAGCTTTTCGTCGCCCACCGCCGCACCGCCCGAAAAGGGATCGACCAGCAGGGTCGCCTCGGGCGTGGTCAGGCGGACGAGGACGTGGCCGGGTGTGTTGAGCGGTTCGGCCTGCCAATCCATCGCGCGGGCGAGCGCGACGTAGAGGATCGAGAGGCTGACCGGCAGGCCGCGCCGCCGATCGAGCACGCGGATCATGTCCGCATTGACGGGCGCGTCGTAACTGTCGCGATCGCCCGCAAAGCCGAATTCGTCGGCGATCACCTGCGCCAGCGCGGCGCGCTGTTCGCCGACGATGACGGCCGATCCGCCGACGACCAGGAGCCTCTGCTCCATCTCGTCGAGCAATTGCTGATAGGGGAAGAGTTCGAGGCCGGGATGATCGAGCGCGCTGAGTTCGAGCGCGGCATTGTCGAGCCGGATCTCCTCATCGTCGACCAGCCCGAGCCAGGTGATGCTTTCGTTCATCGCCTCAACATGGTCGCGGTGGGGGCGACGCGCAACCGCATGCCCCCACCGGTCCCTCCTGAAGCGATCAGAACTTCTTCGTAACGGTGCCGATCACCTGGCGGCTCTGGCCGAAGAAGCAGCCCTGCGGGGTGCAGCGGCCGGCATAACGCTTGTCGAAGATATTGCTGCCGTTGATCGCGAAGCGCCAGCCGGGGATGTCATAGTGGATCGCCGCGTCGAACAAAGTCGTCGACGGGCTGATCAGCGGGTTGCTGACCGACTGGTTGCCCCAGCTGGAGCTGAGATAGCGCACGCCGCCGCCGAGGCCGAGGCCGGCGAGCGGGCCGGTCGCCTTGGTGTAATCGACGAACAGGGTCGCCTTGTGCTTCGGCGTCGCGGGCAGGCGGGCGCCGCGCTGATCGACCTCGTTCGCCTTCGACACCTTGGCATCGGTATAGGTGTAGGAGGCGTTGATGCTCAGCTGCTGCCGGATGCGGGTGACGAGTTCGAGCTCGACGCCCTCCGACTTCACCTCGCCGGTCTGGACCTGCGCGGTGGCGGGGATGCCGCCGGTGCCCGCGCGCGGATCGAGCGTCACCACATTCTGCTGTTCGATGCGGAAGACCGCAGCGGTCGCGAACATCTTGATGTCGTCACCCAGGCCGCGCGCGTCATATTTCACGCCCGCTTCCCACTGCTTGCCCTCGGTCGGCTTGAACAGGGTGCCGTCAACCTGCGCGCCGACGATCGGCTGGAACGAGGTGGCGTAGCTGACATAAGGCGCGATGCCGGCTTCGGTGACGTAGGTGCCGCCGACGCGCCAGGTGAACTTGTCATCCTTCAGCTTGGTGATGGGCGGGAAGGCGTAGCTCGTGCGCTCGATCCAGTCCTGACGGCCGGCGAGCGACAGGATGAAGCCGCCCATCTTGATCTGATCCTGCGCGTACAGGCCGCTCTGCTTCAGACGGACGTCGAGATAGGGCGCGCCCAGCGCCAGCGGGGCGATCGGCGTGGTGCTGTACACCGGGTTGAACAGATCGATGCTGGTCGCGCCGCCGAAGGCGAAGGCCGCGTCGTTGCGATAGTTGCGATAGTCGAAGCCGGCGAGCAGGCGATGCTCGATCGTGCCGGTCGCGAACTTGGCGTCGAAGCGGTTGTCGATCGCGAACTGCTTGCTGTTTTCCGCCGACGGGAAGTTGGCGCGGGTGACGGTGCGGTTGTTCGCGCCGAGGCCGGTCGGATAGACGACCTGCTGATATTCCTCATAATCGCGCCAGCTGGCATTCTGCGTGAAGGTCACGGCGCTGCCGAAGCGGTGCGTGAACTCGTAACCCGCGCTCCACTGCTTGCGGCGGTAGAAGTTGTAGTCGGGTTCGCCCAGGTTGATGCTGCGGCGGACCTTGCCGATCGGATTGTCGAACAGCACGCCGTTGGCGGGCAGGAAGCCGTTGGTGTCGCCGCGCACCTTGTCATGCTGGTAGAAGCCGAGGCCGGTGATCTTCGTGTCCGGGCCGATGTCCCAGGTGAGCGCGGGCGCGATATAGGTGCGCTTTGCGGTGACATAATCGGTCTGGCTGTCGCGATCGCGATAGAGGCCGGTGATGCGCGCGCTGATGCCGTTGGTGAGCGCGCCCGTCATCGTGCCGGCGATCTGCTTGTAATCGTCGGTGCCGTATTTCACCTGGATTTCGCCGTCGGTGCGCGACGAGGGGCGGCGGCTGGTGAGGTTGTAGATGCCGCCCGGCGGGGTGGTGCCGTACAGGACGCTGGCGGGGCCGCGCAGGATGTCGATCGCCTCGAAACCGTACAGCTCCGCGCCGACATTATCGATGGTCGAGCTGACCGGCGCCTGCAGGCCGTCGATATATTGCGTCGGGATGAAGCCGCGCTGGCGCAGGAAATCGAAGCGCAGATCGGGGCCGTAATTCTCGCCCACCGCGCCGGCGGTGTAGCGGACGGCCTGCTGCACATCGATGAAGTTCAGAAGATCGATCTGGTCGCGCGAGATGACCGAGACGGACTGCGGCGTTTCGATCAGCGGCACGGTCGTCTTGCTCGCGCTGATCGCGCCCGATGGGACGAAGCGGCGGGCGGTGACGATGATCGCGCCATCATCCTGCTGCACGGTTTCGAAGGTCTTGTTGTCCTCGACCGCGGGCTCGCTCACGTCGGTCTGCGCCTGCGCCATCACGGGCAGGAGGGCAGCGGCCCCGGCGAGAAGCAGCGAAGCGAAACGAATGTCGGACATGGGATACCCTCTTAAAAATCGCCGCGAAACGATCGTTGCGGTGCCGCGATAAAGCGCGCATTGCGGCAAATGCGAATAAGTTGCAATAGCTGGAAAAGGTTTGCGTAAGCTTGGTGGTGAGTGTGGCATTTTTGCATGAGCGTGCAGGGGGCGAGTGAATGGCGATCGTGAGTGCGGCACCGGAGGGGGCAAGCGGGGCGTCGATCAAGGCGTGGACCTTGCCCGCTCTGTTCACCGTCGCCTTCCTGGGTGTGACCGCGGGCGTGCAGATGAGCGACCGGGGGCTGCAGGCGATATTGCTCGGCCCGATCCAGACGAGTTTCGGGGTGAGCGACGCGACGATCGGCGCGTTGCAGGGGCTGGCCGGGGTTCTGGTGGGCGCGGCGCTGGCGGTGCCGGTGGCGCGGCTGGCGGATCGTTTTTCGCGCAAGCTCGTCCTGCTCGGCCTGATCGTCGCGTGGACCGCGCTGATGATCGTGAGTGCGATCGCGCCGGACTTTCCCCTGTTCTTCGTCGGGCGTGCGGCATCGGGCGTGACCGAGTTCGCAATGATCCCGATCGTCTATTCGATGATCCCCGATCTCGCCCCCGAACGACATCGCGTCGCTGCCAATCTGACCTTCGCGGCGCTGATGGCGGCGGGGGCGAGCGCGGGCTTCTATTATGGCGGGGCGATCGTCGATGCCGCCGTGGCGACGATCCCCTTGAGCGTAGAGCCGTGGCGCAAGGCGATGCTGCTGCTGTCGGCGGGCGGGGTGCCGCTGTTCCTGCTGGGTCTGCTGACGGTCGATCCGCCGCGCCACATCGTCGCGGCCGATGTCGAGACGGGCGGATCGCTCGCGCTGTTCCTGCGCGAACGCTGGCAGGCGGTGGGGCTGTTCGTGGGCGTGGCAGGCAGCCTGATGATCGCGGTGCAGGCGCTCAACCCGCTGATCGCGCTGGCGCTCCAGCGGCGCTTCGGCGCGGACATGGGGGTGATCGGGCATGCGCTAGGCATCGTCACGTTGGTGACGAGCATCGGCTGCCTGCCGGTCGCGGGCTGGCTCGATCGCGTGCTGCGACGGCGCTTCGGCTTTGCGGCGCGGCCGATGATCATGGGGGCGGGCGCAGTGGGGGCGATCCCCTGCGCGATCCTGTTGGCGGTGGCGGGCGACGTCGATCGCGCGCTGATCTGGGTCGCGGCCTTCCTGTTCCTCACCTGCACGGCCAACGCATTGGTGCCGACGATGCTGCAGGATCTGACGCCTGCGTCGCTGCGCGCGCGCAGCTTCGCGATCTGGAGCTTCGTCGTCTCGGTCTTCTGCGCGATCGGCCCGCTGATCGCGGGGGCACTGTCGGATCAGGTGCTGGAAGGCGCGCTGCTGAGCGCGATTGCGGTGACGGCGGTGCCGGCGCTGGTGCTGTCGGCGCTGTGCGCAGCGCGGTCGGTGGGGCGGGATTAGGCGGCCTTATACCGATGCACCGTTCAATTCTGGCTCTCCGCGCCGATCAGTACATAGAAATCGTCGGACACTTTCGACTTTATACAGGAAATGGTCGCGCGAGGCGCGCTTGATTCCAATGTCAGTTGCTGGCCGTGGGACATACGGAAGTCGTCCCAACGGAATTTCCGTATCCCGCACGACAGCATTGCCTCGCTGAACTCATCGACGTGATCGCGGCCGCTGAAAGGATGTCTCCCCGCACCAATCAGTCTGGCTCCGTTGGCCAGCGTCCTTGGCGGTTTTGGGACGTCTGGAAAGCTGATAACGATCTTTGTCGGTGTAGCTTGCGAAGCAGGCAGAGTGCCGCTCGTTCCAAAGAGCGCCGATAAAGCGAGTAGAAGACGGGAGCGAACCATAACCTACCTATGAACCGGTCCGAATATTGCGCAACCGGATCGTTAACTGACCAATCGCGGGTACGCGGTCGGATCAAGTGCTGGCGGGCGCGCTGCTGTGGGGCGGGGTTAGGCGCGCACCGGGGCGATCACAAAACAGACCAATAAACTGGGTACGAGCGCGGCTGTCCTATCAAGCCCTGACCCGGAGTCTGATCTTGCGCACTCTGTTTCTGTCCGTCGCCATTCTGGCCGCCTCGTCCGCTTTGCCTGCGGCGGGCCAAGCCCAGCAGGCCGACGGGAGGATCGGGGCCGGGGGCCAGATCAAGGCCGGACAGAAGGCGAAGAACGTCATCCTGTTCCTGGCCGATGCCGGTGGCGTCCCGGTGATCAATGCGGCGAGCCTGCTCGGCTATGGCGAGCCGCTTCGGCTGAACGTCCAGAAATGGCCGCATCTTGGGCTGAGCGAGACGTCGCCGGTCGACGCCTTCGTTTCGGATTCGGCCAACGGCATGAGTGCGATCGTAACCGGCGTGAAGACCCACAATGGCGTGATCAGTCAGGGGCCGGACGGCGTGCGCGGGAAGAAGGACGGCACGCCCGCCAAGACGGTGCTGGAATATGCGGAGGAGCACGGCCTGCTGACGGGCGTGATCACGACCCAGTCGATTGCCGATGCCACCCCGGCCGCGACCTACTCCCATTCCAACGATCGCGGCAAATGGGGCGAAATCTTCCCCCAGGCCTTTTCACCCCGTTTCGGCGACGGCGTTGACGTCATGTTCGGCGCGGGCCGCCAGAAGATCGGCGAGCAGATGGCGACGGCCGGGACCAGCTTCGATCAGCTCAGCCGGACGCATGGTCGCCCGATCTATGGGGCATTGGCCGATGTGCCGGCGTCCGCGAAGCGGCCGATCGTCGTGAGCGACACGATGGATGTTCGCGCAGCCACGTTCAAGGCGCTCGATATTCTGCAGAAGGGCCCCAAGGGCTATCTGCTGGTGGTCGAATGGGATGCGCATACCGACGATCCGCGCGAAGGCCTGCAGAACGTCGTCGATTTCGACAAGCTGATCGCCGAAGTCGAGAAGCGCGTCGACCTGAATGACACCCTGCTCGTCTTCACGGCCGACCACAGCTTCGGTCTGCAGGTCGATGGTGGTCGCCGTGGCGAAGATGTTCTGGCGGGCTACGATGCCTGGAAGACGGCGCCGAAGGACAAGGAAGGCGGCATCGTCAGGCTCAAGAATGTCATGGTCAACGATACGCATACCGGCGAGGAAGTCCCCGCATTGGCGATCGGCGCGGGCGCCGAGCGTGTTCGTGGCTATTTCCCGAACACCCACTTGTTCGATGTGATGATGCAGGCCTGGGGCTGGAAGGCGGATGCGGCCTCAGCCAAGTGAGTCGGGGTGGTCTGCCGGGGCCACATTTGGGGCGATGTTTGTGGGGACTACAAATGTCGTCCAGCATCCATGCGTTGGTGCAGGATGCGGATAATAGCGATCCCATAGCTTGTCGGGCGAAAATAGATGACGTGCTGCTCAACAGAGCGCCGCCGATAGCCGGGCCGGATATGGTCGCAGCCTTGCGCCAATCGGGGTGCTTCGGCGAGGTTCGAACAGGCGGCTTCGATGAGGTCGGTGTATCGGATCGCCTGCGCCAGACCCCATTCGGCTACCGTGTAATCGAACATTTCCTCAAGATCGCGCTGCGCCCTTGGGCTGAGGCGATATTCAGCCATGCTGGGCGGTTTTGCGTCGCTTGAAGGCTGCGAAGTCGAAGCGTTCGGGTTCGCCGCTTTGTTCGCCCTCGATCAGCGCCTGGCGGATGCTTTCGATCTCGAAGTTGCGTTCCTGCGCGCGGCGGATGAGGTCGCGGATGGCTTCGCTGTCATTGGTATAATGGCCGGCGTCGATCTGCGCGGAGATCCACGCATCCTGCTGCTCAGTGAGGGTGATTGTCTTGCGCACGGTCGCCACCGCAACCTCCAATGATCATACTATTGGTGTAATATATCACACTAAGCGTGATCGATGAAGTCTACCGAAGAAGTAGCTGGACCCCGGGTCAAGCCCGGGGTGACGTTGGTGTGGAGGCGGGGTCAGGCCACCCGGTTTGCATAGTCCTTTGCGCGCTGCGCGAGTTGGGCCTTGCGTTCGTGGTGGGTGAGGAAGCGGGTTTCGGGGGGTAGAACCGACTTCAAATCCGCCAGTTTGACGACCTTGGTGCTGACAACCGTGCCGTCTGAGGAGGTCGTGCCTTTCGGCAAACCCTGCCAGCGGCATTGGTATGTGCCGGCGTCGATGCCGTCCGTATCCAGCCAGTTGTGGACGCCGGGATCCTGTGCGGAGACGATGAAGGTGTAGGTGCCGTCGGCGTTGCGATCGGCCTGGTGGCCGGTGAGGCTCGATTGCTTGGTGACGTAGTTGCGCGCGACCGCCCACGGATCGCACAGCTGGAAGTTGAAGTAGCGTGCGCCGATCGCGTCGAGGGTGATGACCCACGCCTCGTCCTTGCCCAGCTTGAAATTGCCCTGCTGGGTGCAGCCCCAGCCGGTGACGCGCAGCCACGGCTGCGGCACTTCGTTGACCGGGCGGGCATAGACATGGCTGACGACCCAGGCGAGCCAGTAGGGCGTGATCATGTCGAGCATGTCCGCCGCGCGTTTCGCCAGCGCGGCCTCGTCGGGCAGGCCCGGACCCGAGGGCGGATCGAGGCGGCGGATATCGAGGCGGACGGGGCGCTCTGTCGACCAGTCGGACATCGAATCGCGGCCGAGCAGGTGGAGCCCCTTCATGTCGGCCGGGGTGGTGATGTGGTTGGGACGGCCGTTCGCAGGCGTGCTGTCGATCGTGATCGTGAAGCTGCCGTCGGCGGCGATCTCCAGCGTGTCGCTGCTGGTGCCCGACAGTTCGGCCATCGTGCCCTTTTCGTTCATCGCCTGGGTGATGCCGGGGATGGAGCGGAACAGGACGAGGGTGTGCTGCTGCGGCGCCTTGCCGACGATCTGGCCCTTGATCTCGTAGCGGACGCCGCCGTCGACCTGCGCCATGCGGTAGATATTGTCGGGATTGTCGAGGCCGTAACCCGATCCGGGCACGTCGAGGCCCATCCACTGATGCTCGGCGCAGGTCGACCAGAGGAGGATCGGATTGTCCGAATCCTCGATCGTCGCGAACAAAGCCGCGGTCATCGCGAAATGCGACGAGGCGCGCTCGATCGACGCCTTGCCCGCCGCGGTCTTGCCGAGATCGTGGTCGGCGTAGAGCTTTCGCACGCGGGCGAGCGCGTCCTGCATGGGCTGGCTGGCGAGGAGCTTGATCGCCAGGGCTTCGCGTTCGCGCTGGCCGGGGGTGGCGAGGATCGTCTCGGTCATCGGGTTTCTCCTCAGGCCAGCAGGTCGCCGAAGCGATCGGTGTAGAAGGCGAAGTCGGCGCGGATGCGTTCGGGCGTCAGGCCGAACTGCTCGGGCGTATATTTGTGCGAACCGTGCGCGCCGGTGGCGTTGGTGTTCGAATAAGCGCGGACCGCATCGGCGTAGCTGTCGGTGAAGGGGAGCTTGAGGCCATCGTATGTGGCTTCGAGCGCGGCGATCGGATCGCGGTTGAGCGCGTTCTGGCTGATGTCGACGAAGCGGGCGTCGCCCAGCGTATCGCGCGCCTTCATGGCGTTGCGCATCCCGTCGAGCAGGTGGGTGTAGATCTCGTTCGCGATGGTCGGCATGCCGATCCGATCGACCGTGCCCGGCGGATAGAAGTGGGTCACGAAGCTGATGTAGGACGGCAAAGTCTTCACCGGATCGCGGTGCGTGAAGACGTAGCGGACGTCCGGGTACACATCCGCGATATCGGGCATGTGGAATTTGTAGTGCGGCGCCTTGAGCAGCCAGGGGCGCGGCGTGTGATGCGCCTGCAGGATCTGGAGCGCCTTCTTGTGGAAGGCGTAAGCCGGGCGCGCATCGGCATAGCGCCACCAGGTGCGATAGCCGCCGACCGGCAGCGTATTGTGCTGCGCGAGGAAGCCGAGGCCGATGATGTCGTGATCCTCCTCGGTCGCGTCGATTTCGTACAGGTGCATCGCCATCTGATCGGGATTGGCGGCGACGAAGCTGGTCTGGCGCTCGATCGTGGCGATGCGGCGGGGGTCGTTGTCCTTGTCGCCGGCAAATTCGGTGTACCAGGGATCGATCTGCTCCCACGGCGGCAGGCTGCGGAACTGCGGATCGAGCGACATCATGTTGGCGAGCGCGGTCGTGCCGGTGCGGGGCAGGCCGGTGATCATGATCGGATCTTTGATGTCGGCGGCGCCGGGATGATCCTTGTGCCACGCCTGGACGCGCAGGCGGCTGACCAAGCGGCGGACGAGGACGTCGAGCACGCCGATGCGCGACGGCTCGTCAAGCTGCGCATCCTCGTCGAGGCTCTGGAGCAGGCGGGCGAGGCCGGCGGTGAAGGCGGGGTCGCCGAAATCGTCGAGCCCGGTACGTTCGGATGCGGTGGCCAGCAGCGCATCGACCGGGGGCCATCCGTCCTTGAGATGCGCGAGCAATTCCGCATCGGGCGCGCGCGCCTGCAGGACCAGCGTGACCATCCACCTCTCTCCCTTATCGTTGGTGGCGAGGGATGCGGCTGTGATGCACTGGGCGCAAGTTACGGCGTTCCGGATACGCCATTCCGGAAGTTGTCAGCCCTCGCGCGATCCGGCAACCATGATGGCAAAGCATGGAGAGGGATATGAGCAAGACGGTACGGATCGGCGGCGCTTCCGCCTTTTTCTCGGACAGCACCTTGTCGGTCGCGCAGTTGCTGGCGGCGGATCCGGCGCCGAATTATCTGATGTTCGACTTCATGTCCGAAGGCACGATCGGGATGATGGCGCGCAGCCTCGCGGTCGATCCCGACGGCGGCTACATGCGCGATTTCGCGACCGTCCACATCGCCAATAACCTGAACGACATCGTCGCCAAGAAGGTGAAGCTGATCGCCAATGCGGGCGGCATGAACCCGAAGGGGTGCGCGGCCTTTGTCGAGAAATTGCTCAAGGAGCGTGGGGTCGACCTGAAGGTCGCCTATGTCGAGGGCGACAATCTGACCGGCCGTGGCGAGGAAATGCGCGGCATCAAGGAGATGTTCTCCGGCGCGGGCTTCCCCGAGAAGGTCGACAGCATCAACGCCTATCTGGGCGCCTTCCCGATCGCCGCCGCGCTCGATGCCGGGGCGGATATCGTGGTGACGGGACGCTGCGCGGACAGCGCGCTGGGCCTCGGCCCGCTGATCCACGAATTCGGCTGGAAGGCCGATGAGTGGGACAAGATTTCGGCGGGAACGCTCGTCGGCCACCTGCTCGAATGCGGATGCCAGGTGACGGGCGGGACGTTCACCGATTGGGAGGACGTGCCCGATTGGGTCGACATCGGCTATCCGCTGGCCGACGTGTCCGAGGATGGTTCGTGCATCATCACCAAGCCCGAGGGGACGGGCGGTCTGGTGTCGGTGGGCACGGTCGCCGAGCAGCTGCTTTACGAGGTGAGCGATCCGCAGGCGTATATCGTCGCCGACGTGGTCTGCGACTTTTCCGACGTGAAGCTGGAGCAGGCGGGCAAGGACAAGGTGAAGGTGTCGGGCGCGCGCGGCTATCCGGCGACCGACAGCTATAAGGGCGTGGCGAGCTATCCGATCGGATATCGCGGCACCTACAGCCAGGTTATCATCGGCATGGACGCCGCCGCCAAGGCCAAGCGGATGGGCGAGGCGCTGGTCGAGCGCGGGCGCAAGATCCTGCGCGGGCGCAACATCGCCGAGTTCGATCGCGCCGATGTCGACATGATCGGATCGGAATTCGCCTATGGCCCGGCGGGCAACAGCGGCGCGCGCGAGGTGATGATGCGCGCCTCTGTCGACCATGCCGAACAGGCGCCGGTCGAACTGTTCCTGCGTGAGGCGAGCGCCACGACCTCCGCGATGGCGCCGGGTGCGACCGCGACGAGCGGGCGGACTTTGGTGCCGCTGTCGAAGCTGTTCCTGTTCCTGGTGCCCAAGGCAAATGTCGATGTGAAGGTGACGGTTGCGGGCAAGACGATCGTGATGCCCAAGGCCGAAGCGCATCCGTTCGATCCCGCGACGATCGCGCGGCCGACGCGGCCCGAGCCGGTGGCGACCGGCGCGGGCTGGGCGGAGGTGCCGCTGATCAAGCTCGCCTGGGGCCGCAGCGGCGACAAGGGCAACCTCTTCAACGTCGCCGCGATCGCGCGCAAGGATGCGTATCTGCCGTATATCCGGGCAGCGCTGACGCCGGAGAGCGTCGGCCAGTGGTTCGGGCATCTCTACCCCGAGGGCGTCAAGCCGCGCGTGACGATGTTCGACGTGCCGGGCTTCAACGCGATCAACTTCGTCGTCCATGACTCGATGGACGGCGGCATCCTCGTCTCTCCCAAGGTCGATAGCGCGGCGAAGGGTATGGCGCAGCAGTTGCTCGAAATGCCGATCAAGGTGCCGGCGGAATTGGCCTAACTTCCAGATCCTCCCCCGCCAGGGGGAGGATAAGAGGTTAGAGCGCCCGTCCCGCGATGAAGCCGCCGATCCGGTCGCAGGCCGCGCGCAGTTTCTCGCCCATCGCGATCACCGCGTCGCCCGCGATCGGTTTGACGAAGCCGGCGAGGCTTAGGCCGAAGGCGACTTTGCCCGGCGCGCCGAAGACGGGCGCGGTGACATAAGCGAGGTTGTAACTGTCGCCGGGCACCACTTCGGTCTGCGCATAGTCGGTCATTTCGGGGCGGTTCTGGAGTGCGTGGGCGACCGCTTCGTCATCCAGCGGCACCGTGCGCACGCCGAAGGTGTAGCCGTTCGCGCGCAGGAAGCCGAGCGAGGACAGCAGCCGATCGCGCTCTGCGGCGTCGAGCGGCGGGTTCGCTTCGGCGATCCAGCGGTCGAGTTCGTCCTGCTGCCACGCGAAATAGATGCCGCCCAAGGGCGCGCGCGTCGGCGTGTTGAGCAGGTAGCGCGCATTCCAGTTGACGTGCGACAGCGCCGCCGCGCGCTCGCGGATCACGCTTTCGCCGTCGACCAATTGATAGGCCGAACAGACCACGTCGAATTCGTCGGCGAGCAGTCGCATCTCCGGCCGCGCGACCTGCATCACCAAAGCGGGGGCGAGCGACGCCTGCGCCATCCGCGCGAGCGCGGGGCCGAGAACATAGGTCTTGCCCATCGTGCGATAGACGAACTCGGCCTCGCTCAGCGAGATCAGCAGGTTGTGGCAGGTCGCGCTGCTGATTTTCAGCGACTTGGCGATTTCCGTCAGCGTGAAAGCCTGTTCGGGGTGGCTGGCGAGGAAATTGAGGACCGCTACGGCCCGCGCGACGGGCGGCGACATGTGCGGGGCGGGTGCGGATTTGGCCATATGCGCCGGGCGTAGCAAGCGTAAGGGACAAGCGCCACTGGCTCCGGCAGATAATGTTCTCGATATTTCGAAAAGAAATTATGGAATCATTGACAGCCGGTCCGGCGCGCAGCAAGGATCGGGCACGAAATCGAGCTTTTGGGAGAGAGCAAGTGGCCGGGCTGGAACTGATCGACGCCGATGCGCATGTGAATCCGCCGCCGACCTTCTGGGACGATTATCTGCCCGCCGCCTTCAAGGATCGCGGGCCGAAGATCGAGGAAGGGGCGGCCGGCGAGGCGCATGACTGGGTGGTGTTCGAAGGCAGCCGTAAGCCGCTGAACCTGATGTCGTCCACGGTCGCGCAAGGCCGCGAGTTCAAGCCGGTCGGCCGCAAGAGCGATATTCAGGCGGGCAGTTGGGAACCGGCGGCGCGGCTGCAGGACATGCAGAAGGACGGCGTGGGCCGCGCGGTGTTGTTCGGCGGCGGGCCGCTCGGTGCGCTCGACAACGATCTCTATATCGCCAGCTTCGACGCCTATAATCGCTGGCTGGCGGACTTCTGCGCTTATGATGCGAAGCGGCTCGTCGGCGTCGCATACCTGCCGATGCAGGATATCGACCAGTCGATCGCTATGCTCAAGGATGCGGCGAAGCGCGGGCTGAAGGCGGTCAACATCCCCGCCTTCCCGCAATCGAAGAAGGGCACCGCTGGCGGCGGTTTCGCGGCGCAGGTGCTGGCGTTGTCGGGCGATCCGGACGGCGATCTGCAATATGACAATCCGGAGTTCGACCGTTTCTGGCAGGCATGCGTCGATCACGACATGGCGATCACGATCCATCTGGGCGCCCGCGTCGCGCGGCCGCAGATGACGCGCTTCCTGCCCAACCTCGTCATGTCGAAACTGTGCATGGCCGAGCCGATCTCGATCATGATCTTCGGCGGCGTGTTCGATCGCTTCCCGACGCTGCGTTTCGGATCGATCGAGAGCGGGGTCGGCTGGATGTCGTGGATGGCCAAATATATGGACGATATCTACGACAACCAGCGCCACTGGCTGCAGCTGGAGCTGAAGGAACGGCCGAGCTTCTACATGGACCAGAACGTCTATGGATCGTTCATCCGCGATCCCGTCGGCGTGCTGAACCGCCATTTGCCCGGCGGGAAGAATATCATGTGGTCGACCGACTATCCGCATTCGGAAACGACGTGGCCGGACTCGCTGGCGGTGATGGCCAAGCAGTTCGGCGGGCTGACCGAGGCGGAGTATCGCCCGATCGTCCACGACAATGCGATGCGGTTTTTCGGGTTGGGGGCGTAACTTTCCTCCCCTCCCTGCCTAGGGAGGGGCAAGGGGGTGGGTGCGCGCGTCTGCGCGCCAAAAGACTCTCTGCCGCTCGCAAATAGAAAAGGCCGGGGGATCGACCCCCGACCTTTTCTGACCCACCCCCAACCCCTCCCTGGGCAGGGAGGGGAGACGATTTGGGAATCCACGCACATCGGTCGCGCGCATTTTCGCGGAAGCGCGCGGTCCATCCGCTTGACCTCACCCCTGCGAACGTGAACCCCTAGGCCCGAGAGCCGCACGAGCGGCCGGATGATCGGGGGATGCATGGCGAGCGCGACAGACGAACAGACCTATCCGTCGCCGGTCGCGGCGTGGAGCGCCGTCGCGATCCTGTTCACGCTGTCGATCGTGTCGATGCTCGATCGCAACCTGCTGTCGCTGCTGGTGCCCGAGATCAAGGCCGATCTGGGGATCAGTGAGGTCGAGGCGGGGACGCTGATGGGCATGGCCTATGCGCTGTTCTACGCGCTGGGCGCGCTGCCGCTGGGCTGGGCGATGGATCGGTATAGCCGGCCCAAGGTGATCTGGTTCGGCGTGACATTGTGGTCGATCGGGACGGTGGCGTGCGGGTTCGCGCGCAGCTTCTGGACCTTCTTCGCGGCGCGGGCGACCGTGGGCGGGGGCGAGGCGACGATCGTACCGGGCACCTATTCGCTGCTGCCGGACATGTTCCCGCGCCACAAGCTGGGCTTCGCGATGTCAATCTTCGCGATGTCGTCGAAGGTGGGGGCGGGCGCGTCGCTGGCGCTGGGCGGGCTGCTGACCGCGCTGATCGTGCCGGCGGCGGCGTTCGGCGTGCCGCTGCTGGGCGAGATGAAGGGGTGGCAGCTGATCTTCATCGTCGCGGGTGTGCCCGGCCTGCTGCTGGCGCTCATGGTCTTCCTCGTGAAGGATCCGCGCCGGGGACGCGCGGCGACGGGGCAACCGGCCGCCAATTTCGCCGATTATGGCCGCTTCGTCTGGGCCAATCGCCGCTTCATCCTGTCGCACCATATCGCGATCATGCCGCTCGTCGCTTTGATCTTCGGTTTCTATGCGTGGCTGCCTTCCTTCTATCAGCGCGTCCACGGGCTGACCCCGGCGGAGCTGGGCGGGTGGCTGGGCCTCGCCATTTCGACCGGGCCGGTGCTGGCGCTGCCGATCCACGGCCTCGTCACCGATCGCTGGTTCCGTTCGGGGCGGAGCGACGCGCATCTGCGCTATCTGATCGGATCGCTGCTGCTGTCGCTGCCCTTCGCGATCGGGGCGTTCGTGGTGGCGTCGCCTTATGTCTCGTTCGTGATGATCGGCATCTTCTTCTTCGCGGCGTCGGGCTATCTCAGCCTGCCGACGGTGACGCTGCAGCTTGTCCTGCCGCACGATCTGCGCGGCAAATCGGCGGCGGTGGTGCTGATGATGAACGGGATCGTGGGCGCTGGCGGCGGGCCGATGGTGGTCGCGGCGTTGAGCGAGAAATTGGGCGGGCCGGATCAGGTGGGGCTGTCGCTGATGATCTGCGCCGTCGTGGCGCTGTCGCTGACCGCCTTCCTCTATCTGTTCGCGCTCAAGCCCTTGCGCGCGATGCTGGCGCCGCGTGCCGCCTGATCTGCCGGGCATGAGCGCGGTCGCCGGGCTGCGGCCGACGCTGGCGCGGATGAGCCTGTGGACGGGCGATGCCGATCGACTCGCGGCATTCTACGCCGATCTGTTCGGGTTCGAATTGGTCGCGCGGTCAACGTTGCGGCCCGAAATGTCGGGCGCGTGGTATCTCGAGACCGAAGACGTGATCGAGGTGCTGCTGCTGCGCGCGCCGCGGGGCGACACCGAACTCGGGGTCAGCGCGGTGAAGGGGCGGGCGCTGCCGCAGGGGCCGACGATGCGCGAGGCGCCGCTGGCGGGATCGGCCTATCTGGTGCTGTACGTCCCCGATCTCGACGCGGTGATCGCCAAGGCGCAGGCGGCGGATTGCGGCTTCAACCGCGCGCCTAAAAGGCTGAGCGACCCGCAAGGCCGCGTCTATTATGAGATGGCGATCTACGATCCCGACGGGCGCGTGCTGCTGGTGGTCGAGGATGTGGTGTAGCCGAAGTATAACGGCAGGCCGGGTTCGGGCCAGTCCATTGCGATGAGCTTGCCGGACGCGGCCAGCGTGATGAAGGCGGTGCGCATGTCCGCGCCCCCGAACGCGATATTGGTGACGTAGAGATCGTCGATCGGGGTGAATGCGGTGCCGCCATCGGGGCCGATCGTGGTGATCCCCCCGGTCTTGAGCGTGCCGACGCAGATATTGCCCGATGCGGTGACGGCGAGGCTGTCGAAGCGCGTGTCGCCGGGCGCGGTCGCGACCCATTCGGGTTTGCCGAGGACGCCGGGCGCCTCGACCGCGAAGCGCCACAGCCGCGCCGACTGGGTTTCGGCGACATAGACGAAGCGTTCGTCGGGCGAGAGGCCGATGCCGTTATACGATATGCCGCCGCGATACCCCGCGACGCAGGTGCCGTCGGGGCGCAGATAGCAGACTGCGCTGGTTTCGACCGCGCCGTCGATCGTCTTGCCCATGTCGGTGAACCACAGCCCGCCCGCCGCATCGAAGACGAGATCGTTGGGCGCGCGTAAGGGACGGCCATCGGCATGGTCGCACAGGCGTTCGATCTTGCCGGTCGCCGGGTCGACGCGCTCGATCCGGCCGGTATCGGGGGCGCTGAGGCCGCGCGTCCAGTCGATCCCGCCATTGTTGGCGACATAGAGCGCACCGTCGGGGCCGATCTGCGCGCCGTTCGGGCCGCCGCCGGGGGTGGCGATCACCTCCGACCTGCCTTCGCCCCAGATGCGGCGGACGGTGCCGGCGCGCAACTCGACTACGACGACCGATTCGTCGGGCATCACGACCGGGCCTTCGGGAAAGGCGAGCCCTTCGGCGAGGATTTTCATAGATTCTGTCTATCAAGAATGAAGTCTGCCGCGCGTTCGCCTATCATGATCGCGGTCGCGTTGGTGTTCGCGCTGATCTGGCGCGGCATGATCGATGCGTCGGCGACGCGCAGGCCATCGACCCCGCGCACGCGCAGTTGCGTATCGACCACGGCATCGTCGTCGCTGCCCATCCGGCAGCTTCCGACCGCGTGGAGGCCGGTGCGGCACACGGCTTTCAGCGCGTCGACGATCTCGGCATCGGTCATGTTTGATCGGAAGGGCGGGGCGTCGCTGACGACGTGGCTCGCCAGCGGTTCGGTTTGGTAAAAGCGTTCGGACAGGCGGACCGCACCGATCAGCGCCTTCACGTCGCGTTCGTCGCCCATCATTTGGAAGTCGATCTTCGGCGCGCTTTCGACCGATGCGTCGCGCAGCGAGATGCGGCCGCGCGAATGAGGCCGCGCGACGACCGCGCCGAGGCCGACGGCGGGCTTGGCGTGCATCACCGGCGGCATCTTCGTCAGGTCCATCGCGAAGGGCAGCCAGCTCATGTGCAGATCGGGCCGGGCGAGCCCGGGATCGCTCTTGAGCCAGCCCATCACCTGCACCGAAGGCGCAGCCAATGGCCCGGCGCGGCGCAGGACGAAGTCGATCACGTGCTTGATGCCGTGCCGCACGTTCATCTCGCTATTGTAGGTCGGCACGTCGACATGCTTGGCGATTGCGAAGCCGATATGCTCCTGCAGATTGCCGCCGACCTGTTCGCGATCGGCGAGCACGTCGATGCCGTGATCGCGAAGCTGCGCGGCGGGGCCGATGCCGGAGCGAAGCAGGACGAGCGGCGACTGCATCGTGCCCGCGCTGACGATCGCCTCGCGCGTGACACCGATGTCGTGCGACTGGCCGTCCTTGACGTAGCGCACGCCGGACACGCGCTTGCCGTCGAACAGGACGCGATCGACCCGCGCGCCCGTGATGAAGCGAAGGTTCGGGCGGCCGAGCGCGGGGATAAGGTAGGCGCGCGCCGAACTGACGCGCATGCCGTTGGCCTGGCTGCCGAGCGCATAATAGACGCCTTCGCCATCGCCTGCGGCATTGTGATCGGGCAGGTGCGGAAAGCCGAGCGCCTCGCCCGCCGCGATTACGTCCTTGGCGAGCGGGTGGGGCTTCTTCATTGGGGAGACCGAGAGCGGCCCCATCTGCCCCAGCGCGCCGTTGCCGGGGCCGGTATAGCCCTCCAGCCGGCGGAAGAAGGGCTCGACATCGGACCAGCCCCAGCCGGTCGCGCCCATATCGACCCAGTCGTCATAATCGCCGCGCCGCCCGCGAATATAGACCATGCCGTTGATCGAGCTGCCCCCGCCCGCCATCCGGCCGGCGTGCCAGAACAACTGGCGGCCATCGATCGACGGATCGGGCTCGGCGCGGAACAGCCAGTCGAAGCGCGGGTTCGCCATCAACAGCTTGGTGACGCCCGGTATCTCGCGAAAGCGGGTCGGCTGCTCGACGCCCGCATCGAGCAGGGTGACGCGGTTGTGTGGATCCTCCGACAATCGCGCGGCGAGCGCGCAGCCCGCGCTCCCGGCGCCGATCACCACATAATCGCTGTCGGCGTCGTTGCGCGCCATCATCCCCGCCTCTCTTATCGTCGGGTCAGTGGAGCAGGACGGGGATGGCCGACATGCCCCTTTGCTCCAGACCGCCGACGATCCTAGGCGGCGGCGCGGCCGGGTCCAGCCGCATATTCGGGAAACGGTTCATCAAAGCGTTGAGCGCGACGATCATCTCCTGCTTGGCGACGTTCATGCCCAGGCACTGATGGGGGCCGAGGCCGAAGCCGAGATGGTATTTCTTCTCGCGGAACAGGTCATAGACGTCCGGATTGTCCCAGCGACTGGGATCGCGATTGGCGGAGCCCAGGCACATGTCGATCCGCACGCCCGCGGGCACGGGCACGCCGTCGACCACCGCATCCTCGGTCATCAGGCGCGGGAAGACCGGATCGGTCGGCATCCAGCGCGCCGATTCCTCGATCGCCGCCTCGATCAGGCTGCGATCGTCGCGGCATGCCTCCCAGAAGCGATAGTCGTTGAGCAAGGCGTAGAGGGTGATGCCCAATTGCCGCCACGTCGTGCCCCCGCCCGCGAGGATGACGAGGCGGCAGAAGCCGATAATCTCCTCATCGCTCAGCTTGCGGGTGCCGCCGTCGGCCAGCTTGAAATCATTGTGGATCAGGCCGGTGATGACGTCGTCACCCGGTTCGGCGCGGCGCAGCGTGATCAGATCGCCCAGCATCCGGCCGACCTCGATATGCGAGGCATATTGCTCCTCGCGCGTCACCTTGCGGACGCCGGTGGCCTTGAGCAGGTGATCGCGGAAGACGAGCGCCATGCGCCCCTCCATCCCGATCCCGCGCGTGACGACGTTGACGGGCAGGCGCGCGCACAGCTCGATATTGAGTTCGGCGGTGTCGCGCCCGTCGAGCCGCTGCATCAGTTGCTCGACGATCTCGTCGATCCAGTTCGGCCCCCACCAGTTCATCGCGCGGGGCTTCAGGAACATCGACTGGGCGACCGCGCGGGTGCGGCGATGCTCGTCGCCGGTCATCGCCAGGATCACCGGCCCCATGCTGCGCACGCCCGGCGTCTCCAGATAGCCGGCCGACGAGAAGGTCAGGTTCTCGCGCAGCGCCCGATCGCAGGCGGCGAAGGAGAGCAGGGTATAGCTGTCGCGCTCCACATCCCAATTGTTGATCGTATGCCCTTCGAGGTGGAGCAATTGCTGGAGCGACCCCGGCATCACCGGCGCGGCATCGCGCAGCGCGTTCATTGCCGGGACGATATCGACGTGGATCTCGTTGCCGATTTCCTTGGCTTCGTTCGAAACGTCGAACAGCTCGCGATAGAGCCGTTCCTCTTCCTCGACATCGATCATGGCGTCCTCTCCCGCTCGTTCGGGGGCAGAGCTATGCCCGTTGTACAGGATGGTCAACAATATTGTCGACAATCTGAAGTGGGCTTCTACGATGGGCGGCGAGCGGTTAGGACGAGGCGGTGGACGGACAGGCGAACAAGAGCAGGATCGACGGCGCACTCGCGGCGCAGCGCGTCGTCGCGGGGGTGAAGGACGCGCTGGAGACGGGCGAGTTCGTGCCCGGCCAGCGGCTTATCGAGGCCGATCTGTGTCTGCGCTTCGGCGTGGGACGCAGCCATGTGCGCGAGGCGCTGCACCGGCTGGCATCGGAGAATATCGTCGAACTGTTTCCCAATCGCGGGGCGGCGGTGCGCAAGCTGACGCCCGAGCAAACGAACGACGCGGTCGAGCTGATATCGCTGCTGATCGGCCACACCGCGCGGCTGGCGGCCGAACGCGCGACCGACGAGACGGCGCGGCGATCGCTGCGCCAGGCGGCCGACGGGATCGATCTGGCCGAAACCGGGATCGATCTGCTGCGCGCGCGTCGTGCGGTCCATCATGCGCTGGTCGCGGTGGCGCGGAACGACGAACTCGGCCGCATCCTCAATTCGCTGCAATATCATGTCCTGCAGGTGCAGGTGCTGCTGCCCCGCCTGCATGACGAGATGAACAACGATCTGAAGGCGATCGTCGCCGCCGTGCTGGCAGGTGAAGCCGATCAGGCCGAGGCGCTGGCCCGCGCGCACATCCGCAAGATGAGCCCCACCCATAAGAGCTGATCGCGGCTTCCGGCATCGCGGAAGCCGGGAGGCGGGCGTGGGCGGCTTGGCAGGCGCGCCCTATCGATCGGGCATCTTAGGGAGGATTCCATGAAGGCACTGGTTTTCGAAGGCGCCAACAAGGTCGCGCTGCGCAACGATGTCGAGGTGCGCGAGCCGGGCGAGGGCGAGGTGCTGATCAAGATCGCCGCCAGCGGCCTGTGCCACAGCGACGTCAGCGTCGTGAACGGCACGATCAACTGGCCGTCGCCTTCGGTGCTGGGCCATGAGGGCGCGGGCGTTATCGAAAAGGTCGGCACCGGCGTCGTCGATCTGGTGCCGGGCGATCATGTCATCATCCACACACTCGCCAATTGCGGCCGCTGTGCGCAGTGCAATTCGGGCTTCCCGACCCGCTGCCGCCGCACGCTAGGCAATCGCACCGAGCCTTTCTCGGTCGAGGGCAAGCCCGTCGGCAATTTCGCGGCCACCTCCACCTTCGCCGAATATACGATCGTGAAGCAGGGTCAGGCGGTGAAGATCGACAAGAACATCCCGCTCGACGTCGCCTGCGTGGTCGCGTGCGGCGTGCTGACCGGCGTGGGATCGGTGATCAACCGTGCCGATGTCCGTGCTGGCGAGACGGCGGTGGTGTTCGGGATCGGTGGCGTCGGGCTGAACGTGATCCAGGGCCTGCGTCTGGCGGGTGCTTCCAAGATCATCGCGGTCGATCTGCTGCCGTCGCGCGAGAAGATGGCGCGCGAATTCGGCGCGACCGACTTCATCGATGCGTCGCAGGGCGGGGTGGTCGAGAAGATCCGCGAGATGACCGCCGATCCGATCGCGCCGATCGCGAGCGGGGTCGACTGGTCGTTCGAATGTGTCGGCAACAAGCATGTGCTGCGCGATGCGATCGCGGTTCTGGGCTGGGGCGGCAATTGCATCATCGTCGGCACGGCGGCGGCCGATGCGACGATCGAATTCCCGATCATGCCGATGAGCCTGGTCGACAAGGGCGTGATGGGCGCGCGCTACGGCCGTTCGCAGCCGAACCGCGACATTCCCCGCATGGTCGCGCTCTATTCGAAGGGGCAGCTCATGCTCGATGAGCTCGTGACCAAGCGGTACAAGATCGAGGACTATGAGCAGGCGTTCCACGATCTCGAGGAAGGCAAGCTCGCGCGCGGGGTGTTCGTGTTTTGAGACTGAGGGGGAGGGGGCTGCGGCCCTCTCCCCACTATCGTCACCCCGGATCAAGTCCGGGGTGACGCGTTTATGGCAAGGCCTCAGAGCGTCTTCTTCACCGCGACGATGCGGGGGTCGAAGATGTTGCTGGCGTTCCAGCCGCCGTCGACCAGCACCGCAGACCCCGTCGTGTAGCTCGACATGTCCGAGGCGAGGAACAGCACGGCCTTGCCGATCTCGTCGGTGGTGCCCGAACGGCCGATCGGCAGCGGGCTCTTGTCGAGGATTTCGCGCATCGAATCGTTATCGGGCAGGCGCGGGGTGGCGATCGATCCGGGTACGACCGTGTTCACGCGGATGCCCTGGCGGCCCCATTCGTCGGCCATCGACTTGACCAGGCTGATCAGACCCGCCTTCGCCGCGCCATAAGCGGCGTGGAAGGGCGAACCCATGATCCCGTCCATCGATGCGATGCAGACGATCCGGCCGTCGACGCCGCGATCGATCATCGACTTCGCCGCCGTGGTCGCGGTGACATAGGCGTAGCGCAGATTGCGGTTCTGATCGAAGTCCCACTCTTCGTCGGTGAGGTCGAACAAAGGCTTGAAGATCGCCTGGCCGACGATGGTGACGAGGACGTCGAGGCCACCCAGAGCCTCCTCCGCACGCTTGATCGCGTCGCGGGCCGATGCGGCGTCGAGCATGTCGGCGACGATCGGAATGCCCTTGCGGCCGCGCTTGGTGACTTCATCGGCGCCGTGCTGGGCGCGGCCTTCATCGACGTCGAGCACCGCGACGTCGCAGCCGGCTTCGGCCAGGAAGTTTGCGCTGCTTTCGCCCATGCCGCGGCCACCGCCGACGACGATCGCCTTCTTGCCTTCGAGACCGAAAATCGCTGCGGCCATGATACCCCTCCTTGTGGTGTCTTCGAATGTCAGGCGGCCGCCGCGTCCTCGAACAGCGCACGCACGTCGCGCAGGCTGGGCTTGAGCGACGGGGTGCGCGGCAGCGCATCGACGATGCGGATCTGCGTGGGCACGTAAGTGGGCGCCAGCGCGTTGCGGACATAGTCCGAAAGCTCGGCCGGCGTGGTCGTCTGGCCGTTCTTCAGCTCGACCGCCGCGACCGGCACCGCGCCCAGCCGCGCATCGGGCAGGCCGACGACCGACGCATCGGCGATGGCGGGGTGCGAACGCAGCACCTCGATGATCTTTTCAGGCAGGATCTTGAAGCCGCCGCGCGTGATCGCGCCGTCGCTGCGCCCCTTGTGGAAGACGTAGCCGTCGGGATCGATCGCGACGAGATCGGTGGTGCGCACCCAATCGGGGCGGATCTGCGGGCAGAAGACCTCCATCACGCCCGTCTCGCCGGTGGGCAGGATCGCGCCGGTATCGACATCGGCGACGCGCAGCTCGATCCCCGGCATCGCGGTGCCGATGCTGCCGCGCTTCGAATTGCCGACCTCGGCGCGCATCGCGGGGGTCCAGCGGATGATCGTGCCGCAGAATTCGGTCGCGCCCATCGCCCAGTAGATCGGGATGCCGAACTTCGCCTCGAACTGATCCTGAATATCGGGATCGAGATGCGCGGAGCCGCCGAAGATGCCCTTCACGCTCGAAAGATCCTTGGGATCGAACTCACCGTTCAGCAGCATGGTGACCGCGGTGGGCGAGAGGCCGAGGCTGGGCGGCTGGTGCCGCTTCACCGCGTCGACGAATTCGGGGACGCTGAAGCGATCGAGCAGGACCAGCGGGGTTCCGGTCGCCGCGCTGCCAGCGAACAGGCAGAGGCCGCCGACGCCCGAGAGCGGCCACACGCTGATCTGGACCGGCTGCTCGCCCTCGGTCTCCGCACCCGGCGCGCTGAGCGCGGCGCGATCGAGGATGCGCGCGGGCATCGGGATGCGCTTGGGCGCGCCGGTCGTGCCGCTCGACAGCACTTCGACGGCGGCGTCCTCGAAGCTCAGGGCCGCGTCGAGGATGTCGGCGGGGACGTCCGATTTGCCTTCGAGGCGGGGGGCCTTGTCGATCCCGTCGAGGATGATGCCGGCCGCGCCGATTTCGGCGGCGACGTCGCTCACCTTCGCCCAATCGTCGACATCGGCGATGATCGCGACGGGGCGCAGATCGCGCAGCGTCTCGGCCATCTGCACGGGGGCGGCGATCGGATAGATGAAGCTGGCCGCGCGGCGGTGCGCGAGCAGGCCGGTGAGCGCCGCGGCATGGGCGGCGCGGTTGTGGATGATGAAGGCGATGCGGCCCTTGCGCGATGCGCCGGCAGCCTCCAGCGCGGCCTCGATCTTGTCGCCGAAGGCGCCGACCTCGCCCCAGCTGGACCAGATGCCGCGATATTCGATGCCGCGGCCATCGGCGCGCGTCGCGAGGACGTTGCGGATATTCTCGATAAATTGCTCGGTCATCTCAGTCTCGCCAGCCCGCTGTCATGTCGCACCATATGGGTGCCCTTCGTCGCCTGTGCAGCCGAGGGCAAGCAACCCCCAGATGGGTTCCACGCTGACGGAAGGTCATGCGGCGACGACCAGCTCGCCGCGATCCTGCGCCGCGCGCAGCTTGCGCATCGCCAGCGTCCAGTGGACCATCGCCCACACCATCAAAGCGGCGGTGATCGTCATCGCCCAGCGCAGCCCTTCGGCCTCGCTGCCCAGCCGCTTCGACAGGATGTCGCTGAGGATGCCGGTGAACATCGGGCCGGCGGCCATGCCGACGACGTTGGCGATGATCATGTAGATCGCGCTCGCCGTCGCGCGGATGCGGACGGGGGCGAGGTTCTGGACCAACGCGATCGACGGCGCGCTCCACACATAGGTCATCGAAATCGGGATGATCGAGACCCAGAGGGCGGTCGTGCCGTCGGCGATGAACAGGGTGATGATGAAGGTGGGGATGGTGAGGCCCAGCGCCACGATCGGGATCGGCAGCATCGCATACATGCCCTTCGCGCCGAACTTGGTCGCCTGCCACCCGCCCAGCGAGGTGCCGAGCAGGCCCGCAATGCCAGTGACGATGCCGAGACCGATGCCCGCCTCCTGCAGGGTCAGGCCGTGCGCGCGGATCAGGAAGGACGGCGTCCAGGCGAGCATGCCGGTGCTGACCAGCGCCGACGTGCCCGTCGCCAGCAGCACCTGCACATAGGCCGGGCGGCGGACGAGGATCTTCATCGCGGCGATCAGCCCTTCGGGGCCGTCCGCCGTCGCGATCGGATGATGTTCGCTGGCGCCGCGTTCGGGCTCGCGCGCGACGAGATAGTAGATCAACGCGACGAACAGGCCCGGCAGGCCGACGATGAACAAGGCGACGCGCCAGTTATACCATTGCGCGACGGTGCCGCCGACCGACAGGCCCAGCATGATACCCAGCGGGATGCCGAGCGCGAGCACTGCCATCGCGAAGGGGCGACGGCGTTCGGGGAACATGTCCGACAGCAGCGAGTGCGAGGCGGGAGCAAAGCCGGCCTCCGCAACGCCCACGCCCATGCGGCCGATCACGAACTGGACGAAGCTCTGGCTCAGCCCGCACAGCGCCGTCAGCAGGCTCCACAGGGCGGTGATCGATGCGATCAGCTTCACGCGGTTCACCCCGCGATCGATCCAGCGCGCGATCGGCAGGCTGGCGGCGGTGTAGAACAGGCTGATCGCAGCGCCCGTCAGCACGCCCAGCTGCCAGTCGGCCAGCCCGAACTCATGCTTGATCGGTTCCTGCAGGATCGTGATGATCTGCCGGTCGATATAGTTGAGGACGTAGATCAGCGTCATCAGGCCGAGCATGAAGCCCGCGCGCTTGGTGCTCATCGGGGCTTTGGCGATTCCGTGCATCATGCGCCTCCAGCGCGCTTCAATATGCCGTCGAAGGCGAAAACCGATTGGCCGTCCACGGTCACGAGTCCCCGCAGGAAGCTCATGCTGCGCGTTCGCCGCGTCAACTCCCCTTTGGCGGTCAGCACCGCGTCGTCGGGGACCGAGCCGAGATAGTCACCGCGCAAAGAGACGGTGACGGTGTGGGGATCGCCGAGCGCGCCGGCGAAGGCGAAGAGGCAATAATCGGCGAAGGTCATCATCGCCCCGCCGTGAAAGGCGCCGCCGCCGTTCAGATGGCGCGGCTCGACCCGCATCGCGCAGGTGATCGCGCCGTCATCGGCGACGCGGTGGTAGAAGGGGCCGGTGCCGTCGGCGAAGGGATCCCCCCGGCCGCTCGACCATCCGGCCCATTCGCCTTGGTCTATCGTGACTTCATGAGGCGGCATTACGGATTGGTATATTGGCCGCCATTGACCATCAGCAGCGCGCCGGTGACCGGGGCGGCCCATTCGGACAGGCAGAAGACCACCGATCGCGCGCATTCCTCATCGGTCGGCATCCGGCCGATCGGGATCATCGCGTTCAGCTCGGCATTCCACTGCTCGGGCGTCTTGCCGCGGGCCTTGGCGCGATCGTCGAAGCCGTGGCGCATCGGTTCGCCATCCATCCAGCCCATGAGCGTGCCGTTCAGGCGGATGCCGCGCCCGCCCAGCTCGGTCGCTAGCTGGCGGGTCGCCATGTCGAGCGCGGCCTTGGGGATGCCATAGCCGCCCAGACCCACGGTCGGGATGCGGGTGCTGAGCGTCGAGACGTTGACGACCGCGCCCTTCGACTTTTCGAGGTGAGGGATCGCGGCCTGGATGAGTTCGAGCGCACCCCAGAAGGTGACGTCGAACGCCTTGCGCCACGCCTGCAGATCGGACTCGGCGAAGAGGCCGACTTCGTGGCGATAGGCGCTGTTGACCAGACCATCGATGCCGCCGAAGCGATCGACCGCCGCCTGGATCAGCGCCTTGCACGCCGCGACGTCGGCGACGTCGGTGGGGACCGCGATCGCCTCGGCCCCCAGCGCCTGAACCTCAGCCAGGACCTTGTTCAGGAACTCGGCCGATCGCGCGCCGAGGACGAGCTTCGCCCCCTGCTCGGCGCACAGTTTCGCCAGCTGCTGCCCCATGCCGGGGCCGACGCCGCTGATGACGACGACTTTGCCGTCGAGCAGAGGGCCGACCTTCACAGCTGATCCGTATAGGTATCGGTGCCCGGAATGGTGGACAGGAAGGGCGACGCGAAGCTGACGCGGCCGAGGCCGGCATCGGCGAACGCCTTGCCCAGCGGCGCATAACGCTCCGCCCACACTTCGCGCGGATCCTCGATCGAGAAATAGACGAGGACGACATGCTCGTTCGAACCGACCGGCACGTCCTTGGGGCTGTCGCCCAGCAGCGGCAGCGGATCGGCCATCAGCGCGACGTCGCCGGGGCACGGATTGGCGGCGAGGAATTCGCGGACCTTGTCGACGGTCACGTCCTCGGCCAGTTCGAGCTTGAGCGTCGCGATGCCCGCATAATGGCGGTCGAGCGCGAGTTCGAGCGGCATCGTGCTGCCCGGCGCATTGAACTCGCCCGCATAGCGATAGAGGCCGGTGTGGACGTGATCGCGCTCCAGGAACATGCGGCCGTTGGCGTGCAGATAATTGACCTGCTTGGTCGCCCAGGTGTTCCAGTCGTCATGATGCTCGTCGAGCACCCAGTAGATCGCGATATAGCTGCCCTTGGTGGGATCGATATCGCCCGGCTGGCCGCCGCCGTAGCGCAGCGCCTTGCAATCCTTGGTCGCAACGTAACGCCCGCCCGCGAACTGATATTCGCCGATCATGCAGCCGCTGTAGAAATGGTCGCGCTCGTACCAGCGGTTATAGGCGACTTCGTAGCCGGCGCGCGGGTTCACGATGGTATAGAGCAGCGACCCCACCCGGATCGGCCGATCCGCGCGCGGCAGATCCGCCCGGCTGTAACGATCTTCACTTGCACCCATCGTCCCGCTCCCATTTTGGCAATTTATACCGCTGGGTAGCGATCCCGCGGATCGGCCGAAATGCGCGGTGCGAGGGCTTCCGGCGATACGGAACCCGAAGGGGCGTCAGTAAGCGCCGTTACGAACAGGAAGAGTGCGAACCAACAATCTGACGTCACCCCGGACTTGATCCGGGGTCCAGCTGCCTTGTCCGTCGTCGAGGAAGAAAGAAGAAGCTGGACCCCGGATCAAGTCCGGGGTGACGGTTAGGGGACGTGGGGCTTAGCGCCCCAGAAACACCGGTGCCCGGCGCTCCATGAAGGCGGCCGCTGCTTCCTTGCCGTCGTGGGACATGCTGGCGGCGACGTTAGTGACGGCTTCGTTCGCGATCAGATCGGTGTAGCTGGCCGTCTCGGCGGTGATCAGGTTCCGCTTGATGCCCGCAAAAGCCATCGTCGGGCCGGCGGCCATCTTGGCGGCGAGGTCGGCGACGTGGGCGTCGAGTTCGGCATCGTCGACCACGCGGGTCGCGAGGTTCATCGTGAGCGCGGTCTGGGCGTCGATCTTCTCGTCGAGCAAATAGAGCGCGCGGGCGGCGGCGGGGCCGACGATCTTGGTGATCAGGTAGCTGCCCCCCGGATCGCCGCAGCGCCCGGCCGAGACGAAGCCGCCCCGGAACATCACCGTGTTCGACACGATCCGCAGATCACAGGCAGCCGCAAGGATCAGCCCGCTGCCGACGACCGGGCCGCGCAGCGATGCGATCACCGGCTTCCCCATGCCGCGGATCAGCGCGAAGATTTCGGCGTCGCGGATCAGCTTGGCGGCGAGCATGTCGAGCCGGATCGGCGCGTCGGGCGCATCGTCCGACGCGCGCAATTCCCACGCGGCGGCGTCGACGCCGCTGAGATCATGCCCCGCGCAGAAGCCGCGCCCTGCGCCGGTGATGACGACCGCGCGGATCGCCGCGTCGAGGTTCGCGCGTTCGAGCTGCTCGCGCAGGCCATCGATCATCTGGCTGGTCATTGCATTCAGCCGGTCGGGCCGGTTGAGCGTGAGCGTCAGCACGCCCTTGTCGAGCGTGTGGAGAAGCGGCGTCTCGCTCATGCCTTCTTCAGCTCCTCAAGGCCCATCAGGACCATATAGTCGTTCTGGACGAGCGCGCTGGCATGGCCGAGCTGGTGGATGTCGAAGCACGCCTGGAGCGCCGATTGCTGCCCCATGATGTCGGTGGTGACGTTGACGGCGCGCTTGGCCATTGCGAGCGCGTGGGGCGGCATCTTGGCGATTTGCTGCGCGAGCTTATCGACTTCGGCCCACAGCTGATCGGCGGCAACGACGCGGTTGACCATGCCCAGCTTCTCGGCGGTCGCGGCGTCGATCGCGCCTGCGGTGAACAGCATCTCCTTCGCCTTGCGCGCGCCCAGTTCCCAGGTGTGGGCGTGATATTCGACCCCGCCGATCCCCATGCGGACCACCGGATCGCTGAACTTGGCGTTATCGGCGGCGACGATCAGGTCGCACGGCCAGGCGAGCATCAGGCCGCCCGCAATGCACGCGCCCTGCACGGCGGCGATCGATGGCTTGGGCACATCCCGCCATTTGCGCGAGAAGCCCAGATAATGCTTCGCCTCCCAATTGTGCAGGTTGAGCAGGCCGGTCTTGCGGAAATCGCCGCTGATCTCGGCATAGCTCTTGGCGTTCGCCTCGCTCTGCGACAGATCGTGCCCAGCGGAGAAATGCGGGCCGTTGGCGCGCAGGACGATGACCTTCACCTCCTTGTCCTCGGCCGCCTTCGTCCACAGCGAGTCGAGCAGTTCGAGGAAGGGCTGATCCTGCGCGTTGCGCTGTTCGGGGCGATTGAGGGTGATCGTCGCGACCTTGTCTGCGACTTCGTAAAGAATGACGTCTTCCATGATCCTGCCCTCCAACTCCGTGGCCGCCTGATAGCCATGCCCGGCGGACGCCCGCACGGCCCGCGCCGTCGATTCCGGCCCTTCGGAATCCCGGCCGCTATTTTCGCTGTCGATCCTACCCCCAAACGGGGGCGGAAAAAGCGCGGATTATCGCGCCATATAGTTGCCGGGCTCGCGCCGACTCGGTTTGACGACCGATCTGGCGCGGATCATATTGGAGCGAGGTGAGGCACCAAAGAGTCGCCCGCCTTTAGGATGTGGGAGAGGGACATGGGTGAATGCACCGCCATCACCGCCCAGCGCCCGTTGGGTGCAGGCGACCGTGCCAGCGTGAAATCGGCGCTCCGCGCGCTTGATGTGATCGAATATTTCTCCGCCAACACAGCGCCCGCGCGCACCGTGGACGTCAGCGAGGCTTTGGGGATCCCCAACAGCAGCGCCGACGAAATCCTGCGCACGCTCGCCAAGCGCGGCTATCTCTGCTTCAACCGCACGACCAAGCGTTATGCGCCGTCCTACAAGATCGTCGGCACCGCCAATGCGATCGAGCAGGGCTTTTTCGGCGGCGATCGGCTGCGCAGCCTGATGACCAAGCTGCGCGACGAGACGGGCGCCACGGTGTGCCTGACCACGCAGAACGATTGCTGGATCGAAAGCGTCGCCGAAGTGCGCGGCGACTGGCAGGGGCATACCCAGCCGCTCGATTTCGAACGCGAGCTGATCTGCTACGGCGACGACGGCTGGCGCCCGGCGACCAACTTTTCGGGCGCTCTGCTCGCGTGGCACAGCAATGGCGAGATCATCGAACTCGCCGATCGTTCACGCGAGATCGGCATCGGCCCGCGTGCGCCGTCGCTGATGAAGGAACTGATCGACCGCGTCAGCCGCATCCGCGCGCGGGGCTTCGCCTTGTGCCAGCGCAACGACACAGTGCAGGTCGACTCGATCGCCTGCCCGCTGCGCGTGCCCAATGCGGTGACGCCCTTCGCGATCGGCATTCTCGGCCAGCACCTGTTCGATAATGAACGGGACAAGGCGAAGATGGTGTCGACCGTGCAGGCGGTGATCGGCGGGCGGGCCTGACCCTGATCTGATCTAACCTAATTCGTCACCCCGGACTTGATCCGGGGTCCCGCTTTTAGCCGAAGAAGGCAAAAGAAGCGGGACCCCGGGTCAAGCCCGGGGTGACGTTGTTCTGTGGCGGTGTCAGCTCGCCCGCGGCAATCCCAGCGCCTGTTCGGCGATGATCCCGCGGTGGACTTCGCTGGTGCCGCCGTAGATCGTCTGGCCGATCGCCTGGCGTTGCTTCTCCTCGATCTCCGCGAGCGCGGGGGTGGCGTGGAGGAGCGAGGCGGGGGCGGTGAGGGCGACGAGGTCGGCGCCGTCCTCGACGAAGATTTCGGTCGAGAACATCTTCGCCATCGGCCCGGTCCAGCGGGTCGCCTTGCCATTTTCGCCCGCCCAGGTCGCGCGGCGGCTCATCACGTCGGCGAGCGCCAGACGCGTCGCGGACTTGGCGAGGCGGGCGCGGGTCACGCGGTCGTCGATCGGCTTCGCGCCGTCCGCGCCCGGCGTCTTCGCCCAGTTCAGCGCCGCGTCGATCAGGCTGTAGTGGAAGACGTGATAGCCCTCACCGCCATGTTCGATCGACATGGCCGCCGCCATCACCTGCAGCCCGCCGTCGACCTCGCCCAGCCGATAGCGGTCGGGGATGCGGACATTGTCGTAGAAGGTGATGTTGGTGCGTTCGTCCTGCATCGTGTGGACCGGCTGGATATCGACGCCGGGCAGCGTCATCGGCACGAGGAAGATCGTCAGCCCGCGATGCTTGGTCTGCTGCGGATCGGTGCGCGCAAGCATCAGGACATAATCGGCCAGATGCGCGCCGGTGGTGAACATCTTCTGCCCGTTGATGATCCAGTCATCCCCGTCGCGATCGGCGCGGGTGCGGGCGGCATACATGTCCGAACCCGATTCCGGTTCGGTGAAGCCCAGACACGACAAAGCCTCGCCGCTGCGCAGGCGCGGCAGCACTTCGGCCTTCAGTTCGGGCGAACCGAACTTCATCGTCATGTACGCGCCCATATTGGTGATGCCGACGGGGATGCGGCCCCAGCGATATTCCTCGAACGCGCGGCCGAGTGCGGTGATCTCCAGCCCGCCCGCATCCTCGCCGCCGAACTCCTTCGGCCAGTCGGGGAAGAGCAGCCCGGCGGCGCCCAGTTTCTTGTGGAAATCGGGATCGTGGCCGTCGGTGCCGTGATGCGCCTTGGCGCGCAGTTCGGGCGTCATTTCCGCGTCGAAGAAGGCGCGGACGCGCGCGGCCAGCGCCTCGGCCTTCGCGCCGAAGCCGAAGTCGATCCCCGGATCGCCCGCATCGGGGAGGGCGGGGGTGACGCCGGCCCACAGGCGATCGCCCGCTTCGGCCAGTTGCAGTTCGGGATCGCCGCCGATCAGCGCGCGATGCTGGATCGCCGCGAAATAGAGGCTGATGTCATATTCGAGGCTGAGGCCGTAACCGCCGAAGGTGCGCAGCGCGCGGCGGACGGCGGTGCGCGCGGCGGTCGCCGTCCACCATGTCAGCATTGCGGGCAGGGCGGCGGCATCGTCGGTCTTCTGGGCGATCGACCAGATGGCGCGCCACAGCAGCAGGCGTGCGGCCTCCAGATCGGTGGCCGAGTTGGCGAGCGGATGCGCGATCGCCTGAAACGATCCGATCGGGCGGCCGAATTGCGATCGTTCGCGCGCATAATCCGACGCGAGTTCGAGCGAGCGGACCCCCGCACCGATCAGCCAGCTGGCGCGCAGCAGCCCGCGCTCGATCGTCGCGGCTTCGAAGGCGCGGACGGCCTCGGCCCCCTCGGCCAGCACCGTCTCCCCCGCGACGATGCGATCGCCGTCACGGCGCAGCAGGACGGCATCGTCGCCGCCCGCTTCATGCGCGCCGAGCAGGACGGGCGCCTTGTCCATCCCCTCCAGCAGCGCATCGGCGCCGATGGCCGCGAGCAGGCGGGCGGCGGCGATGCCATCCTCGATCGGAATCGGCGAAAGCTGGCGTCCGGCCTCCTCGCACAGCAGGGCCGCATCGAGCAGGCCGGCGTCGAGACCGCCCTTCGCCTCGGGCACGCGCACGCCCAGAAAGCCGAGATCGGCGGCGGCGCGCCACAATTTGGCGGAAAACCGTGCCGGTTCGATCGCGCGGACATGCGCCGGCCCCGCTTCGTCTTCAAAGAAGCGGCGCGCGGTTTCGCGCATCATGGTCTGCTGTTCGGTCAGATCGAGATTCATGCTATATCCTGGAAAATCGATCGGGCTTTCCCCGCCCGCGCCGCCCGCTGTCAAACGGCAGGCCGGGCAGTTCCGTGCTTGTGGAACCGGGCGTCGAAACGTGGATGGCGGGTGCCCGAGCATAATAGGGCGAACGGGTGACGTTGCGCTTTTTGCGCGCCCAGGGGCCTCACGGAGAGAACCGATGAATCGTATGCTTCCCTTCCCCGTCTATGACGCGGACAATCACTTTTACGAGCCGGAGGACGCGATCCTCCGCAACCTGCCGTCCAAGTGGCATGGCGAGCTGCAGTTCGTGGAGATCAAGGGCCGCAAGAAGCTCGCCATCGGCGGGCAGATCTCGCAATACATGCCCAACCCGACCTTCGAGCGCGTGGCCGCGCCGGGTTCGCACCTCGATTACTATAAGGGCAAGAACCCCGAAGGTAAGACGATCCGCGAAATGGGCGGCAAGCCGATCTCGCCGCCGGACAGCTTCCGCTACGGCAAGGATCGCATGAGCGTCCTCGACGAGCAGGGCGTGCACGCGGCGATGTTCTTCCCGACGTTGTTCTCGGCGATCGAGAACCGCATGTCGTACAACCACGATTTGCTGCACGACGCGCTCCACTCGCTGAACCTGTGGACCAGCGAGGAATGGGGCTTCGCGCGCGACAACCGCATGTTCGGCGTGCCGATCATCTCGCTGGCCGACATGAACCGCGCCACCGCCGAGCTGGACTGGATCCTGAAGCAGGGCGCGCGCACCGTGTGCATCCGCCCGTCCCCGGTGCCGGGCTATCGCGGTTCGCGGTCGATGGGCCTGCCGGAGTTCGATCCCTTCTGGGCGCGGATCAACGAGGCGAAGATCTTCGTGTCGATCCACGCGGCCGACACCGACTATAACAAGCTGATCGAGATGTGGACCGGCGGTGGCGAATGGCTGCCGTTCGAACCGAGCCCGCTGGTCGAATGCCTGCGCACGATCGACCGCGCGATTTCGGATACGCTGGCCGCGATCATCTGCGACGGCGTGTTCGATCGCTTCAAGGACGTCCGCGTCGTCAGCGTCGAAAATGGCGCGACCTGGGTGCCTTCGCTGCTGCAGACGCTCAACTACGTCCACAGCAAGATGCCGCAGAAGTTCAAGCGCCACCCGGTCGAGGCGTTCCACGAACATATCTTCATCGCGCCGTTCGCCGAGGACAATTTCCTCGAGCTGGCCAAGCATGTCGATACGAAGCGCATCCTGTTCGGCAGCGACTGGCCGCACCCTGAAGGCACGGCCACCCCGCTCGACTTCCTTGACGAACTCGAGGGGCTGAACATGGGCCAGGTCGAACAGATCATGAGCAGCAACCTCAAGGGTCTGCTCGAAGGCAAGCGCGACTAAGCGACGCCGGATCGAAGGAAACGGGCCGGGGCGTGACCATCACGTCCCGGCCTTTTTCGTGTCAGGCGGGTTGGCCGTAGAGCAACTGTGCGGCCGCGGCGCTCATCCCGCGATATTCGTGTCCGACATTGGGCACGGTGCGCAGCTGCCAGCCCAGACGCACGCCCATTGCCTTGGCCTGCCTCTCGCCCGCCGCGAAGAAGGTGCGGCCGCGTGAGAGGCGATCGATGCCGTAGCGATCGATCGTCGGGGTATGGAGCTGGATGCCGCCCGACTCCCCGTCATTGTCGGCCTCACCCAGCAGCAGGGTCAGCGGCGCGGCGAGGCCCGCCTTCAGCATATCGGGTGTCGCGCCGCTTCCCTGCAGCCCGATCGGCTGGGGCAAGGCGAGGTCCGGGATCGTGTAGAGACCGGCATTGGCCGCCACGATCCGCCGCGCCGCCGATTGCGGGCGGAACAGCGCGAGCCGGTGCAGGATCTGCCCGCCGGCGGAATGGCCGAACAGGTCGTAGCCGGTCTGGCGCGATCCGGTCGCGGTGCGCAGCAGGCCGAAGATCCGGTCGAAATCTGGGAAGATCCACTGGGTGGGATCGGGATTGGGATCGAAGCCGATATCCTCATCCTTCAGATAGACGACCGTGGGCGGGCGGCCATCGGGGCCGGGGCGCAGATTGGCGATGCGCAGATTCCTGATGACGCCGCCCATCTGATAGGCCGCGAAATCATAGCTGGCCTCCGGATAGCCAAGCGCGGCGACGAGCACGCCCTTGCGCTCCGCCACGTCGTGCCAGGCGTTGCGATAATCGGCGGCGTTGCGGCCGGCGCCGGGGATGGCGATCAGGATCGGCGAGTCCGGACCGAAGCGGGCGGGCCGGTGATAATGAACCTCGATCCGCTTCGCCTCGCGCCCCTTGCCGCCCGCGGCGAGGAACATGCCCTTGCCTTCGCCGATCGTCGCGGGTTCGAAGGGGGGCGATGCCGGTTGCGGGATCAGGGTCATGCCGCAGGCCGAGCAATGGCCGGGCGCGTCGAAGACCTTGCCCTCCGCCGGCGCGCCCATCGCGCATGAAGCGAGCGACAGGCCGACGATGCCGGCCGCAAATTGCCCGATGAACCGGCGCCGGCTGCACCGGCATCCTTCATGAACGCTGGCGTCTCTTTCGATCGTCATTCCTACCCACCCTCATTGCCTGATGAGGGGTTACGGGGCGGGGCGTGAAATCGGATGCAACGTGCTGGGCGAGATCAGCCCGGTTCGACCCAGTCGGCCTCAGCAACGCTCGCGTCGGCGCGCAGCTTCTTGCGGTAGTTGGTCGGCGACAGGCCGAAATGGCGGGTGAAGCTGCGCACGAAGGCGGCGTCGGACGAATAGCCGACTCGCGCGGCGATTTCCTTCGCCTTCATCCGCCCTTCGCCCAGCAGGCGCGCGGCAAGGTCCATCCGCAGCCGCGCGACCGAATCCATCGGGGTTTCGCCCCGGATCGCGCGGAACTTCGCCGCGAAGCCCGATCGCGACATGCCGACATGGCGCGCCAGCCGTTCGACCGACCAGGGGCGGCCGGGATCGGATCGCACCGCCTCCATCGCCTGCGCGACCGAGGCGGCATCGGCGTCGCCCGGATTGAGCAGCCCCGGATGCGCGATGAAGAAATTGCGCAGTTCGCGCACCAGCAGCAGTTCGGCATAGCGCGTCAGCGAGATCGAGGCGCCCTGTTCGCGCGACGTGTGGTGCAGCGCGCGTGAGGCATTGGCGGCGGCGGCCGGATCGGTGCGATAGGCGCGGGTGCCCAGCATCACCCCCGGCAACATGCGCAGCGGCGGGATGCTGGCGGGCCAATCGATCCGCAGCCGGCCAACCAGGATGACGGCCGCCGGAAGATCGCCGGGCTTGCCGACGTCGATCGCGGGAGGAATATCATTATCCTCGATCTCGTCGAAGCAGCGCATCGCCTCGATCGGGCCGCTGCCGATCCGCGCGACATGCGCGCTCCCCTGCGGCAGCAGCACGCAGCCGCCGGCGCCGACCTCGGTCGGCTCGCCATTGGCGACGCTGATCTGCAACGTGCCCCAGATGACGAAATAGACGGTCAAGTCGTCCGATGCCGGCAGGCTGAAACCGCCCGTCTGGCCGACGCGCACGCGCACCCATTGCGCACCGATCGAAATGACGTCGCGCAATATCCGCGAAAGATTGATCGGTGGCTGGGCCGATCCGGCCAACATGTCCACCCTTACCGCCTCGGCTGTTCGAACATGCGGCGATGATAGGCCAAATCGGCCACCGTGCACCATAGGGCAACGACATGCCCCGCAAACGGCCCTTGCGGGGGCATTTGGTGTCTCGTCCCGCGTGACGACTACACGCACATCCGGAATGCGCGCCCGCACACTTGCATGTCCGATCGCCTGACCTACGCTGCCCGGAAACAAGCGAAAAAGCGGAGAGGGATGTGGAGGAACAGGCGTTCGACTTCGTCATCGTCGGCAGCGGCGCGGCGGCGATCCCGGCGGCGATTGCGATCAAGGAACGCGGGCTGAGGCCGCTGGTGATCGAAAAGACCGAGTTTTTCGGCGGATCGACCTCCATGTCGGGCGGGGTCGTGTGGATCCCCAACAGTTCGGTCGCGAAGGCGGCGGGCGTGGTCGACGATCCGCGATCGGCACGCATTTATTTCGACGCCTGTGTCGGCGATGTCGGCCCCGCATCGTCGGAGGCGCGGCGCGACGCCTATCTGTCCACCGGCCCGGTCCTGATGGACAAGCTGATCGCCAAGGGCATGGAGTGGGTCCATGCCGAAGGATATTCGGACTATCATGAGGGGCAGAAGCCCGAAGGCAATCCGCGCAGCCGTTCGCTGGTCGCGCCGATCTTCGACCTGCGCAAGCTGGGCGCGTGGCGCAACAAGCTGCGCCGCACCGTTTTCCCGCCGATGATGATGCACGAGGCGGGGCATGCCGGGCAGAACGGGCGCACGCTGGCGAGCATCGCGATGATGCTGCGCGTGGGGTCGCGCATGATCCGCAACGCGCTGGGCGCCGATCTGGTGGGGGCGGGGAGCGCGATCCAGGGGCGGCTGCTCGAGATCGGGCTGCGCGAGGGCGTGCCGATCTGGCTCGGCACCGTGATCGACCGCTGGATCGTCGAGGATGGCCGCGTGACGGGGCTGGAAGTGACGATAGAGGGCGTGCGCAAGCGGGTGAAGGCGACGCGCGGCGTCCTCATCAACGCGGGCGGCTTCTCGCACAATGCCAAGCTGCGCAGCGCCGAGCAGCGCCAGCCCAACAACGGATCGTGGAGCCACGCCAATCCGGGCGATACCGGCGAGGTGATCGAGGCCGCGATCGGGCTGGGCGCGGCGACGGCGCTGATGGAGGAAAGCTGGTGGGTGCCCGCGTCCGAAATGCCGGGTGGGGCGCTGGGCATGCATCCGTTCGACATGACCAAGCCGCATTGCATCATGGTCGATGCGACCGCGCAGCGCTTCGTCAATGAATCGACCAGCTATATGGCGATCGGCATCGCGATGTACGAACGCAACAAGGTGGTGCCCGCGGTTCCCGCCTGGCTGATCATGGATCGGCAGTTGATGGACAAATGGCGCTGGTCCAACGTGAACGGCAAGCCGCCCAAGGAATGGATCGACAGCGGCTATATGATCGAGGCGGAGAGCATCGAGGCGCTGGCGACCCAATGCGGGCTGGATCCGAAGGCGCTGCGCGCGACGGTCGATCGCTTCAACGGCTTTGCCGACAGCGGGGTGGACGAAGATTTTGGGCGCGGCGGCAGCGCCTATGATCGCTGGCAGGGCGATTACAAGCTCAAGCCCAATCCCAATGTCGGCCGGATCGAGAAGGGACCGTTCCGCGCGGTGCGGATCGTGCCGGGCGACGTCGGCACGTCGGGCGGGCTGATGACCGATGAAAATGGCCGCGTGCTGCGTGCCGATGGTTCGGCGATCCCCGGTCTCTATGCGACGGGCAATTCGACCGCTTCGGTGTTCGGGCATAGCTATCCGGGCGCGGGGGCGAGCATCGGCGCGTCGATGATCTACGGCTATCGCGCCGCGCTCCACGCCGCGGGCGCCAACGATATGGAGGGCGCCGCATGACCCAGCTGGCCGACTATCAGGATCGCTTCCCCGACATCCGCTTCCGCCGCGAGGACGGGATTCTGGAAATGGCGATCCACCGCAATGGCGGCACCGCTTTGTGGGGCTTCAGCAAGGGCGGCATCCACGAGCAACTGGGCGACGCCTTCCACGCGGTCGGGCGTGATCGCGAGAACCGCGTCGTTATCCTGACGGGGACGGGCGACGTCTTCCTCGACAGTTTCGATCCGGCCGATTTCGAAAATCCGGAGCCGTGGGACGCGGCCTTCCTCGATCGCATCTACAAGGAGGGCAAGGATCTCCTCACCAACCTGCTCGATATCGAAGTGCCGGTGATCGGTGCAGTCAATGGCGCGGCGCATATCCACGCCGAACTGCTGCTGCTGTCCGACATCGTGGTGGCGGCGGAGGGGGCGACCTTCGCCGATCATGCGCATGCGCCGGGCGGCGTGGTGCCGGCGGACGGGGTGCATGTGATCTGGCCGATGCTGCTCGGGCCGAACCGGGCGCGCTACTTTCTGCTGACCGGCGAGGTGATCGACGCGGCGGAGGCGAAGCGGCTCAATTTCGTCGCGGAGGTGGTGCCGCGTGCTGACCTGTTGCCCCGCGCATGGGAACTGGCGCGGCTGTTGGCGAAGAAGCCGACGCAGATGCTGCGTTATTCGCGCGTTGCGCTGACGCTCGATCTCAAACGGCGTATGCTCAACGATCTGGGGCACGGCCTGCTGCTGGAAGGGGCGGCGATCATGGGAGGCACCGGCTGGTAAGCGCGCTGATCCGCCATCTCCCCTTCTTCGCGATCGCGGCGGAGGAGGAGAATTTCCAGCGCGCGGCCGCTCGCCTCCACATCAGCCAGCCCGCGCTCACCAAACGCATCCAGGATCTGGAGGCGAACCTGGGCGTGCTGCTGTTCGAACGCGCCAAGGGCCGGGTGTCGCTGACAGCCGAGGGGCGCGCCTTTGCGGCCGAGGCGCGGCGCCTGCTCGACGGGTTCGAAGCGTCGGTGCGCGATCTGCGGCGGACGGGCGCGCGTGAACTGCTGACGATCGGCGCGAACGAACAGGCGTTGCGATCCGCCAGCCTCACCGGCGCATTGCGCGCGTTCCGCGCGGCGCATCCGGAGATCGGCGTGACGATGAGTCTGATGGGATCGGCCGCGCAACTCGCGGCGCTGCGCAGTGGGCAACTCGACGCCGCGATCCTCTACATCGCGCAGGATGATCCGGCCTATGCGCACAGCCGCGAGATCCGGCAGGACGATCCCTTCGTCATCGCGCTGCCGGAGGGGCATGCGCTCACCGGGACGGCCGCCCCGCGCATCGCCGATCTGGCGGGCGAGGATCTGATCTGGCCCTCGGGCGAATCCTCCCCCGCGCTCCACGCCGACCTCGACCGCGCCTGGCGCGCGGCGGGCGTCGAACCCCATGTCGCGGTCGAGATATTGAGCGCGGAGGCCGCGCTCAACGCGGTGTCGGCCGGGCTGGGCATCGCAGTGGTCCGCGCCTCCAATGCCGGCCGCGAGCCGCCGGGCGTGGTGCTGCGCCCGATCGCTGACCTTGATATCCGCTCGACGCTCCGGCTGGCGTGGCCGGCGGTGCCATCACGGACACTGGGGTTGTTTCGCGATTTTCTGGAGGAGTGGGGGGCTTAGGTCCGCCCTCCACCTCGTCATTGCGAGGAGCCGAAGGCGACGCGGCAATCCATCTCCAGCGCGGGAGATGGATTGCTTCGCTACGCTCGCAATGACGAGGAGAGTAGGTCAGCCATCAATCGAGCGAGCTTTGATCGCGAATGGCAGCAGCACTAACGGCGCTGGGGCAATGACGCGAAGAGGACGAAGCACCGCCGCAAACCAGTCATGTTCGGGCCATCCCGTTAAAAGTAGCCACAATAATGGAAGCGGATTGATCCACGCGCCAAAGCTTATGATCGCGGTCAGCGAAAAGAATACTACGCCCCATGTCGCAACGGCGATCCAATACCATTCTGCTAGCTGATAGCGCCTCAACATATTTGGATCATGGCGGGCAGCGTGGAAGTTCGCAACTCGTTCGCCACCGTCTCTCTTTTGATCGTCACGCCGGGCTTGACCCGGGGTGACGGTGGATGGCGTGTCTAACTCAACCCCAACAGCCGCCGCGCATTGCAGCCCAGAACCGCCGCCTTCTCCGCATCGCTCAACACCGGACAGTCGCGGATCTGGTGGATGGTTTCGGCCCAGCTGAACTGGCCGCGCGCCTGGGTGATGTCGCTGGCCCAGACGATGCGGTCGGGGCCGAAGGCGTCGATCATGCGGCGCATCGGTTCGTGCATTTCGACGTGCGGATAGGGGCCGGGGGCGACGAATTGCGGGCCCTTGCACCATTTGATGTGGAGGTTGGGATGTTCGGCGAGCGCCAGAACGCGGGCGAGGTGCGCTTCCCCACGCGGTGCATCCTCGTGCGGCATCGGGAAGCCCCAATGGTCGAGGATGAAGGTCAGGCCCGGAAAGCGGCGCACATAGGGGACGACCGCGTCGATCCGGCCCGAGACGAAGGCGAATAGGGGCAGTCCGGCGCGCTCGGCGGCGGCGAAATAGGGATCGAAGCCGCCGCTTTCGAACGCGGCCCAATCTGCGTCGCGCAGGGTGGGGGCGATCTGGGTGGCGACGACGCCTTTGCTGCCACGAAGCTCGGCGATCCGGTCCGCGATCGCGGGATCGCGCCAGTCGATGCGGGCGATGATCGCGAAGCGATCGGGATGCGCCGCCACCGCGCGATCGGCGAAGGGGTGCGCGAGAAGCTGCGCGCCGCTGGGCAGGGTGGTGGCGTTGGGATCGGGATCGTTCAGGATATGCGGCGCGGCACGCTCGTCGATCAGCGCCACGGTGACGCCCGCCGCGTCCATCGCCGCGATGCCGCGCGCGATCAGCGCGTCCGGGTCGGCGCCGATCCAGTCGTCGCCCAGCCGGTTGAGGTGGACCTGCGTGTCGACGATGTCGAACACCTTAGGAGCCGGCCTTGCCCGAAAAGCCGATCGCATCGCCGCCCGGATCGAAGCCGAACAACTCCATCGCGATATCCATCGAGCTCTGGAAGGTCGGGATCGGGCGCTGGCGATCGGCGCTCATCACCGCGTCCTGATTGTCGCGCAGGCTTTCGATCGTCATCGCGGGGTTCACATAGCCCTCGGTCTCCGAAAACAAAGTCCGCGCCACGCGCCCGCCGCCGACCACGAAGGTCTCGCCGCTGATCGTGCAATCGGGATGCGCCAGCCACGCCACCAGAGGCGAGACGAGTTCGGGCCGCATCGTCGCGGTGAACCAGTCGCGGAAGGCGGAGGCGGGCATATTGTCCGACATGCGGGTCGCGCCCGCGGGGGCTATGGCGTTGACGCGGATCGCTTGGGGCGCGCCTTCCCCCGCCAGCGCGCGGGCGAGGCCGAGATAGCCGGCCTTCGCGGCGGAATAAGGCGTGCTGCGCGGCAGGCCGTACATCGCGGTCGATCCGGTCAGGATCACGCTGCCGCCGCCCTGTTTCTGGAAATGCGGCCACGCCTCCTGCACCAGCGCATAGCCGGCGCGGACGTTGACGCCGAGTTGCTTGTCGAGCCGGTCGAGGCTCTCGCCCTCGAACGGCATCGAACCGAGCGTGAAGCCCGCATTGTGGACCAGCGCGTCGATCCGCCCGAACTGGTCGATCGCGCGGCGCACCGCGTCGCGTGCGCCTTCCTCCTGCATCAGATCGGCGCTGTGGCCTTCGACGGTGCCGCCCTGCGCTTTGATCGCGGCGACGGCTTCGGCGACGATGCTGTCGTCCCCGCCATTGCCGTAGAGGTCGATCCCGACGTCGGAGATCAGCACGCTCGCCCCGCGCGACGCGAGCAGGTCGGCATGCGCCCGCCCCATGCCGCGCGCCCCGCCGGTGATCAGGACGACGCGCCCGTCGAAGCGCAACGGCTCGCTCAAATCCCGTATCCGCCCGCGACCGCGATCTGCTGCCCGGTAACGTAGCTGGCGCGATTGGAGGCGAGGAAGACGACCGCATCGGCCACCTCCTCGGGCTTGCCGAGGCGCTTCAGCCCCTGTCGCGCATAGGTCGCCTTGATCCAGGCGTCGTCGAACACGCCCTGCTCCTTGAACTTCAGGAACATGCCCGCCTCGATCACGCCGATCAGGACCGAGTTGGCGCGGATGTTGAAGCGGCCTTCCTCCTTCGCGACGCCCTTTACCAGCGCCTCGTTCGCGGCCTTGGGGACGACCGAGAGGCCGTCGCGGTTCGCCCAGGCGATATCGCCCGCCGATCCCAGATGGACGAACGAACCGCCGCCGCCCGCTTTGAGCGCCGGGGTCGCGGCGCGGACGACATTGTAGAAGCCGTGGACCTCGATATCGATCGCCTCGTGCCAGGCCTCGTCCGAATATTGGGTGATATAGTCCTGCACCGGCAGCGCGCCCGCGACGAAGACGACGCTGTGGAGCCGCCCGAAGCGCGCGACCGTATCGGCCACCGCCTTTTCGATCTGCGCGCGATCGGTGACGTCGGCGGCGAAGGCGGCGGCCTCAACGCCCAGCCCTTCGATCTCCTTCACCACCTCGTCGGCGCGGGCGGCGTTGCTGCGATAGGTGACGGCGACGTTGGCGCCCGCCTCCCCGAAGCTGCGCGCAATCACGCTGCCGATCCCGCCGCTGCCCCCGAACACCAGAACCGCACCTTCGGGGAAATCACGTCGTCCGGTCATCCTGCATCCCTCAACTTGAACTTTTCGACCTTGCCCGATGCATTGCGCGGCAGGGCTTCGACGAAGCTGATCGCGCGCGGCACCTTGTAATTGGCCATATTGTCGCGCGACCAGCCGATCAGCGCCTTGGCATCCTTCGCCGCGCCGGGGCGCGAGACGATATAAGCGTGCCCCACCTCGCCCAGCCGATCGTCGGGCGCTCCGACCACGGAGACTTCGGCAACCTCCGGATGCTGGATCAATATTTGCTCGATCTCGGCCGGATAGACGTTGAAGCCGCCGCAGATGAACATGTCCTTCGCGCGATCGGTGATGCTGATGCAGCCGTCGGCGCGCATCACGCCGATGTCGCCGGTGCGCAGCCAGCCGCCCTCGACGATCGCCTCCGCCGTCGCGACCGGATCGTCGAGATAGCCGCGCATCACGTTCGGCCCGCGCACCCAGATTTCGCCGGGCTCGCCCGCCGCCACGTCACGGCCGTCGACGCCGACGGTGCGCACCTCCATGTCGGGGATCGCGCGGCCCGATGTGGTGGCGATCGTCTCGATATCGTCGTCGGGCTCGCACATCGAAACGGTGCCGCAGGTTTCGCTCAGGCCATAGGCCGTCACGACCCGCTCGAAGCCGAGATCGTCGAGAATGCGCTGGATCAGCACGGTTGGCACGATCGTGGCGCCGGTGACGGCGAGGCGCAGCGAGGCGAGATCGCGCCCTTCGCGTGGGCTGTCGAGCAAAGAGGTGAAGATGGTCGGCGGGCCGGGAAGCCAGCTGATCTTATGCTCCTCTAGCATGTCGACCGCCTTGGCCGGATCGAAGCTGAGCACCGGGAACAATGTCGCCCCGCGCAGGATCGCGCAGAGCCAGCCGGCCTTGTAGCCGAAGCTGTGGAAGAAGGGGTTGATCGACAGCAGCCGATCCGCGCTCGTGAGGCCGAGGCCACGCGAATAGATGTCGTAGCAGCGGATATTCTGGCCGTGGGTGGTGACGACGCCCTTGGGATTGCCGGTGGTGCCGGAGGTGAAGAGAATGTCGCAGACATCCTCGCCATCGAGGCTGCCGAGGCGCGCTTCATAGGCGTCGCGGCTCACCGCCTCGCCCTCCTTCAGGAAGGCGGCCCAGCCGTTCGAAGCTTCATCGTCGTCGAGCAGGATGATCCGTTCGAGGCAGGGCACGTCCTCCCCCGCGATCATCGTCGGATAATCGTTGCCCAGGAAATTGCCGACCGTCAGCAGGATGCGCGCGCGGCTTTTCTTCAGGATATAGGCGGCCTCGCGCCCCTTATAGCGGGTGTTGAGCGGCACCACCGCCGCGCCCGCCGCCTGCAGACCGAGCGTCGCGACGATCCAGCGGTCAAGATTGGGCGCCCAGATCGCGACCCGATCGCCGCGCTTGACGCCCGCCGCGATGAAGGCGCGGGCGGCGGCCTCCATGCGCCGGGCAAGCTCGGCATAGCCGATCGCCTCGCCGCCCGGGGTCGATATCGCGATCTTGTCCCCATAGGTTTTCGCGCTGTCCAACGCGACATGGGGGATGGTGGGGCAGTCCATAAGGGCCTTTCGTCAGAGCGTGGCGCGCCATTCGAGCGCGTCGGACATCGCGCTGCGCATCGGCCGCATTGCACTGGCCAGCGCGATCACCGCGATCGGCAGCAATATCCAGCCCTCCACCGCAATCGCCCAGCCGAGTTTGAGATCATCCGCAAATCCGTAAGTCGCGATCGCGCCGATCAACGTGGGGCCGACCCCGTAGCCCAGCAGGCTGAACACGAAGAGATAAGCGGCGGAAATCTGCCCGCGATACTGGTTGGGCGTGGTCAGCTGGATCGCGGCGACCGCGACGCCGGTAAAGCCGGTCAGGAACACGAACACCGCCTGACAGATGGCAAGCAGGACGATCGATGGTGCGAGCGCGGCGAGGGTGAGGATCACGATCTGGACCGCGGCGATGATCGCGAAGAGGAGGACGTGCGCGTCCTGCCGCCCCTTCGCCATCATCCGATCCGCGACGATGCCCGATACGATCGTGCCGAGGATGCCGAAGGCGACCGAGATGCTCGCCATCATCGTCGCGGCTTCGCCCAAGGTCAGGTGGAAGTTGCGGACGAGGTAGCTCGGCGTCCACGCGCTGTAACCGTTCGCCATCGCGCTCAGCAAAGCGAAGCCGAGGAAATGGCCGGTCAGGAAGCGCCAGCGCCCTTTCGCGAAGGCCAGAGCCTCGCGCCAGTCGGGCTTGGCTTCGTCCAGGCATTCGCGGCGCGGCGGATCGCGCAACGTCCAGATCAGGCAGCCGATCAGGATGCCAGGCAGGCCGAGGAAGATGAAAATCCCCTGCCAGTTCGCGACTTCGCCGACGAACGGCATGTCGAAATGGCGCGGGAGCAGGCCGAACAGCAGGCCGCCGAGCAGCAGCGAGGATGCGACGCCCGCATGGCTTCCCGCGCCATAGACCGAGAAGGCGAGGCCGCGCTTGGCGGGTGGGAATTCGTCGCTCAGGATCGAATAAGCCGAGGGGTTGAGCGCCGCTTCGCCCGCGCCCACCGCGAAGCGCGCGAGGACGAGTTGCCAGATCGTCGCGGCCAGCCCGCAAAAGGCGGTCGCGACCGACCAGATGCTGACCCCGACGAAGATCAGCCAGCGCCGCGAATAGCGATCCGACGCCCAGCCGAGGATCATCCCGAAGACGACGAAGAACAAGGCGAAGGCGAGGCCGTGCATCAGGCCCAGCTGAAAATCGCTGATCCCCAGATCTTCCTTCATCGGCGTGAACATCAACGCGATGACCAGCCGGTCCATCAGCGACATGGTGTAGAGAAGGGTGAGGACCGCCAATGCCCACCAGGCGCGCGGTCCCGCGCGATTTTGTGCCCCTTCTCCGTCGCTCATATCGTCTCCTGTACGCCCTCTGTCGGGGCTTGGTGGTGGTATTAGTCGGGCAGCAACCAGCTTCCGTTTTCGACGAACACCTTGCGCGTGATGCTCTCGTCGAACTTGGCCAGTTTGCCGCTCACGTCCGCCATCGGCGCGCGGCCGCCCTCGGGGTGCGGATAGTCGCTGGCGTAGCAATAGAGTTCGGGCATGGCGAACTGCTCGATATAGGTATCGACCGGCTCGATATCGAAGATCGAGAAGCGCGTGTTGCGGCGGATATAGTCGGACGGCTGGAGCCGGATCGGCAGCGCGCCTTCCATATTGCCCAACGAGAATTTGCGGCTGTTCGCGTGCCAGAAATCGAGATTCTGCGCGAGCGGGCCGACCCACTGCGCCGTCACCTCGCACGCGCCGAAGCGCAGGTTGGGGAAGGCTTCGAAGACGCCGCCCAGCACCATCGTCGCGAGGAAGTTCTGGACGGGCAGATGGAGCGTCGAGAGCGTCCACGGGTCCATCTGGAATTCCTCGCCCGCCTTCCAGCCGACGAAGGCCGGCGCGTCGCGCCACTTGGCGGTGGTCAGGAACTCGAAGTCCGCGCCGACATGCGCGAGGACCGGCGCGTCGGCGGCCTGCAGCATGTCCCAGAGTGGATGCAGATCGGGATGCGCGGGCGAGACGCCACCGGGGAGGGCTGCGCTGGGCAACCACACCGCGCGCACGCCGCCGTCCATCAGCCGCTTCACTTCGGCGATCAGGCTGTCGACATCGGGGGCGAGCGCGACGGCGACCATGCGCAGCCGATCGCTGGCGCGCGCGACCCGCAGTGCGAAGTCGTTATGCGCGCGGATCATCTGCAGCGCGTAGGCTTTCCGGTCGCCGGTGATCCCGCGATACATGTCGGGGAAGCCTTCGGCGCGGAAGAAGAAGCTCGCGCCGTAGAGACCCACGCTGCCGGGGAAGATGAGCTGCCGGCGCACGCCCGTATAGTCCATAACCTCCAGTCGGCGATCGAAGTCGAACGCGCCGGGGGCCTTGGCGAACTTGGTGTTCCACACCTGATCGGCGTCGATCGGCGCGTCGTCTGCATCGACATGCGCGCGGATCGGCATCTTGCTGTCGAGATGCGCGTCGACGAACGGCCGCACGACCGATCCGAACTGCTCCTCCCACATGTTGACCGGCGTATATTCGTGCGCGTCGGCATCCATGATCGCGCCCATGTAGCGGCGCAGACGCTCGGGAACGGGATGCGGGAGGGTGTCGATGTCTGCCATGTCGCCCTCCTATTCCGCCACGCCTTCATAGACGCGCAGTCGTCTCGGCACGCCGGACTCCATCGCGTCGCGCCGGTGCTGCAGGCCGACATTATCCCAGATACAGATGTCCCCCACCTGCCATTTGTGGGTGTAGGTGGGCGCGGTGCGTTCGGCATGTGCCAGCAGGTCCGCGATCACGGCGTCGCTCTCCTCCATCGGCATGCCGGCGATGCGGTGCGTGAACTCGTTGACGTAGAGCGTGCGCCGGCCGCTGTGCGGGTGGCTGGCGAAGACAGGGTGCATCGAATCCGCAAGGCGCGGCCATTTGGTCAGGTCGCGCTTGCGCGGATCGAGGTTGACGGTCTGCTTGTGCTCGAGCGGCCCGCGCTTTTCGAACGGGAGCATTTCGTAGGCGGTGTACATGTCGCGGAACATCGTCGGCACCGCGCCCTGGCCGAACTCCATCGCCTCCAGCACGCTCAGCACTTTATATTGCGGGCGCTGGAAATGGTCGCAATGCCAGACCAGTTCGGTCTGCCCTTCATCGGTGTTCACGACATAGTTGAAGTGATCGGTGCGGTGGATCTGCTCCTGCTCGTCCGCGCTGAAGGTGCTGTAGTGGAAGCTGCCGTCATAGGTTTCGGACATCAGCCGCCCGAAGCGGCGGAAGAAGGTGTCGAGCTGATCGTGGCTGGGCGATTCCTGCCCGCGGAACACCAGCAGCAGGTGGCGACGCAGCGCACGGGTGATTTCGAACACCGTCGCCTCGTCGGGTTCGCCCCATTCGATCCCGTGGACGATCGCGCCGAAGGCTTCGCCGGTCGGCTCGATGGTGACTGTGCTGGCGCGCGGCGCCGCGAGGGTGGCGATGTTGCTCATGCCATGATCCTGCGCCTTGCCGTTGGGGCGATCCAATATCGTCTGGTCGAGTGGTGATAACGTCAGGTTATCAATCGCCCCGATCGTCGAAGATGCGCGAAGCCTCCTCGGTATCCAGATCCTCGGCATGGCGGACGCCCAAAGCCGCGCGGGCCTCGGGCAGGGGTAGGTGCAGCACGTCCTCGAACTTCGCCATGAAGATCGGATCGGATTCCAGCCCGATCCGAATCCCGCGCATCTGGAGTTCCAGCACGGTCGTATAGATCTGCGGATAGTGCAGCCCCGCGCGCACCGGGAAACGATAGCCGCCCAGCACGTAGAAGCGCGTCAATTCCCCCGCCAGTTCGGGCGAGAGATGCCGGTGGACGTTCGACAGCCGCACGAAATAGGGCATCAGTTCGCCCAAAGTGTTGAACCCGCCGCCCGCGATCAGATGCTCGAAATCGTGGATCTGGCCGAAGCGGAAACGGATGAACTCGTAGCGGCTTTTGGGCACGATCATCTCGCGCGCGAGGTTCGGCTGATAGCCGCCGTCGATCACGCTCCAATATCGGTGGCCGAAGCTCCCTTCCGGATAGCCCTTGAAGAACTCCGCCGAATGCGGGGCGATATACGCTTCGTCGACCCAGTCGCGGAAGGCGGGGTTCTTCTCGCGCTCCTCCTCGATCAGCCGCTCGATCTTCGGAACGTCGGTCATGCTGTTGAGCGCGGGGATCAGGCCGTCGGCGGTGTCGCCTTCATTGCCGCGATCGGGGCCGTTCTTGCGCAGATAATGGGTCGCAACCCAATCGCGCAGCCCCGCATGATTGAGGAAAGGCGAGGATGAGATCAGCACGCTGCTGCTCGTCTCGGGCGTTTTTACGCGTGTCAGGAGGTAATCGAGATTGTCCATATCGCGTCAGCCCAGCTCTGCGGCGAGCGCGTGCGGCACCGCCACGGGGAAATCGAGGATCATCTGGCCATTGCCCTTGCCGGGGCTGTCGAAACGGATGTTGGCGGCGAGCCCGCCCCCCATCGAGTCCCGGATCAGGAAGTTGAGCGCGTGGAGCCCCGGCACATAGTGACGTGCGGCGGGGACGGCCTCTCCGCTGGCGGTCAGATGCGCATACCAGGCGCCGACCTTGTCCTCGGTCATCGACGCGGCGAGCCAGGGGACGAAGCGCGGATCGCGCGCGATGACGGCGAGGTTGAAGAGGTCGCCCTTGTCGCCGCTGCGCACCCACGCGAGTTTCGACAGCGGGACTGTCGCGCCCGCTTCGCCCTGCGGCTGGGGGAAGGCGGTGCGGACGATGCTCGCGCGATCGAAGGCGCCGTCGGTGGGGACGGGCACCTCCTCGGTGACGCCGTCATATTCGAGGGTGACGGTGGCGTGGCTCTTGTCGACCAGCACGCTCTGCAGATGCTGGACCATCGCGACCGAGGATGTGAGCGGCATCGAAGCGCCCGCGACGACCATCTGCGAGGCGGAGGCTTCGGCCATGAACATCTCGACCGCCTCGCGCCGCTCATGCTCGACCGCGAAGCGCGCGACGACCTCACGGATGCCGCCGCCGGTTCCGTGCGGTCCGTAGCTGCTCTCGCTGCCCATCGCCTCGATCGACGTGCGGGTCCACTCGCCCCAGTTGCGGTCGCGCAGCATCTTGGATGTGCGGGCGATCAGGCTTTCGCCCAGATAGGTCGCCTTAGCCGCTGCCTCCTGCCCGACGATCGGGATCGCGTAGATGGCGCGCCAGCCATAGTCGTAGGTCAGGCATGTCTTGTAGGTCGACGGGCGCGATCGGCCCCGGGCGCCCGAGACGCGGACGCGATCGGGGCCGATCTGTTCGAGCGTCACGCCGCTGAAATCGCAGGCGACGTCCGGGACGAGATAGGCCGAGGCGTCCTCGACCTCGTAGAGCAATTGCTCGGCGACGGTGCCCACCGAGACGAGGCCGCCGGTGCCGGCAGGCTTGGTGATGACCGCGCTGCCGTCCGCATGGCACTCCGCGATCGGATAGCCGAGGTTCGCCCAGTCGGGCACCGCGCGCCAATCGGTGAATGTGCCGCCCGTCACCTGCGTCCCGCACTCGATCAGATGGCCGACGAGGGTGCCCGCCGCCATCTTGTCGAAGTCGTCCAGATCCCAGCCGAATTCGTGGATCAGCGCGCCGAGCGCGGTCGCGCTGTCGACGATGCGGCCGGTGATGACGATGTCGGCGCCCTTGGCCAGCGCCTTCGCGATCGGCAGCGCGCCGAGATAGGCGGTGAAGGCGAGGACCGGATCGGCGCGGTCGAGCGCGTCGCCCAGGGTCGCGCCGGTGAACATCTCCGGCGTGTCGCGCAACTGGGGAAGAACGTGGCTGAGGTCCGATCCGTCGACCACCGCGACCGTCAGCGGCACGCCCGCCGCCGCGATCGCTTTCCGCAGCGCCGCCCCGCATGCCGCCGGATTGACCCCGCCGGCGTTGGCGATGACGCGGATACCGCGTTCGTGGATTGCGCGGAGGTGCGGGCCGATCATCCGATCGATGAAAGGTGCGACATAGCCCGCATCGGGATCGGCGAGCTTCATCCGGCCCATGCGGCCGACCACGGACTCCGCGAGCAGATCGAACACCATGTAATCGATGCGCGGTTCGGCCGAGAGGAATTGGGTGACGCCCAAGGCGGTGTCGTTCGCGGCGGCGCTCGCGCCCCCGATCCGCACGATGCGGTCTGTCATGCTGATCCTCTCTTTTTCTTGGGGCCAAGCCTAAGCGGGGGCGGGGCGGGGTGCCACTGCCGATTGGGCAAGCGGCGCTTCGATTTTGCGCATGCCCGCCTTGTCTTTTCGGTAATTGTGCGCAGGGCCTGCACCCCATAGCCTCCGTTCCCAAGAGAGCCGCCGCAGAGCGTATCGAACGGAGAGCCATGACGCCCGATCACACCCCATCCATGTCGCGCGGCCGCGCCTGGTTCGGCCTGGCTTTGCTCACCGCGATGATGACGCTCAACCAGATCGACCGGCGGGTCGCCTCGCTGGTGATCGAGCCGCTCAAGGCCGAGTTCGGGCTGACCGACAGCCAGCTGGGGATGCTGACCGGCCTTGCCTTCGGGATGGTCTATGCGATCACCGCGATCCCGCTGGGCCTGCTCGCCGACCGGATGAGCCGGCGTAATCTGCTCGCGATCGTGCTGGCGCTGTGGAGCGCGCTCACCGCGCTGGCGGGGCTGGCGAACAGCTATGCGCACCTGCTGCTCGCGCGGATCGGGGTGGGCGCGGCGGAGGCGGGGGCATCGCCGACCGCAGTATCGATGATCACCGACATGTTCCCGCGCGAACGGCGCGCGACCGCGGTGGCGATCTTCCAGACGGGGATTTCGCTGGGCTCGTTCCTCTGCTTCCTGGTCGGCGCGTGGATCGTCGCCGAATATGGCTGGCGAATGGCGTTCGTCGCCGCCGGCCTGCCGGGCATCCCGCTCGCCATCGCCTATCTCTTCTTCCTGCGCGAGCCGGAACGGGGGGCGCAGGAGGCGAAGAAGTTCGATTTTTCGGGCAACTGGCAAAGGCGGCTGGCCGATGCCTTCGGCTTCATCGGGCGCGACGGGCGGGTGATGTGCATCATCGTCGGCGCGGCTTTGCTGGCGGCGGCGAATACCGGGGTGCTCGGCTGGTTCGCGCCCTTCCTGATGCGCGAGCATGATCTGGACATCAAGCAGGCGGGCCTTGTCATCGCGCTGGGATCGGGCGTGTGCGGGGGGATCGGCCTGATCTTCACCGGCACGATCACCGATCGGCTGGCGAAGGGCGATCCGGGGCGGATGATGTTCCTGTGCGCGGTTGCCGCCGGTATTACGGGCCTGTTCTCGGTATGGGCGGTGCTGGCCGCGACGGTGGGCATGACGATCGCGGCGATCATGGGATACAGCCTGTTCTGCTACGCCTTCCTCGGCATCAGCTATGCCGCCCTCCTGAACCTGACCCCGCCACACTATCGCGGGACCGTGATCGCGATCGAGATGGTGATGGCGAACCTGCTCGGTTATGGCGGCGGGCCCTATGTCGTCGGCGTGCTGAGCGACCTCTACGGCGGCGAACATTCGCTGCGCTGGGCGATGCTGACGCTCAACCTGTTCTATCTGGCGGGCGTTTTGTGCTTCTTCTTCGGTTCGGCGATCGACCGGCGGAAGGTGGCTGCGGCGACTGTGTAACGGTGAAAGCCACAATGGTTGCGGCTTTTGTGGCCTTTGGTTTTTCCCGCAAATTCTCCCTCTGCGTCGCCTTCGAAGCAGAAGCCTGTGAAAAAGCTGGACTAGTTTCCCGGCAATAGTGGGATGACGTCATCCCTGTCTTCGTCGATAATCTCGCAGTGCCTGAATATGAGCATGGATGACGCGATCTGCATGATTTGGCCTGAGAAAGTTATTTCGTCCCCTTCATTGACGCCAAAGAAGCGATCTCTCCAGTCCTTGGCGCGAAAGCTAAGGGTGACGCTGATGCCGGCCTGCAATGTCACGAGTATCTCGTATTTGACATCCATCACGACCGCTACAGTGCCGCGAAGTCGCATCCATTTCCCGATATATGGCTTCACCAACGAAGTGATTTGCATCGGAGTGCGGTCGTTCATCCTCACGAAAATATCGTGCGGCCGCACGGTGGTAGCGAGATAAGTCCGCTTGGCTTCTCGTGGTGGCCGCCCGATAGGGCCGCCACTGAAGTTAGTCGCCGTGGGGATAATCTCTCCGTCTTCCAGCTGAAAATACCACCAGACAACGCTGCCGAAGGCGACTGCGCACGCTGCCCCGGCAATGCCGAGTGTTGCTATCCGGAACAACGTGAGTGCCGATCCTATTATGGGTAGGACTTCCCATCCGTATGCAGCCCTTGCTTCATCCAATGCGGTTTTTGTAAGCCACCCCAGAGAGGCCAGTAACACCGCGCCGACTGCAGCAAGAACCGGCTTCTGAATTGGCTGCCATATATTGCCCATACTAGCGTTCCGATAGCAGGTCTTTAAACTACGCAAACGCTCATTTATAACCAAATAGGCAAAATGTCAAGCCGGTTGGCGTTTCTTTCCGAAGGCCTCGGCGCCGACGATCGAGTTGTTATATTCGCGCATCTGGAGAACCTTGCCGTCCTGCATCAGGAACAGGATGTGGTAATCGTTGCGGAAGGGCACGCCGTCGATCAGGGTCGCGGTGCCGACCGCCTCGATCGAGACGCGATCCTCCTCCGCCGTGACGTGGGCGATGTCGAACGTGATCGGTTCGGCCAGCATCGACTGGAGGCCGGCGGAGAGCTTGAGGAAGGTGTCCTTGTCGAGCAGGCCGCGCGTCGGCATCCAGAAGCTGAAATCGGGCGCGGCGATGGCCATGTCCGGATTGCGCGCGCTGATCGATCGCAGGAAGGCGATTGCGGTCTGCTTGTTGGCCGCGTTTTGGGTTTCTGGGCTCAAGAGTTCGTCTCCAGGTCGCGCCGGAATGTCCCGCGATCGATCTTCATCGTCGGGGTGCGGGGGAGGGGTAGGTCGCGCAGGTGGATCATCTTGGGCACCTTATAGCCGGCAAGGCGGGTGCGGGCGTAGGTTCGCAGGTCTTCCGGATCGGCGGCGGTGCGCAGGACCACGGTGGCCTCGACCCGCTCGCCCAGCCGGTCGTCGGGGCGGCCATAAGCGATGACTTCGGCGACGGCGGGGTGATCGCCCAGGACGCGCTCGACCTCGGCGCAATAGACGTTCTCGCCGCCCGAGATGATCATGTTCTTGCGCCGATCGGCGAGGTAGAGGCGGCCGTCCGCATCGACCCAGCCATTGTCGCCGGTGCGCAGCCAGCCGTCGCGGATCGTCTCCGCCGTCGCGGCCGGATCGCCGACGTAGCTGTTCATCATGTGCGGGCCGCGCACGCAGATTTCGCCATGTTCCCCCGGCGCCGCATCCTGCCCGTCGGCGTCGCGGACGATGCGCAGTTCGACCGAGGGCAGGACGTAGCCGACCGAGTCCGGATGCGCGAGATAATCGGCGCCGCAGATGGTGGAGATCCACGCCGCGCTTTCGGTCTGACCGTAGGTGTTGGCGACCATCACGTCGGGCATGGCGACGCGCAGCCGTTCGACCGTGCGCAGATCGAGCGAGGCGGCGCCGTTGGACAGGACCATGATCGCGCCCAGATTGTCGGGGCCGGCGCGGGGGGAGGCCATCAGATCGGTGAGCATCGTCGGTACGAAGGCGAGGCGGGTCAGCGGCTCGCGCTCCATCAGGTCGTAGGCGGTCTCGACGTCCCATTTGGGCAGGACGAACAGAGGCGCGCCGAAATAGGCGCCGCGCAGGAACGGCATAACGCCCGAGAAATGGAACATCGGCGATGCGATGACGGTCGCCGAGCAGGCCGAGCCGCGTTCGGGGGCGACCGCGCGGCCGCTCTCCATCGTGAAGCGGCGGTCCTGCATTTCGCCCGCCATGCCCGCGAGCGCGACGACATGCGCCATCGCGCCATGATCGATCCGCACCGCCTTGGGGAAGCCGGTGGTGCCGGAGGTGAAGAGGACGACCGCCGGATCGGCCTCCCCCCGCAAGCCCCACGCGAGCGCATGATCGGGGCCGGCGGCCATCGCAGCGAGATCGGCCTGCTCGACGATGCGCCAGCCGGCGGCGTCCGCCTCGGCGCGGATGATGGCGGTGCGTTCGGGATCGGCGATCAGGATGCGCGCGCCGACTTTCGCGATCGCATGCGCCATCTCCTCCGCCACGCAGCGCGTATTGACGAGGACGGCGGCTCCTCCGGTTGCGATGACGGCGATGAAGCTCGCCATCCAATCGACCCCCGCCGTCATCAGCAGCGCGACATAGTCGCCGGGCTGGACGTGGTAATCCTCGCGGAGAGCATGGGCGATCCGGCCTGCGCGGGCGAAGACGTCGTCATAGCTGTGGGTCTGCCCCGCCGCCTCGACCATGCGGCGGCTCCCATGCGCCTGCGCGGTCTGGAGGACGCCGGTGATCGTATGGGGATGATCGCGGAAGCGCGGGCCGTGGGGCGTATCGATGAGCGCAAACGGCCCGTCGGGCGCGGTGAGCGCGAGCGCCACCGGATCGATGCAGCGATGGATCATCCCTCTCCTTCGGCCATGCTTTTGCAGCGGCTCTTTGAAGTTACTATGTCGTCGATAAGTAAGTGAGTCGGCGCGAACCGGCTACCACCATGAGGGGAGGGTTAGACCATGCCGATGCCGCGCGATATCCGGGTGATCGATACCCATGTGAACATCCCGTGGGATCAGCATGATGCCGAACGTTACGGATCGCTGCGTGCGCTCCAGCGCGATCGCGAGAGCCTCGACGCGTTTCACATGCCCGCGCAGTACATGTTCCGCGGCATTCCCGATCTGGGCAGCGATCCGGCGACGTTCGTGGCGCGCGTGGTTGAGGCGATGGACAAGCACAATATCGGGACGGCTTTGATCCCGGTGGGCGATGCGATCCGCTATCCCGAGATACGCGATCGATATGCCGATCGCTTCGTGTTCCAGTCCTCGGTCAATCCGTACAATGGGGTCGAGGAGATACGGCGGCTCAAGAAGCTCCACGCCGAATATGGCCTGCGCGCGCTCAGCTTCTTTCCGGCCGGCTCCTATCCGCAGGTCGCGATCAACGACAAGCCGATGTACCCGATCTACACGCTCGCCTGCGAACTCGGTCTGCCGATCTTCGTCAATGCGGGGGTGCCGGGGCCGCGCATTCCGCTGGATACGCAAAGGGTCGAGCTGATCGACGAGATCTGCTGGTTCTTCCCCGAACTGACCTTCGTGATGCGCCACGGGGCGGAGCCGTGGGAGGAGCTGGCGGTCAAGCTGATGCTCAAATATCCGGGGCTGCATTATTCGACGAGCGCCTTCGCGCCGAAACATTATCCCAAGGCGATCATCGACTTCGCGAACACGCGTGGGAGCGACAAGATCATCTATGCGGGATATTTCCCGGCGGGCCTGTCGCTCGATCGCATCTTCGCCGAGCTGGAGAGCGTGCCGTTCAAGGACGAGGTGTGGCCGAAGTTCCTGGCGGGGAATGCGGCGCGGGTGCTGAAAATTTAGTCCTCCCCCGGAGGGGGAGGGGGACCGCGCGAAGCGTGGTGGAGGGGTAGCTACTCACGAGGGCATCACTGCCGGCCAATACCCCTCCGTCACGCCTTCGGCGCGCCACCTCCCCCGCCGGGGGAGGATCTACTTTGCCGTCAGCCGCCCGCGCATGTCCGCCACGAAGGCGGTGCCGAAGCCTTTCAGGTCGACCGAGTGGGGGTCGATCAGCCAGCGCAGGCCCAGGCCGCGCAGGGTTTCGTGGATCGCGAGCGCCTGGAAACCGACATCGATGTCGGCGCGGATCTCGCCCGCCGCGCGACCGGCCTCGATATAGGCGCGGAAGCGCGCTTCGCCGCCGGGGGAGACTTCGCGGGCGAGCATGCTGAGTTCGGGGGAACGATGCTCGGTCTCCGCGAAGCTCGCCTCCATCAGCAACAGATAATAGGCCCGCGCATATTCGGGATGCGTGTCGAAATGGTCGATCCAGCGGATGATCGCATCCGACAAAGTGGCCAGCGCACGATCGGCGGGCGGCGGGGGCAGGGATTCGATCCAGTAATCGACGATCAGCCGCTTCAAACATTCGCGCAGCAGATTGTCCTTGTTGCCGAACAGATGCGCGGGAAGGCCGCGGCTGTATCCGGCGGCCTCGCCAACCTCCGCCAATGTCGTGCGCGTGATGCCGCGATCGGCGATCATCATCAAAGCGGCGTGGACGATCCGCCGTTCGGATTGGGCGCGGCGCTCCTGCTGGGTGCGGCGTGGTTTCGCAATCTGGGCCGGTGCGGCGGCTGTCATGCAATTTCTGTATCGGTTCGGCAGTGGACAAGTAAAGCGCCGCGCCCCCAAATGGGGAGAGACGAGTCCGGCGCCCGTGCGCACAGCGGGCCGAACGGAAAAAGGCGAGGGTGATGAGCGACAGCCGGGTGGCATTGATTACGGGCGGCACGCGGGGGATCGGCAAGGCGATCGCCGATCGGCTGCTGAGCGACGGCTGGCGGGTCGCGGTGTGCGGGCGCACGCCGCCGGCCGAAGATGACGGCGCGGTCTTCATCCAGGCGGACATTCGCGACGCGCAGGTGGCTGAGGATCTGGTCGCGCAGGTGAAGGAGCGGTTCGGTCGGCTCGACCTGCTGGTCAACAATGCGGGCGGTTCGCCCAATGTCGGGCTGGCCGACAGTTCGGCGAAGCTGGTCGAGCGTGTCGTGGCGCTCAACCTGCTCGGCCCGATCTACCTCGCGCGCGCGGCGCATGCGGTGATGGTGGGGCAGACCGAGGGCGGCTCCGTCATCAACATCGCCAGCGTTTCGGGCAAGCGCGCCTCGCCGGGGACGGTCGCTTATGGTGCGGCGAAGGCAGGGTTGTTGAGCGCGACCAGCGGCATGGCGATGGAATGGGGCCCGAAGGTGCGCGTCAACGCGATCATCGTCGGGCTGGTCGAGGCCGAGGAAGGGCAGGACGACCATTATGGCGGCCCCCCCGGCGTTGCGCGGATTTCGAACATGCTACCGATGAAGCGGATGGCGTGGGGCGCGGACATCGCGAACGCGGTCGTCTGGCTCGCCTCCGATCAGGCGGCCTATGTCAGCGGCGCGGAGCTGGCGGTGCATGGCGGCGGCGAAGTGCCCGCCTATCTGGGGCTGGCGCATGGCTAAGGCCCAGAGCGCCGCTCCCGAGGATCTCGCGCTCAGCGACGATCTGGTGATGGCGCTCTATCGCGGGCCGTTGGAGCCCGTGCCGTGGCGCGGTTTCCTGTCCACGCTCGTCGATCTGGTCGGGTGCCAGAATGCGGCGATCACGCTGCAGTTGAGCCGCAAGGGCCTCGCCCCGATGGTGCTGTGGGGCAAGACCCCGCCGGTGCGCGGCAAGGAGGCGCGCGACCTGGGCACCGCGCACGCCGAAATCGGCCATCTCGATCCGTTGCGCAACGCGCTCCAGCGATCGGGCGACATCGTCCTGCTCGAAGAGGTGGCGAGCCGCGAGGCGCTGGAGGAGAGCGAGTTCTACCGCACGATCATGCGCCCTTACGGCATCGAACAGGCGGTGGGCATGTATGTGACCGAGCCGGGCGGGCTCGAATGCAATATCGGGCTGGTCCATTCGGGATCGGGGATGCGCTTCGGCGAGGAGCATAAGCGCTTCATGGCGGCGCTGCGCCCGCATTTCGAACAGGCGCTGGCGCTGTTTTCGCGCATCTATCGCGACGAATCCGAACTGGAGGTGCTGACCGACGCGCTCGACCGGCTGACGATCGGCACCTTCATGATCGACGGGCGCGGGCGGATGGTGCGCGCGAACGGCGCCGCGCAGCAGATGATCGATCGCGGCGAAACCTTCCGCGTGATGGACGGGCGGCTGACGCTGGGCGGGCGCAGCGACGGCGCGCGCTTCCGCGAGACGGTCGACAAGGCGCTGGCGGCGCGGATCGCCGATCCCGAAAGCGATTTCGTGAAGGCGTTCCGCTGCGTCGACGATCGCGCCGACGGCCTCGGCATCCTCGTCCGCGCGATCCGGCGCGAGCGGCGCGCGCCGGCCGATCTGGGTCCGGCCGTCGTGATCTACGCGACCGATGCGGCGCGGGGCGGATCGTTCGAGCAGTTGATCGCGACCCTGTTCGATCTGTCGCCGTCGGAGGCGAACCTGGCCGCGCTGCTGACGCAGGGGCTGACGCTGGCGGAGGCCGCGAAGGAAACCGGGCTGACCGAAAGCACGGTGCGCAGCTATTCGAAGAAGATCTTCGCCAAGGTCGGCGTCGGGCGGCAGGCCGAACTGGTGCGCCTGATCCTGCGCAGCGTGGCGATGCTCGGCTAATCCAGAGCAGGCCGGGGTTGCGGCCCCTGCAATGGCCCTATCGAATTTTCTCGCTCCCGTCTTTCGCCCATGAAAGATACTGGTCTGCGGATAAGCAACGTCACGAACAAAGTGGCGAAAAGACCAGAAGAGGGGATGGAGGATGCACAAGATCGTGAAGAGCGGTGCCGCGTTGTCGACGCTGGCGATGGCGCTGTCGGCCCCCGCATGGGCGCAGGATGCGATCGCCCCTGTCGAGGCGACGACGAGCGACAACGAAATCATCGTCACCGCGCAGCGCCGCGAGGAAAAGCTGAAGGACGTGCCGCTGACGGTGGCCGCGTTCAATTCGGCCGAACTGGAACGCAACGGCACCACCGCGACGCGCGACCTTGCGATGCTGACCCCCGGCATCACCATCCAGAATACGGGCGCGGCATTGCAGCCGACGATCCGCGGCGTCGGCACCACGATCGTCGCGGGCGGCGCGGAATCGCCGGTCGCGCTCTATGTCGACGGCGTCTATATCGCGAGCCAGAATTTCGCGGTGTTCGACCTGTTGAACATCGACTCGATCCAGGTGCTGAAAGGCCCGCAGGGCACCCTGTTCGGCCGTAACGCCACCGGCGGCGCGATCCTGGTCAACACCAAGAAGCCGTCGGACACCTTCACCGGCAAGATCATGGCATCCTATGGCCGCTTCGACGAAGTGCGCGGCGGCGCGTATCTGTCCGGCCCGATCGCGCCGGGCATCGCGTTCAGCATCGCGGGCTATTATCGCGACGATAACGGCTTCACCAAGGATGCGCTGCGCGGCACCGATCTGTCGACCTACCAGGAATATAATGTCCGCGGTAAGCTGCTGATCGAGCCGGGCGAGGCGACCAGCATCACGCTGAGCGGCGATTATGGCCGGGTCGAGGATTCGACCGGCGTTTCGATCCGCCCGATCGGCAGTGGGCCGCGCGCGGCCTCCACCGTCAATTCGCCGATCCCGACCGATCCGTACAAGCTGGCGCTCACTTTCGATCCGTTCGCGCACAGCTGGGGCTATGGCGGCAGCGCGGAGATCCAGCACGATTTCGACGGCATCGTCGCCAAATCGCTGACCGCCTATCGCAACACCGATCACCGGTCGTTCACCGATCAGGATCGCGTGGTCGCCGCGGTTAACCGCGTTAACGTGACGATCAACGAGAATGTGTTCACGCAGGAATTCACCCTCTCCTCGTCGGAGCCGGGGCCGTTCCAGTGGCTGGCCGGCACCTATTATTTCGATCAGAAGGATTTCAACCCGACCCTGTCGAACGGCACGCTCGTCACCGAGGCGCGGCTGAAGGCGAAGGCGGGCGCGGCCTTTGCCGAGGGCACCTATGAGGTGATGCCGCAGCTGAAGTTCACCGCCGGCATCCGCTACAGCAAGGAAAAGCGCACGATCAGTTCGCGTCGCCTCGCCACGCCGACGATGGCGTTCAACAAGGCGGTGTTCGATGCGTGGACCCCGCGCTTCTCGCTGATGTACGAGGTCGATCCGCAGTCGAACATCTATTTCACCTATTCGAAGGGCTTCAAGAGCGGCCTCTACAATTCGACCACGTTCAACGTGCCCGCGATCAAGCCCGAGAAGATCGACGCCTATGAGTTCGGCGTGAAGCATTCGAGCAATGCGATCACCGCGAACATGTCGATCTTCTATTACGACTATCAGCAGCTTCAGCTGCAGACGCGCAGCGCGACCGGCCTTGCCATGATCCTGAACGCCGCCGATGCGACCATCTACGGTCTCGATGCGGACCTGACCTACCGGATCACGCCCGCATTCCGGGTGCGCTTCGCGGGCGCCTATACCAACGCCAAATATGGCAGCTTCGTCAACGCGCCCTTCTTCGCGCCGGCCAACGCACCTGCGGGCGGCAACATCCAGTTCACGGGTGACGCCACGGATAACCCGCTGGTCCGCACGCCGAAGTTCACCGGCAATGTCGGCGTCAATTACGATCGCGAACTGGCGAACGGCGACAAGCTCGGCTTCTCGGCCACCTATTACTATAATTCGGGCTTCGCCTGGACCGTGGATAACCGCAGCCGCCAGAGCGAATATTCGCTGGTGAATGCGGAGGTCAGCTACACGCTGCAGGATAGCCTGAAGCTGTCGGTCTGGGGCCGCAACCTCACCAACACCCGCTACGGCCAGGGCGTATCGGTTACGGCCTTCGCCGACGCGATCGCCTATGCACGGCCCGTCAGCTACGGTGTGACCGGCACCTACACCTTCTAACCGACAATGGCCGCGCTCTTCGGGGCGCGGCCGATCGCCCGCAAGGGCGCATCGCGCTCATTCCTAGCTACCCCTCGATGGCACGCCACTAGCAGAATCCCGGAATAGCAGCACCGGCCGATGCCGTGCTGGACAGAATGCTTGTGCAGTTCCGCCGCGTTCTGGGATTCCCGCTGTGTCCGTTGTCGTTCCGTTGCTTAACCGCCCGATGGGCAATGCCCTTCCCCGGCAGATGACCGATCCGATCATCGCCTGGGCGATGGTCAAGGAAGACATAGAAGAATTGTGGATCGTGGGTTCGGACCGCGACTATCACAGCATGGAGGATATCCCGCTGGGCCTCGTGGTGCTGCTTTCGGGATGGGACAGCAACGACGAGCGCGGCCGGGATCGGGTCGCGCAACGGTGGGTGGAGGTGGCCGTCCGCTGGCGCCGGCAGGTCGCGGCATTGACCGAATTTCCGATCGGCCTGCGGACGATTTTTCCGGGCGATTATCAGGGGCTTGCCGACGTGCGGCAAAGCGGCCGGCGGCTCTTCCTGGCAATTTGACCATCCCCGCCGCCATCACCGAAAGGCGTGGCGGCGGATCGGCTAAGCGGCGGGTCTAGGCCGCGTCCCTCTTGGCGGCCTGTCCCTTCGCGCGGAAGTGGGGGATGACCTCGGTGCCGATCAGGCGGATCGTTTCCATGATTGCCTCATGCTCCACGCCGCCCATCTGCGACAGGAACAGGATTTCGTCGGCGCCCGCATCGATCAGGCGCTGGACATAGGCGATGCAGTCGGCCGGCGTGCCGTAAGCGTGCGGCACTTCGCCATAATAGCCGGGGTCGGGCGCCATCGCGACCTTGTCTTCGCCGATGATGGCGTGGCGATCGGTGCGCAGATGCTGGAGCGCCTCGAGATGCTCCTCGGCCGACAGATCATAGCCGGTCGGCTTGGGCATGCCCTGATACCAGTGCGCCAGCGCCTCGGCGAAGAAGCGTTGCCCGCGCAGGCCCACGCGGCGGGCCTTTTCGCGATCGTGCGAGACGATGGTGGGGCAAAGCGCGGCGAGATGTTCGAGGGGGACGAAACCCACCTGATCCTCGGCCTTCCGATTGGCATAAGCCTCGCGATAGATGCGGCTTTTCTTCGCCACGTCCTCCGGCCCTCCAAAGCCCATCACCAGCGCGCCGATGCCGCGCGATCCGGCCATGACCAAAGTCTCCGCCTTGGTCGTCGCCATATACATCGGCGGGTGCGGCTTCTGCTTGGGGCTCGGGTGGATCGGGCGGTGGGGGATGTCGATATACTCCCCGTGATGCTCGATCTCCCCGTTCGCGAGGATCTTGGGCACCAGATACATCGCCTCGTCGATGATCGGCTGGAGCGTGTTCAGATCATAGCCGAAGGCGCCCGCTTCCTGCTGGCTGCCGCCCTTGCCGACGCCGAAATGGACGCGGCCGCCCGACAGGATGTCGAGCATCGCGACCCGCTCGGCCACCTTGATGGGGTGGTTCATCGCCGGCATCAGGCAGACGACCCCATGGCCGATCCCGATCCGCTTCGTCCGCCCGGCGACGAAGGCGAGGAAGGTCTCCGGCACGCTCATATGCGCATATTGGGTGAGCGCGGTGTGCTCGACCGCCCAAACCGTGTCGAAACCATATTTGTCGAGCGCCTCGGCCTGCTCGACCATTTCGAGCAGCACCTTCTCCTCCTCCGCCGGGCTCGGATCGAGCAACTGGGCTTCGTAGATCATCGAGAATTTCATGGGAATCGCTCTCCTTTGGAAAGCGTTTTCGCGCTGCGGCACAAAGCAAAAAAGCGCTCATTGCGAAGGGAAGGCTTCGCAAAATTCGAAGGCGCCTTTTGGACTGGTTCGGCATCCGCCGAACCAGGCGGCACCGGCCCGCTCCCCCACCCGACCTTCCATAAGATACTGCCGCTGGGAGGTCGGGTGGGGGAGCGGGCCGGTGCCGCTATCCAGCGTGAGCTGGATCAAATATGCGAGACCCGATCCAGGAAATGCTGGGCCACGCGGTAGGGCAGGTCGCCATCGGGCGTGGTGCGCCACACCAGGCTGGCGCGCATCGCGACGTCGAAATCCACCGGGCGGACGAAGGCGACTTCCGGGGGCGCGTGGCCGATCAGCGAGGCGGGAACGAAGCCGATCCCCATGCTGGCCGCGACAATCTTCATCGTGATGTCCGACGTCGGCGTCTCCATCGCGATGCGTGGGGCGAAGCCGCGCCGGTCGCACGCCTCCTGCAGCAGATCGTAGAGGCGGGGGTTCTTCTTGTGCGATGCCCAGACGATCGGCTCGTCGCCCAGATCGGCGAGGCGCAGATCGGGCATTGTCGCGATCGGGTGCGACGCGGCGACCGCGAGCAGGAAGGGATCGTCGAGGATCGCGGCGCTCGCGAAACTCTGCCCGTTGCCCGACAGGGTGGCCGCGATATCCTCCCCGATCGGGTGATAGAGCAGGCCGAGGTCGATCGTGCCGGCGGTCAGCTCGCCGCGCTGCTCCTCGGAGATGAGCGGCTTCATCTGGATATCGAGCGTGGGATGCTGCCCTGCGAAATCGCGCAGCGCATCGAGCATGTCGGTGCGCCGGCCGAGGATTTCGGCGAAGCCTACGGTGATGCGGCCCGCGACCCCGCTGGCGATCGCATCGATCTGCGCCTTGGCCCGGCCGATTGCGGCGAGGACGGTGCGCGTTTCGGTCAGCAGCGCCTCGCCCGCGGGCAGCAGCCGCATGCCGCGCGCGCTGCGTTCGAACAGGGGGACGTCCCCGATTTCGAATTCGAGCAGGCGGATGCGGCGCGAGATCGCCGACTGGGTGGTGTTGAGCCGCGCGGCGGCGGCCTGCAGCGATCCCTCCTCGACGACCGCGAGGAAGTAAGGGAGGTGCCGCAGGATGATCGTCGCGTCGCGGGCCATGACTTAACTTTCGTCATCCCCGCGCAGGCGGGGACCCATCCAAGCCCACCGCTTGCGACGACACTGGATAGGCCCCCGCCTGCGCGGGGGTGACGGAGGTTGGGCAATCAATGCCATGAGCTTCCCCCATCCGACGTCAGCACCGCGCCCGTCGTGAAACTCGATTCATGCGACACGAGGAACAGGGCGGACTGCGCGATCTCCTCGACCGTGCCCGCGCGGTTCATCGCGAGGCGGGCGAGGGTGACGTCGCGGCGTGAGGGATCCTCGACATAGAGCGCGTCGGTCATCGGCGAGGCGATGAAGCCGGGGCAGAGCGCATTGGCGCGCACGTCGGGCGCGGCCTCGGCGGCGAGAACCTTGGTGAAGGCGATCAGCCCGCCCTTCGACGCGGCATAGGCCGACATGGTGAGGTTCGGCCGGATGCCGCCCAGCGAGGCGATGTTGACGATCGCGGCCTTGCCACTGGCGCGCAGGTGCGGAAGCGCGATGCGGCAGAGTTGGGCCGGGCCGAACAGGTTCACCGCCTGAATGCGATCCCACATCTCCGGGCTGGTTTCCTCGATCGGGGCGGTGCGCAAAATGCCCGCGGCGTTGACGAGGCCGTCGAGCCCGCCGAGCGCCTTGGCGAAGGTCGAAACGCAATCGTCGAGATAGGCGAGATCGGCGACGTCGCCCGCCAGATGTTCGGCCCCCGTCTCCGCCGCGATCACCGCCAGCGGTTCGGGCGCGATGTCCATCAGGGCAAGCTTTGCGCCCTCGGCCGCGAACAGGCGTGCGATCGCGCGGCCCATGCCGGATGCCGCCCCCGTCACGATGATCCGCCGTCCCGCCAGCCTGCCTGCCATGTTCATCCTCCCTCGATTCGTGAGGTCGAGCATCAATCGCCCCAAGCCTTGAGAAAAAAGCGCCGATTGCGAAGTGCAGCGTTGAATAAATTAGAAGGGCCGATCGAGCGCATCTCTTTTCGAGATATTTCCGGAGCGCCGGTAATCGGCCGGCTTTGCCTCCCCAAATGGTGATTATCCGCTTAGCCCGAACACCATAGGCGCGGCTCAAGACCGCATGAGAAGAGGATGCAGGGGCAAGATGGACAAGCGCCTTTCGTTCGACGATTTCGTCGCCGAGCTTTCCGACGGCATGACGATCGGCATCGCCGGCTGGGGCCCGCGCCGCAAGCCGATGGCGCTGGTGCGCGCGATCCTGCGGTCGGACCTGAAGGATCTCACCATCGTCGCTTATGGCGGCGCCGATGTCGGCATGCTGCTGGCGGCGGGCAAGGTGAAGAAGCTGATCTTCGGCTTCGTCTCGCTCGATGCGATCCCGTTGGAGCCGTACTTCCGCAAGGCGCGTCAGGCGGGCGGTCTCGACGTCCTCGAACTCGATGAAGGCCATCTCCAGTGGGGGCTGAAGGCCGCCGCGCTGCGCCTGCCCTTCCTGCCGACCCGCGTGGGTCTGGGCACCGATCTGATGACGCATAACGGCTTCAAGACGGTCACGTCGCCTTACGACGATGGCGAAGTGCTGGTGGCGATGCCGGCGCTCAAGCTCGATGCCGCGCTGCTCCACGTCAACCGCGCCGACCACTGGGGCAATATCCAGGCGCTGGGGCCGGACACCTATTATGACGAATGGTTCGCCAAGGCGGCCGACCGCACCTATGTTTCGGCCGAGGAAGTCGTCGAGCGGATGGACCTGAGCCATCCCGACGATGCGCGTGCCAACATCGTCGAACGCTGCTTCGTCCACGCCGTGATCGAAGCGCCGCTGGGCGCGCATCCCAGCTCGCTGCCGCCGGCCTATGGCTGGGATATGGGCGCGTTCAAGGCCTACACCGCCAGCGCCGCCGAAGAGGGCGGCTGGGATAAGTATATGGCCGAGGTGATCGGCGCCGATGAGGCCGGTTACATCGATCGCGTCGGTGGCGCGGCCAAGATCGCGGCGCTGCCGCTCCCGATTTTCTGAGGATAGCGCAGATGAGCAATCCGACCCTCGCTGAACTCCTGATCGTTGCCTGTTCGGAGGCGTTTCGCGGCAATGGCGAGATCGTCGCCACCGGCATCGGCCCGATCCCGCGTCTGGGCGCGAGCCTGGCCAAGCTGACGCACACGCCCGAACTGCTGATGACCGACGGCGAAGCCTGGCTGGTCGAGGAACCGGTGCCGATCGGCCCGCGCGGCTATGACGATCGCAAGCCCGCCGGCTACCTGCCCTTCTCGCGCTATTTCGACAGCGCGGTGTGGACCGGCAAGCGGCACGCGATGGTTTCCCCTAACCAGATCGATCGCTTCGGCCAGATGAACATCTCCGCGCTGGGCGGCACGTACGACAAGCCCAAGGTGATGATGCTGGGCGCGCGCGGCTTTCCCGGCAACACGATCCACCATGCGAACTCGATGTTCGTCCCCGGCCATTCGAAGCGCGTCTTCGTGGAGGGCGAAGTCGATATGGTGTCGAGCGTCGGCTACAATCCGGCGCGGCGCATCCCCGGCGGCAATTATTCGGGCGTCGACCTGCGCCAGATGATCACCGATCTGTGCGTGATGGATTTCGGAGGGCCGGACAATGCGGTGCGGCTGGTGTCGGTCCATCCGGGCGTGACGGTCGATCAGGTGAAGGCCGAAACCGGCTTCGATCTGGTGATCGAGGGCGACGTGCCGACCACGCGCCTGCCGACCGCAGACGAACTCGCGATCATTGCGAAGCTCGATCCGCACAATGTCCGCGCATCGGTCATCAAGGACAATCCGTCGGCCGATCGAAAGGTCGCGGCATGAGCGACGAGGGTCTGGTTCCGCCGAAAGAGGTGGAGATCATCTACGAGACCGACGAGCCGGTCCTCTACGAGGTCGGCGGCGCGGTCGCCTATGTCACGATGAACCGGCCGAAGTTCAACAACGCGCAGAACAGCCAGATGACCTATGCGCTCGACGCCGCCTTTGCGCGCGCCGTCGATGACGATGCGGTCAAGGTCATCGTGCTGCGCGGGTCGGGCAAGCATTTCTCGGCCGGGCACGACATCGGCACGCCGGGTCGCGACCTGCACAAGAGCTTCGAGCGCAAGCATCTGCTGGCCGATCACACGAACAAGCCGGCGGCCGAACTGCTCTACACGCGCGAGCAGGAGGTTTACCTCGGCATGTGCCGCCGCTGGCGCGATGTGCCCAAGCCGACGATCGCGGCGGTGCAGGGGGCGTGCGTTGCGGGCGGGCTGATGCTCGCCTGGGTGTGCGACATGATCGTCGCGACCGAGGATGCCTTCTTTCAGGATCCGGTCGGCCGCATGGGCATTCCCGGCGTCGAATATTTCGCGCACGGCTTCGAACTGCCGCCGCGCGTCGCGAAGGAATTCCTCTACCTGGGTGAGCGCATGCCCGCGCCGCGCGCCTACAGCTTCGGCATGGTCAACCGCCTGTCGACGCGCGAGACGCTCGACGCCGACGTCAAGGCGATCGCCGACGAACTGGCGACGCGCCCGCGTCTCGGCAACTGGCTGATCAAGCAGGCGCTCAACCATGTCGAGGAACTGCGCGGCAAGCGCACCGCGATGGACGCGGTGTTCCACATGCACCATTTCGCGCATGCGCAGAACGATCTGACGTCGACCAACAGCCTGGGCGGGCTGGACGCCAAGAGCATGGCAGCGGCCAACAAGAAGCAGGCCGGGGACAGCTGATCGTGAGTGATCCGCTCGACACCCCCGTAACCCGCGCGCTGGGATGCCGCGTGCCGGTGATCCAGACCGCGATGGGCTGGGTCGCGACCGCGCCGCTCGTGATCGGATCGAGCGAAGCGGGCGCGTTTGGCTTCCTCGCCGCCGCCGTGATGACCCCGGCCGAGGTTCGCGCCGGAATCGCCGCGGTGAAGGCGGGCACAAGCAAGCCCTTCGGCGTCAATTTCCACATGTTCCAGCCGGGCGCGGCGGAGATCGTCGAGATCATCCTCGAAAATGCCGATCAGGTGCGCGCGGTCAGCTTCGGGCGTGGCCCCGACGCCAAGATGATCGGCCGCTTCAAGGATGCGGGTATATTGTGCATGCCGACCGTGGGCGCGGTGAAGCATGCGCAGAAGATGGTGCAGATCGGCGTCGACATGATCGCCGTGCAGGGCGGCGAGGGTGGCGGGCATACCGGCTCGGTCGCCTCCACCGTGCTGCTGCCGCAGGTGCTGGACGCGGTGCAGGTGCCGGTGATCGCGGCGGGCGGCTTCGGCGACGGGCGCGGTCTGGCGGCGGCGCTGGCTTATGGCGCGGCGGGCATCGCAATGGGCACGCGCTTCCTGATGACGCAGGAGAGCGCGCCGCCGGCCGAGGTCAAGGCGCGCTATGTGAAAGCCGGAACCGACGACATCATCGTCTCCACCAAGGTCGATGGCATGCCGCAGCGGATGATCGTCAACGAGGCGCTGGGCAAGATCGAGAAGTCGAGCCGGATCGGCATGCTGTTCCGCGCGATGGAAGCCGGCCTGGAGATGAAGAAGCAGACCGGTGCGTCCTGGGGCGACATGCTCAAGGCGGCGAAGGGCATGACCAGCCACGGTGGCCTTTCGCTGCCGCAGGCGATGATGGCGGCGGCGGCACCCATGATGATCCAGCGCGCAGTCGTCGAGGGCGATGCGGCGGGCGGGATCATGGCGACCGGCCTTGTCGGCGGGCGACTGAAGGATTTGCCGACCTGCGCCGAGCTGGTCGCATCGATCGAAACCGAAGCGCGGGCGCGTATCGCCGCACTCACAGGGGCAAAGTAATGCCGATCACCACGACCATCGAGAACCGCATCGCCGAGATCGTGTTCGATGTGCCCCCGGTCAACGCCTTCGACAGCGTGACGTGGAACAGCCTGCCCGAGATGATCCGCGCGGCGGGCGCGAACCCCGAAGTCAATGTCGTCCTGATCCGCGCGGCGGAGACGGCGCGCGGCTTTTGCGGCGGCGTCGATATCAAGGAGATGCAGGCACATCCCGATCGCATCACGCTGCTCAATCGCGGCAATTACCTGACGTTCAAGGCGATCCGCGATTGCGAGGTGCCGGTGGTGGTCGCGGTCCACAAATTCGTGATCGGCGGGGGCATCGGCATTTGCGGCGCATCCGACACGATCATCGCGGCGGACGATGCCTTCTTCTCGCTGCCCGAGGTCGATCGCGGCGCGATGGGCGGGGCGAGCCACCTGTCGCGGATGCTGCCGCTCCACAAGGTGCGCGCGGCCTTCTTCACCGGCGGCAATATCCCGGCGGAGGAAGCCTATCGCCTCGGTGGGGTCGAAAAGGTCGTGCCGCGCGACAAGCTGGTCGAGGAGGCGCGCGCTTTCTGCGCCGTCGTCGCGTCCAAGAGCCGCAAGGCGCTGGTGATCGCCAAGGAAGCGTTGAACGGCCTTGAGCCGCGCGACGTCGATCGTGGCTATCGCTGGGAACAGGGCTTCACCCTCGAAATGTACATGCACGAGGACAGCCAAAAGGCGCGCGACGCCTTCGTCGAAACGGGCAAGGCGGCCAAGTTCTGATGGATCTGGCCTACACCCCCGAACAGCAGGCGTTCCGGGCCGAAGTCCGCGCCTGGATGGAAGCGAACGTGCCCAAAGAGCCGCTCGTCACGCTGGAGCGTGAGGAGGGGTATAACCAGCATGTCGCGTGGGAACGCACGCTGGCATCGGGCAATTGGGGCATGGTCACATGGCCTGAGGCTTATGGGGGACGCGGGCTGGACCTGATCCAGTGGCTGATCTTCGAGGAAGAATATTGGCGGGCAGGCGGCCCCAATCGCGCCAACCAGAACGGCATCTTCCTGCTCGGCCCGACGATCATGGAGTTCGGCACCGACGAGCAGAAGGCGCGCTTCCTGACGCCGATGGCGAAGGGCGAGATCATCTGGGCGCAGGCATGGTCGGAGCCGGGCGCCGGTTCGGACATGGCCGCGATCACCAGCAAGGCCGAGCGTGACGGCGACCATTATGTCCTGACCGGCCAGAAAACCTGGTCGAGCCGCGCGGCGTTCGCCGACTGGGGCTTCGGCCTGTTCCGCACCGAGGCGGGATCGAAGCGTCACAAGGGGCTGAGCTTCCTGCTGTTCGATCTCAATTCGCCCGGCATCACGCGGCGGCCGATCCGTCAGCTGCACGGCGACACAGGCTTTGCCGAACTGTTCTTTGACGAAGTGCGCGTGCCCGTCGCCAATCGCCTTGCCGGCGAAGGCGATGGCTGGGGGATCGCGATGGCGACCGCCGGGTTCGAGCGCGGGCTGATGCTGCGTTCCCCTGCGCGTTTTCAGGCGACCGCGCAGAAGCTGGTCGAACTGTTCAAGGAAAAGGGGGCGAACGCTCCACCATCGGCGCGCGAAGCAGTGAGCGCGGCGTGGATGGGCGCGCAGGCTTATGCCTACAACACCTACTCGGTCGCTTCGAAGATCATCGCGGGCGGGCATATCGGCGCCGAGGCGAGCCTGAACAAGATATTCTGGTCCGAACTCGATCGGTCGATGCACCGCGCGGCGATGCAGATTTTGGGGGCTGCCGCCGAGCTGCGCGTGCTGGCCGACGACAGCATCAACGCCTGGCTCGAAGGCTATATCTTCTCGCTCTCCGGCCCGATCTACGCCGGTTCGAACGAGATCCAGCGCAACATCATCGCCGAGCGGCTGCTCGGCCTGCCGCGATAGGAGGCGGGTCGATGGACTTCCGTTTGACCGAAGATCAGACCGTGCTGGTCGAAGGCGTGCGCGACTGGCTGACCGGTGTGCATGGCCCCGATACGCTCCGCGCGCTCGACGAAACGCCGTCGCGCCGTTCGGCCGAGATCGCGCAGGGGCTGGTCGAGATGGGCCTGCCCGGATTGCTCGCATCTGACGAGGCGGGCGGGCTTGGCCTGACCACCGTCGAAGCGGTTTTGATCGCGATCGAGGCGGGGAAGGCGGGGCTGGCCGAGCCGATGATCGACAGCGCCTTCGTCGCGCTCCCGATCCTCGCCGCCGCCGGCAAGACCGATCTGGTCGCGGCGATCGCGAGCGGCGAGGCCAAGGTCGCGCTCCAGCATCCGATCAATCCGTGGGTCGCCGACCTTGAGGGCGCGACGCATCTGCTGAGCGCCGAGGGCGGCAAGCTGTCGATCGGCGCGGCTGTGGCGGGTGAGGCGCTCGATAGCGTCGATCCGCTGCGCCGTCTGTCCGCGCCCGTCGCGGCGAGCGGCGAAGCGATCGATGCCAGAGCCGACGCCTTGCTCGATCGCGCGGCCCTGTTCGCCGCCGCACAGGCGCTGGGTGCGGCCGATGCGATGCTCGCGCAGGCCGTCGAGTACGCCAATACCCGCCAGCAATTCGGCCAGTCCATCGGCACCTTCCAGGCGATCAAGCATCATTGCGCGAGCATTTCGGTCGCGATCGAGTTCGCCCGGCCGGTGGTGCTGCGCGCGGCCTATGCGGTCGAACATGGCGAGCCGAATGCGGCGATCCACGTCAGCCACGCCAAGCTCGCCGCGTGCGACGCCGCTTATGCCGCCGGGGAGACTGCGATCCAGGTCCACGGCGCGATGGGCTACACCTATGAGGTCAATCTCCACTTCTGGATGAAGCGCGCCTGGGCGCTCGCCGGCGGCTGGGGCGACCGCGCCTTCCATCTCGACCGTGTCGAGAAAGCCATCACGGGGACCATGCCGATCGGCCCCGCAGCCACCTTCGCCTGAGGAGCTTCCAAGTGCCCGAAGCCTATATCGTCGACGCCATCCGCACCCCGACCGGGCGCAAGAAAGGCAGCCTCGCCGGCATTCACAGCGCCGATCTGGGCGCGATCGTGATCAAGGACGTGGTCGATCGCCTCGGCTTCGATCCGCTCGCGGTCGATGACGTGGTGTGGGGCTGCGTCGATGCGATCGGGCCGCAGGCAGGCAATATCGGGCGCAGCTGCTGGCTCGCCGCCGGCCTGCCCGAAGCGGTGCCGGGCGTGACGATCGATCGCCAGTGCGGATCGTCGCAGCAGGCGATCCACTTCGCCGCGCAGGGCGTGCTTTCGGGCACGCAGGATCTGGTGCTGGCGGGCGGCGTGCAGAACATGAACGCCATCCCGATTTCGGCCGCCATGTATGCGGGCCAGACCTACGGCCACGAAACCCCCTTCTCGGAATCGCCGGCATGGACCGCGCGCTACGGCACCGAGGAGATCAATCAGATCTACGCCGCCGAGAAGATCGCCGACACCTGGGGCATTTCGCGCGAGGATATGGAGCGTTTCGCGCTGGCATCGAACCAGCGCGCCGAACGCGCGATCGACGAAGGCCGCTTCGACCGTGAGATCCTGCCCGTGGGCGATTTCCGCATGGACGAGACCGTCCGTCGCGGCACCACGCTGGAGGGGCTTGCGGGCCTGAAACCCGTGCGCGAGGGCGGAAAGATCACGGCCGGCGTTTCCAGCCAGATTTCGGACGCCGCCTCCGCGGTGCTGATCGCCAGCGAGAAGGCGGTCAAGGATCATGGCCTGAAGCCCCGCGCGCGCATCCATCACCTGACGGTGCGCGGCGACAGCCCGGTCTTCATGCTGACCGCGCCGATCCCCGCGACGCGCCACGCGCTCGAAAAGACCGGCCTGAAGCTGAACGATATCGACCTGATCGAGATCAACGAGGCGTTCGCCAGCGTCGTCCTCGCCTGGGCGAAGGAACTCGACGCCGATCTCGATAAGGTCAACGTCAATGGCGGCGCGATCGCGCTCGGCCATCCGCTCGGCGCCACCGGCACCAAGCTGATGACGACCCTGCTCCACGAACTGGAGCGGACTGGCGGGCGCTATGGCCTGCAGACGATGTGCGAAGGCGGCGGCCTCGCCAACGTCACGATCATCGAGCGGCTGTAAGGACCGCGCGGGGCGATGCCTTGCTACGCCTATCAAGGGATCGTCCCCGTCGTGGACCCGACGAGCTACGTCCACCCGCTCGCGGCGCTGATCGGCGACGTGATCGTGGGGCCGGGCTGCTTCATCGCGCCGGGCGCGTCGCTGCGCGGCGATTTCGGGCGGATCGTGGTGGAAGGCGACAGCAGCGTGCAGGATAGCTGCACGATCCACGGATCGGCCGACATCGACACGGTGATCGGGCGCGGCGCCACGATCGGCCACGGATCGATCATCCACGGCGCGACCGTGGGCGAAAATGCGCTGATCGGGATGAACGCGGTTGTTTTGGACCATGCGCATGTGGGTGCCGAAAGCCTCGTCGCCGCGCTCGCGCTGGTGAAGAACGGGATGCAGATCCCCGAACGCAGCCTGGTCGCGGGCAATCCGGCGGCGGTGGTGCGATCGATCGAGCCGAACAAGGTGACGTGGAAGAATGACGGCCACGGCGAATATCAGCGGCTGGCGCGCGAGGCGCTGACCGACATCGTCGAGACCGAGCCGCTGAACGCGGTGGAAGCGGACAGGCCGCGCCTCAAATCCGAGGCGGTCGGCGTGCGGCTGAGCGGGCCGGTCGCGGACTATCGCGAGCGGCAGATGGCCAAAAAGATCGAAGAGGGAAGGGCAAACTGATGGGTATCTGCGAAGGACGCACCGTCATCATCACCGGCGCGGCGCGCGGGCTGGGGCGCAGCTACGCGCTCGCCTTCGCCGCCGAGGGCGCGAACGTGGTCGTCAACGACATCGGCACCAGCCTGGGCGGCGAAGGCCGCGACACGTCGGCCGCCGATGCGGTGGTGGCGGAGATCATTGCGGCCGGCGGGCAGGCGATGGCGAACTATGACGACGTGACCGATTGGGACGCGACGAAGCGGATCGTCGAGGCGACGGTCGCGCGGTTCGGCGGGCTCGACGTCGTCGTCAACAATGCGGGCATCGTGCGCGATCGCATGTTCGTGTCGGCGACGCCGGAGGAATGGGACGCGACGATGCACGTGCATCTGCGCGGCCATTTCTGCCTGGCGCGCCACGCGGTCGATTATTGGCGGGCGCAGCAGAAGGCGGGCAATCCGGTCGACGCGCGCATCATCAACACCACCAGCGGCGCGGGGCTTCAGGGTTCGATCGCGCAGGCGGCCTATTCGACCGCGAAGGGCGGCATCGCGGCGCTGACGTTGGTGCAGGCGGCGGAGCTTGGCCGCTACGGCATCACCGCCAACGCGCTCGCCCCTTCGGCGCGCACGCGGATGACCACCGGTGCGTTCAGCGAGAAGATGGCCGAGGTCACCGAGGGCTTCGACAAGCAGGATCCCGATAACATCGCGCCGACCGTGGTGTGGCTGGGTTCGGTCCAGTCGAAGCATGTCACCGGCTGCGTCTTCGAACTCGAAGGCGGGCGGATCACCATCGAGGACGGCTGGCACCTCGGCCCGACGGTCGATCAGGATGCGAAGTGGGATCCGGCGAATGTCGGAGCCGCAGTCGACGCGCTGCTGGCCGATCGCAAGGCGCCGCGCGCCGTCTGGGGCAGCTGAGGCGTCATGCGCTTCGCCTTCACCGACGAACAGGCGATGATCGCCGAAACGGCCAACGACCTGTTCGTGGGCGAGGCGACCAGCGAGCGCACCCGCGCGGCGATGGCCGATGCGGGCTGTGACCGCGCGCTGTGGGATAGCCTGTCGGCGACCGGCTTCGTCGGCGTGCATATGCCGGGCGATGTCGGCGGGTCCGAACTCGGCATGGTCGAACTCGCGATCATCGCCGAGGCGGCGGGCAGGCAGGTGGCCGCCGTGCCGCTGATCGCGACGCAAGCGGCGCTGAGCGCGCTGCAGGCCGACGGCCGCGCCGACCTGATCGAGCGTGTGCTGGGCGGGCAGGTGGCGACTTTGGCGCTGGCGGGTGGCCTTGCGCCGCACGGGACGATCGCCGACCTGTTTCTGATCGAGCAGGATGGCGGGCTTGTGGTCGCCGATCGCGATGCGGTCGAGGTCGGCGCGGGGGTGACGATGGATCAGACTCGCCCGCTCGCGCAGGTAAAGTTGACCGGCGCTCCGATCGCGACCTTGTCAGCGAAGGCGCTGGATGTCGCAAAACATACGGGTTGGATCGCGGTGGCGGCCGATGCGCTGGGCGGCGCGCAGGCGTGCCTCGATCGCACGGTCGAATATGTGAAGGAACGCCAGCAATTCGGGCAGGCGATCGGCGGCTTTCAGGCGATCAAGCATCGGCTCGCCGACATGATGGTCGAAATCGAACAGGCGCGATCGGCGGTCTATTGGGCGGCGTGTGCGGTCGACGAAGGCGCGGAGGATGCCGAACTCGCGCTCCATTCGGCCAAGGCCTTCGCGGCCGATGCCTATGCGACCTGCGCGGGGGCGATGATCCAGCTGCACGGCGGCATCGGCTTCACCTGGGAGCATGACGCGCACCTCTTCTTCAAGCGCGCGCAGGCCGACCGCACCCTGTTCGGTTCGTCGGCGCAGCATCGCGAGGCGATTGCGCAGATCATCGGGTTGGGGGCGATCGCGGCATGAAGCTTGGTTTTACCGAAGCCGAGGAGGCTTTCCGTGTCGAGGCGGCGACGTGGCTCACCGCCGCGCTGACGGGGCCGTTTGCCGATGTGCGTGGCGTCACCAGCCTGGTCGAGATGCCCGAGCGGCGGCGCGAGTGGGAAAAATATCTCGCGGCCTCGCGCTGGAGCTGCATCGGCTGGCCTGCGCAATATGGCGGGCGTGACGCGACGCTGGCGCAGCAGGTGATCTTTGCCGAGGAATATGCGCGCGCAGGCGGCCCGCCCCGGCTCAACCATCTGGGCATCGAGCTGATCGGCCCGACCATCCTCGCTTACGGCACCGACGAGCAGAAGGCGCGCTTCCTGCCCGCCATCGCGAATGGCGACCATATCTGGTGCCAGGGCTATTCGGAGCCGGGCGCGGGATCGGACCTGGGCGGCGTGCGCACCAAGGCGTGGCGCGAAGGCGGCGACTGGGTGATCGAGGGCCAGAAGGTCTGGACCAGCCTCGCGCAATTCTGCGACTGGATCTTCGTCATCGCGCGCACCGATCCGGAGAGCGTGGGTTCGAAGGGGCTGTCCTTCCTGCTGGTGCCGATGGATCAGGACGGCGTCACCGTCCGCAACATTGTCCAGATGACCGGCGAGTCCGAGTTCAACGAGACCTTCTTCGATGCCGCGCGCACCGATGCGGCCAACATCCTCGGCGAGCCGGGGCAGGGCTGGGGCGTCGCGATGGCGTTGCTGGGGTTCGAGCGCGGCGTTTCCACGCTCGGCCAGCAGATGGGCTTTCGCAACGAACTCGACGATCTGATCGAAGCCGCGCGCGCCAATGGTTCGGCGGGCGATCCCGTCATTCGTCAGAAGATCGCGCAGGCGGAGATCGGCCTGCGGCTGATGCGCTATGGCGCGCTCCGCATGCTTACCGCCTCGGCCGATGGCGGGAGCAATCCGGCGGCCTTCACCTACAAGATCCAGTGGGCCAACTGGCGCCAGTCGCTTGGCGAACTGGCGATGGAGGTGCTTGGGCAGGCGGGCGAGATCAGCGACGCGCATGGCGAATATGCCTTTTCGCGCCTGCCGCACCTGTTCCTCTATTCGCGTGCCGACACGATCTACGGCGGCACCAACGAGATCCAGCGCAACATCATCGCCGAGCGCGCGCTCGGCCTGCCGCGCGAAGCACGCACGCGCGCAAAGTAAGGGAACCGACAAGTGGCTAACGTCCCCCCGCCTTATCCGACCCCGACGGGTCTCGTTAAGGGCAAGACCATGTTGATCACCGCGGCTGCGGGCAGCGGCATCGGCGGCGCGCTGGCGCGGCGCGCGGCGGAGGAGGGGGCGATCCTGTTCCTGTCCGACACGCACGAACGCCGGCTAAACGAGACCGCCGATGCGATCGCCGCGACGGGGGCCGCGCGCCCACACGTCCTGACCTGCGACGTGACCAATGAGGAGCAGGTTCGGGCTTTGATAGCGACCGCTATAGAAAAGCTCGGCCATATCGACGTGCTGGTGAACAATGCCGGCCTCGGCGGCAATGCGCCGATCGTCGAGATGACCGACGACCAGTGGTTCAAGGTGATCGACGTCACGCTCAACAGCGTGTTTCGCATGACCCGCGCGATCCTGCCGCATCTGTACGAGCGCAAGGCGGGCGTGATCGTCAACAACGCCTCGGTGCTGGGCTGGCGCGCGCAGACGCTGCAGTCGCATTATGCGGCGGCCAAGGCGGGCGTGATGGCCTTCACGCGCTGTTCGGCGATGGAAGCGGCCGAACATGGTGTGCGGATCAACGCGGTGTCGCCGAGCTTCGCGATGCACGCTGCGCTCAGCAAGGTGACGCCGCCGGGGCTGCTCGAGGAACTGGCCGGGCGCGAGGCGCTGGGCCGCTATGCCGAACCGTGGGAGGTGGCCAACGTCATGCTGTTCCTCGCATCCGACCTGTCGTCCTACATGACCGGCGAAGTCGTCGCCGTTTCGAGCCAGCATCCGTGAGCGCGCGCATCTTCGAAACCCCCGCCGACCTGATCGGCAGTGCGGGCGAGACGCTGGGGCCGAGCGAGTGGGTGACGATCGAGCAGGATCGCATCGACCAGTTCGCGCAGGCGACCGACGATCATCAGTGGATCCACGTCGATCCGGTGAAGGCGAAGGACGGGCCGTTCGGGGCGACGATCGCGCATGGTTATCTGACGATGAGCCTCGTCAACCGCTTCCTGCCCGAACTGATCGAGGTGCGGAATGCGTCGATGGGGATCAATGTCGGCACCGACAAGCTGCGCTTCCTGACGCCGGTGAAGGTGGGGAGCCGTATTCGCGGCGTCGGCGAGATCGTTTCGGCCGAAGAGGCCAAGGGCGGGTTTCAGGTCGTCGTGCGCGTGACTGTCGAGATTGACGGTGAGGCGAAGCCGGCCTGTGTGGTCGATACGATCAGCCGCTTCTTTCCCTGACACCACCAACGTCACCCCGGACTTGATCCGGGGTCCCGCTTCTTTTTCCTGCTTCGGTTAGAAGCGGGACCCCGGGTCAAGCCCGGGGTGACGGCGTATTTGTGGCAAGCGCCACCTCCAAAAACATACGCAAATACTATGCGGCTGGTCCTCGCTCGGCCTCGATAAGTAACGCGCTCCGCGCCTAATCGGCTGCCTTCGACGCCACGGGGGCCCGCGAACCCTTCGCGGCCGTGCGTCCGGAGGTTTCACTATGCAAGATCTGCCCTGGATCGCGCTGCTGGTCGGGCTGCTGGGCGTCACGCTCGCTTATGCCCGCCTGTGCGACAAAGCCTGAGGGGAACGTCAATGACCCTCGATCTGTGGCTCGCGGCCATCACCGCGATCGGCCTTCTTCTGTATCTGGTGGCGGTTCTCGTCCGCCCCGAACGCTTCTGAAGGGAGCGGACCAATGACCGTTCAGGGCTGGATCCTGATCATCGCCTTCATCGGCATCCTCGTCGCGCTGACCAAGCCGGTCGGCGCATGGCTGTTTGCGCTCTATGAAGGGCGCCGCACGCCGCTGCACACCGTTTTCGGCCCGATCGAAAACGGCTTCTACAAGATTGCCGGCATCGATCCGAACGAGGAACAGGGGTGGCGCCGTTACGCGGTCCACATGCTGATCTTCAACTTCGTCGGCCTCGTCTTCACCTATGTGGTGCTGCGCATCCAGGGCCTGCTGCCGCTCAACGGCCTGGGCTATGGCGCGATCGGCGCCGATGGCGCGTTCAACACCGCGATCAGCTTTACCACCAATACCAACTGGCAGTGGTATTCGGGCGAGGCGGCGATGTCGAACCTCAGCCAGATGCTGGGCCTGACGCTGCACAACTTCCTGTCGGCGGCGACGGGCATTGCGCTCGCCTTCGCGCTGTTCCGCGGTTTCGCGCGGCGTGAAGCCAACGGCATCGGCAATTTCTGGGCCGACGTCACCCGCATCACCCTGTATCTGCTGCTGCCGATCTGCGTCGTCTATGGCGTCTATCTGATCGCTGCGGGCGTTCCGCAGACGCTGGCCGCCGCGATCGACGTCAACACGCTGGAAGGCGTGAAGCAGACGCTGGCGCTCGGCCCCGTGGCCAGCCAGGAAGCGATCAAGATGCTCGGCACCAATGGAGGCGGCTTCTTCAACGCCAATTCGGCGCATCCGTTCGAAAATCCGACGGCCGTGACCAACCTGGTCCAGATGCTGTCGATCTTCGTGATCGGCTTCGGTCTCACCTGGTGCTTCGGCAAGGCCGTCGGCAACACCCGTCAGGGCTGGGCGATCCTGGCCGCGATGATCGTGCTGTTCGTCGCGGGCGTGACCGTCACCTACTGGCAGGAAGCGGCCGGCAACCCCGTGCTCCAGAACCTCGGCGTTGCCGGCGGCAATATGGAGGGCAAGGAGGTCCGCTTCGGCATCGTGGCTTCGGCGCTGTTCTCGGTCGTCACGACGGCGGCTTCGTGCGGCGCGGTCAACGCGATGCATGACAGCTTCACCGCGCTGGGCGGCATGATCCCGCTGTTCAACATCCAGCTGGGCGAAGTCGTCATCGGCGGCGTTGGCGCGGGCATCTACGGCTTCCTGCTGTTCGCGATCCTGGCCGTGTTCGTCGCGGGCCTGATGGTCGGCCGTACCCCGGAATATGTCGGCAAGAAGATCGAAGCGCGCGAGGTGAAGCTCGCCGTGCTCGCGATCACGATCCTGCCGCTGTGTATCCTGGGCTTCACCGCGATCGCCGCCGTGCTCGACGTCGGCCTTGCCGGACCGCTGAACAAGGGGCCGCATGGCTTCTCGGAGATCCTGTACGGCTTCACCTCGGCCACCGGCAACAATGGTTCGGCTTTCGCCGGCCTGACTGCGGGCACGCCTTTCTACAACGCGACGCTGGGCATCGCGATGTGGCTGGGCCGTTACTTCGTGATCGTTCCGATGCTGGCGATTGCCGGCAGCCTCGCGGCCAAGAAGTACACGCCGGAAAGCGCGGGTTCGTTCCCGACGACCGGTGGTCTGTGGGTCGGCCTGCTCGTCGGCATCGTCCTGATCGTGGGTGGCCTCACCTTCCTGCCGAGCCTCGCGCTCGGGCCCGTTGCCGATCATCTCGCGATGATCCGCGGTCAACTCTTCTAAGGGGCGCCAGACAATGAGCGCGACCAAGTCCATGTTCACGGCCGAGCTGATCGCACCCGCGATCGGCGACGCCTTCCGCAAGCTCAATCCCAAAGAGCTTGTCCGTAACCCGGTGATGTTCGTCACCGCCTGCATCGCCTTGTTGATGACGGTTCTTCTCGTCATCGGCAGCGACAATCTGTCGACGGGCTTCAAGGCCCAGCTGGCGATCTGGCTGTGGCTCACCGTCCTGTTCGGCACCTTCGCCGAAGCTCTGGCCGAAGGCCGGGGCAAGGCGCAGGCGGCCTCGCTGCGCGCCACCAAGGCCGAACTGACCGCCAAGCGGCTGAAGAACGGCAAGACCGAGGATGTGCCCGCAAGCGCCCTGCGCGCCGGCGACGTCGTCCTGGTCGAAACCAATGACCTGATCCCCGCCGACGGCGAAGTGATCGAGGGCGTGGCGTCGGTCAATGAAGCGGCCATCACCGGTGAATCCGCACCGGTGATCCGCGAAGCCGGTGGCGACCGTTCGGCCGTCACCGCGGGCACCCGGGTCATTTCCGACCAGATCAAGGTGCGCGTCACCGTCGATCCGGGCCAGGGCTTCCTCGATCGCATGATCGCGCTCGTCGAAGGCGCCGAGCGGCAGAAGACCCCGAACGAGATCGCGCTGACGATCCTGCTCGTCGGTCTGACGATCATCTTCCTGATCGCCGTCGGCACGATCCCCGGCTTTGCGAGCTATGCGGGCGGGGCGATCCCGGTCGCGATCCTCGCGGCGCTGCTGATCACCCTGATCCCGACCACGATCGCCGCGCTTCTGTCCGCGATCGGCATTGCCGGCATGGACCGTCTCGTCCGCTTCAACGTGCTCGCCAAGTCGGGCCGTGCGGTCGAGGCCGCCGGCGACGTCGACGTGCTGCTGCTCGACAAGACCGGCACGATCACGATCGGCGACCGTCAGGCATCGGAATTCCGCACCGTTGGTGGCACCTCGCCTGAGGATCTCGCCAATGCCGCGCTGCTCGCCAGCCTGGCCGACGAAACGCCCGAAGGCCGCTCGATCGTCCTGCTCGCTCGCGAGAAGTTTCGCGTGACCACGGCGACCCTGCCCGCAGGGGCGGAGATCATTCCCTTCACCGCGCAGACCCGTATTTCGGGCGTGCAGATCGGCCAGACGCTGATCCAGAAGGGTGCGGTCGATTCGATCCTTCGGGCCAATCCGGGTCTCGGCGGCACCGCCGCTGCGACCGAACTGCGCCGCATCACCGATGAGATTGCGCGTGCCGGTGGCACCCCGCTCGCGGTGGCGCAGGACGGCAAGCTGCTGGGCGCGATCTTCCTGAAGGACGTGGTGAAGGCGGGCATCCGCGAACGCTTCGGCGAACTGCGTCAGATGGGCATTCGCACGGTGATGATCACCGGCGACAACCCGCTGACCGCCGCCGCGATCGCCGCCGAAGCGGGCGTCGACGATTTCCTCGCGCAGGCGACGCCCGAGGACAAGCTCGCGCTGATCCGCAAGGAGCAGGAGGGCGGGCGCCTGGTCGCGATGTGCGGCGACGGCACCAACGACGCCCCCGCGCTCGCGCAGGCCGATGTCGGCGTCGCGATGAACACGGGCACGCAGGCGGCGCGCGAAGCCGGCAACATGGTCGATCTCGACAGCGATCCGACCAAGCTGATCGAGGTCGTTGGCCTCGGCAAGCAGCTGCTGATGACGCGCGGTGCGCTGACGACCTTCTCGGTCGCCAACGATGTCGCCAAATATTTCGCGATCATCCCGGCGATGTTCGTCGCGCTCTATCCGGGCCTCGGCGTCCTCAACGTGATGGGCCTGGCGACGCCCGAAAGCGCGATCCTGAGCGCGATCATCTTCAACGCGCTGATCATCCCGCTGCTCGTCCCCCTCGCGCTCAAGGGCGTGACCTATCGGCCGATGGCCGCCGGTCCGCTGCTCGCGCGCAACCTCGCCATCTACGGTCTGGGCGGCCTCATCGCCCCGTTCGTGGGCATCAAGATCATCGACCTTGCCGTCAACGGCATCGGTCTCGCCTGAGGAACCACTCTCATGGGCAATGATATCTCAACTTCGCTGCGGCCTGCGATCGTCATGACGATCCTGTTCGCGATCCTGCTCGGAATCCTCTATCCGTTGGCCATGACCGGCATCGGACAGGCGATCTTCCCCAGCCAAGCCAATGGCAGTCTGGTGCGCGACAGCGCCGGCAAGGTCATCGGCTCGAGCGTGGCGGGGCAGGCTTTCACCTCCGAACGCTATTTCCAGACCCGCCCTTCGGCGGCGGGTGACGGCTATAATGGACTGGCATCTTCTGGCTCCAATCTGGGGCCGGCAAGTCAGGTACTGCATGATCGGGTCAAGGGTGACGTGGCGAAGCTTCAAGCTACGTCACAGGGTCGCCAAGTTCCTCCCGATCTCGTGACAGCCTCCGCCTCGGGACTCGATCCTGACATCAGCCCCGAGGCGGCTTTTTATCAGGTCGACCGGGTGGCGCGCGTGCGCGGCATTCCGGCGGCAAAGGTCCAGGCTCTCGTCAAGAACCACGTCGAAACGCCGATCCTCGGCTTCCTCGGCGAAGAACGGGTCAACGTGTTCGCCCTTAACCGCGCGCTTGATAAGATCGGAGCGCCTTGACCGATCGTGACCGACCAGCCCCCGAAGCCTTTCTGCGCGCAGCCGCGCAGGAAGGCCGGGGGCGCCTGAAGATCTTCCTCGGCGCCGCTCCCGGCGTCGGGAAGACGTACGAGATGCTCTCCGAAGGCGCCGCGCGGAAACGCGCCGGCGTCGACGTCGTTGTCGGCGTGGTGGAAACGCATGGCCGCGTGGAGACCGAGGCGCTGACGCGCGGGCTGGAAATCCTGCCGCGCCGCCAGATCGACCATTCGAACCATGTCCTGACCGAGATGGATCTGGACGCGCTGCTCGAACGGCGTCCCGACCTCGCTCTCGTCGACGAACTGGCGCACACCAATGCGCCCGGCAGCCGCCACCCCAAACGCTATCAGGATGTCGAGGAACTGCTGGAGGCCGGGATCGACGTCTATTCGACGATCAACATCCAGCATGTCGAAAGCCTCAACGACGTCGTCGCATCCTTCACGCGCGTCCGCGTGCGCGAAACCGTGCCCGATCGCGTGCTGGAGGCGGCCGAGATCGAGGTGGTCGACATTCCCCCTGACGAGCTGATCGAACGGCTCAAGGACGGGAAGGTCTATCTGCCGCAGGAGGCGACGCGCGCGCTGTCGCACTTCTTCTCCAAGACCAACCTGTCGGCACTGCGCGAACTGGCGTTGCGGCGCGCGGCGCAGGCGGTCGATGCGCAGATGCTCGATCATCTGCGCGAACATGCGGTCGGCGGCACCTGGGCCGGGAGCGAGCGGATATTGGTGGCGGTGAGCGAATTGCCGTCGTCGATCGAACTGGTCCGCGCGGCCAAGCGGCTTGCCGACGCCGCCAAGGCGCCGTGGACCGCGATCCATATCGAAACTCCGCGCACGCAGGGGCTGGGCGAGGCGGACATGAAGCGCGTCGCCGATGCGCTGGCGCTCGCGTCCAATCTGGGTGCGGTGGTGGCGACGGTGCCGGCGGCGTCGGTGATCGACGGGCTGAAAAGCTATGCGATCGATGCGCGCGCGACGCAGATCGTGGTGGGCAAGTCGCAACGGTCGCGCTGGTTCGAACTGCGCCACGGATCGATCGTCGACCGGCTGGTGCGCGAGACACCGGGCATCGCCGTCCACGTCCTCGCCACCGCGGCCGAAGCGACAGCGCCGACGCGCCGGCGGCGGAGCAGCGGCGATTGGGGCACGCGCGCCGGCTATGGCTGGAGCGCGGCGATGGTTGCGGGAGTCACCGCGATCGGATCCGGCCTGTTCCATATCCTCGATCTGGGCAACGTCGCCTTGCTCTACCTGCTGCCGGTGATGGCGGCGGCGAGCACGTTTGGACTGCGCACCGGCCTGTTCGCGGGCCTCGCATCCAGCCTGGCCTACAACTTCTTCTTCCTGCCGCCGACGGGGACGCTGACGGTCAGCAACCCTGAGAACATCATCTCGATCATCGTGCTGCTGGGGGTCGCCTTCGTCACCAGCCAGCTGACGTCGCGGGTGCGCGCGCAGGCCGATCTGGCAGCGGGGAGCGCGCGGACCAACGCCGCGCTCGCCAGCTATTTGCGCCAACTCACCGCGCTCGGCGATGCGCGGGAGGTGGCGCGGGCGGCGTGCACCGAGATTGCCGGGCTGCTCGGGGTGAAGGTCGTGATCCTTGAGCAAGGCGCGGCCGGCCTGTCGGTGATGGCCGCGAGCCTTGCCGATCCGCCGCTCGAGACGATGGAGATCGCCGCCGCCCAATGGGTGTGGGATACGGGGCAACCGGCAGGGCGGGGCACGGGCACGCTTACTGCGTCGGACTGGCAGTTCCAGCCGTTGAAGGCGGGCGATCGGGTGCTGGCGGTGCTGGGCGTTGCGCGCGACGACGGGCGCGATCCGGTGCGATCGGACCAACTGGCGCTGCTGGGAAGCCTGCTCGACCAGACGTCGCTGGCGCTCGAGCGACTGAGGCTCGAGGTCGAGATGCGCGATGTCGATGCGGTGCGCGAGCGCGATCGGCTGCGCGCGGCTTTGCTGTCGTCGGTCAGCCACGATCTGCGCACGCCGCTGACGTCGGTGCTGGCGGCGGCGGCCGAACTGCGCCGCCGGATGGGCGATCCGCTGCTCGACACGATCGAGAGCGAGGCGCAGCGGCTCAACCGCTTCGTCGCGAACCTGCTCGATATGGCGCGGGTCGAGGCGGGGGCGCTGCGGCTGAATCTGGAGCCCGTCGACCTGACCGACGCGGTCGGCGGCGCAGTCCACGATGCGCGCCGCGCGCTGGAAGGGCGGGCGATCGAACTCGACGTGCTGCCCAGCCTGCCTTTGGTCAGCGTCGATCCGCAACTGTTCCACCACTGCCTGCTCAACCTTCTCGACAATGCCGGCCGCTATGGCGACCCCGGCACGCCGATCACGATCCGGGCCGAACGCAGCTATGACGCGCTGACGCTGTCCGTGATGGACGAGGGGCCGGGCCTGCCGTCGGGGCGCGAGAAGGAAGTGTTCGAGACGTTCCGGCGGCTCGAAGGATCGGATCGGTCGGTGGGGGGAACGGGCCTCGGCCTCGCGATCGTCAAGGGCTTCGCTGAAGCGATGGGGATCGCGGTCGAGGCCGGAAATCGCAGCGACGGGGTGACGGGCGCACGGTTCAGCCTGCGCTTCCCCGAAAGGCTGCTCGTAAAGGAAGCGGATCTATGAGCGGCCAGCGTGTCCTCATCGTCGACGACGATCTTCACATCCGGCGCCTGCTGCAAAGCACATTGGCGCGCGGCGGCTATGACGCGATCGAGGCGACCAGCGCGAAGGAGGCGCTGGCGCTTGCGGCCGAACATCGGCCCGATGCGGTGTTGCTCGATCTCGGCCTGCCCGATCGCGACGGGCTGGAGATCGTGCAATTGCTCAAGAAGGCGTCGCCTGCGCCGATCCTGGTCCTGTCCGCGCGCGATTCGACCGACCACAAGGTCGCCGCGCTCGATCTGGGCGCCGACGATTATGTGACCAAACCCTTCGACAGCGAAGAGGTGCTGGCGCGTCTGCGCGTCTCGCTGCGCCACCGGTTGCAGGCGGAGGGCGCCGAGCCGGTGGTGCGCGCGGGCGATCTGGTGATCGACCTGGCCGATCGCCGGATCATGCGCGGGGAGGAGGAGATCCACCTGACCCGCAAGGAATATGAGGTGCTGCGCATTCTGGCCGCCAGCCCCGGCCGCGTCGTCACGCACCAGCGCGCGCTGGAGGCGGCATGGCCGCGCGAATATGATCGGCGGATCGATTATCTGCGCATCGTGGTGCGCAACCTGCGCCAGAAGCTGGAGGTCGATCCCGCGCGGCCCAGCCTGATAGTCAACGAACTGGGGGTTGGATACCGCCTGATCGTCGATCATTGAATCACTACGCAATCACTATGGGGCGGCGCGTCCGCCCGGCTCGAAAGCCTATGGACGGGGGCATAGATCGACCAGTGCAACGGTGGAGTGCACGATGTCGATCGGTTCCAACAGGGTCATCCGCGATATGGGGCTCAGGCTCGGCGGCGCGGCGCTGGTGACGGCGGGCGTGTTCGCGCTCGGCCGCGCCGAGGCGCTCGAAAAGCTGGGGCCGCTCCATCCCGGTATCGAGGAATATGTGCTGGCGGCGATCGGCTTCCTGGCGCTCAGCGCGGGGGCGATGCTGCTGATCATGGGCATCCACATCTTCGATCGCGTGCCGCTATCGAGCCGCTGGGCGAACATCCCCAATCTCGATCAGCAGCCGTCCGATCTGGCGTCCCGATCAGCAGATCCGGCGCTATAATGCGTTCCAGCGGCCTTCTTATGGTGGTATGATCTCCCGATAAGAGATGGAGAGTCCCCATGAAGGCCGAAGCCGACCGCAAGATCCTCGATTCCTATCTGGGCGCGGGCGTCAAGCGTGAGACGACCGACAGCAGCCTGTTGATCAGCAGCTCGCGCTACCTCAACAGCCCGCAGATCCGCGACATCATCGCGACATGGCTGCTGCGCAAGAACGGCCCCGATTTCCCGGTGGAGGCCGATCATACGCTGGGCCTTTCGACCGCGATGGCGCAGGTGAACCCCGCGCACGAGACGGCGGCGCTGATGGAGGAGGAACGCAAGATCAACCCGGCGTTCGACGCCTGGCTGAAGGAAGGCTTCATCTCCACCTACACCAATGACGATTTCCATAAATATGCGCCCGGCACCGTCGGCGGCATCATTTCGAAGCAGATCAAGGAACGCGGCTTCGACATCCAGCTCGGCCTCGATCTGAACAATTTCGATCCGTCGAACGCCTATGATTATTGGCGGGTGCGCAGCCGCCAGACGCACGATTTCGAACACATCATCACCGGCGGTCAGTTCAACTCGCTGGGCGAAATCCCGGTGATCTTCGGCCGCACGGTGAACGAGGCGACGCATCTGAGCCCCGCGCTCGCATCGCGGCTGGGCGCGTACACGATGTTCGCGGGCCTGCGCATGATCTCCCGCTCGCTGCTCCATTATCCGGAGACATGGCCGATGGCGATGCGGCTGCTGGAACAGGGCATCCGCGTCGGCCGGGAATCGCCGCCCTTCTGGTTCTTCCGCTGGGAAGAGGTGTTCCACCTGACCCCGGCCGAAGCGCGCGTCCACTTCGGCATGCCCGAGGCCGAAGAGATCGAATGCTTCCGCGAAGCCTCGATCTTCCGCGAAGACCCCGAGATGATGGCGCTGGCGGCGGAGTGATTTGAGGCACGTCGCCCCAGCGAAGGCTGGGGCCTATTTCTCTACCGACAATCGGTGCCCTCTGGGGTGAGAGCAATAGGCTCCAGCCTTCGCTGGAGCGACGCGTTTACGCCGGCTGGAAGCCCTTCACGCCGGCACGCCACAGCGCGAAGCTGTACATGTCCGCGGCCAGGGCATCGCGCTGCGTGCGGGTCGATCCGACGCCGTGGCCCGCGTCGAAATCGACGCGCAACAGCACCGGATTCTTGCTCGACGTCGCCGCCTGCAGCCGCGCGGCGAACTTGGCGACATGCCACGGCGCGACGCGCGGATCGGTGGCGCCCGTGACGCACAGGACGGCGGGATAAAGCGTGCCCGGCTTGATCGCCTGATAAGCGTCCATGTCGTACATGATCCGGAAGCTTTTCGCGTCGACCATCGGGCCCCATTCGTCGATGTCGGACACATTCTGTTCGGCGACGTAGCGGATCGGGTTGGTCCATCCGACATCGGAGATCGCGCCGGCGAATAGCTCCGGCCGCTCGGTCAGCGCGCGGCCGACGGTGATGCCGCCCGCCGACGTGCCGCTGATCGTCAGATGCTTGGGGCTCGTCACCTTGTCGGCGATCAGCGTTTCGCACACTGCGATCAGATCGCGCCAGGTGTTCGCCTTGGTCTCCTTCTGCCCCGCCTTGTGCCAGTCGCGCCCATATTCGCCGCCACCGCGGACGTTCGCCCCGCAATAGACCCCGCCCGCATCAAGGAAGGGCAGCAATGCGGCCGAGAAGCGGGGCGAGAATGAATATTGGTAGGCGCCATATCCGGTTGCGAAGACCGGATTCGCGCCGGTCGGCTTCATCCCCTTTCGGTAGATGAGCGTGTAGGGGATCTTCACCCCGTCCTTCGCTGTCGCGAAGCCGCGCTTCGCCTCGTAGGGGCTCGTGTCGATCGGGGGCTTGGGGGTGATGCCGGTATCGGTGACTTTGCCTGCGGCATCGACCGACCAGATCCCGCTGGGGTTGAGCCAGCCCTGGAGCAGCAGCAGGGCGCCGTCGCGGGTCGAGCTGGCGAATACGTTGCCGACCGCGCCTTCGAAGGGGAGGGCGATAGGCGTGACCTTGCCGCCCGACAATTTCGACAGCCGGTTCACGCCGCCATCCATGATCGTTACGAACACGCCGTCCCGCGCGGCATCCAGCCCCTCGATCACGGTGTTGCCTTCGGGCACGACCTCGCGCGCCTTGGCCAGATCGGGCGCCTTGGACGACGTCAGCAGCACGCGCCCGCGCGACGTGCCCTTCACCGAAAGCAGGTAGAGATCGTCGCCGTTCATAGCGGTTTCGGTGACGAGATCGTCGAAGCCGGCGACTTTACGCACCGCCGCCTTGCCCGCGACGAAGTCAGCGAGATCGGCAGTCCAGATCGCCTTTTCGGTGCGGACATCCATCACGGCGATCAGCAGCGTTGAGGAGCCTTCGTTGGTGGCGACGAAGCCGACCTGAACCTCTTCGAGCGGAATGTCGGGGTTCAGCCCGCGCTTGACCATGACCCGGTCGGCTTTCGCATCCGTGCCGAGCCGGTGGAGCCGGCATTCGCTGTTCAGATAATATTGCGGGGTGCCGCGTTCGCCGGTGAAGGCGGTGTAGAAGAAGCCGCTGCCGTCGGGCAGCCAGCCGGTGACGCCCCAGTCGGTCTTTTCGATCCGTTCGGGCAGGACATTGCCGGTCGCTACCTCCATCACATGCAGCACCGATGCTTCGGAACCGGCGGGGGACAGGCCATAGGCGATATGCTTGCCGTCGAAGCTCGGTTCCCACCAGTCGAGCGAGACGTGCGCGTCGCCGATCTTCATCACGGTGGGATCGATCAGGGTGCGGACCGCGCCGTCCTTCCCCTTCAGGAACAGCTTGAAATTGTCGGCGCCGACCGGGCGCTGTTCGTAGAATAGCCAGTCGCCGGCGGGCGCGACGCGGCGGGTGGCGGCGGCATCGCCCGACAGGGCCGAGATGCGATCGGCCAGCGGCTTGCGGCCGGGGATGGAATCGAGGACGTGGCGGGTCGCCTCGTTCTGCGACTTGAGGAAGGGCGTCCAGTCGGGATCCTTGGGATCTTCCATCCAGCGATAATTGTCGGTGACCTTGGTGCCCCAATAATCGTCGACGACGGGCACGACCCGCGCGGTCATCGGCTTGGCGGCGGCAGTTGCCGCGATCAATCGCCCGCCCAGCGACAGCCCCAGCGCCGCGCTGCCCGCCATCAACGCCGTCCGCCGATCGATCTGCGTCATGTCCCCACTCCCTGATCCTGTTGATCGCAGGCTGACAGCGATCGGTGGGGCGGGCAATGGCTTGCGATAATGCTGCATTGCGGCATTGTGCGGAAATGAACGAAACAGCCCCGCTTTCCCGCCGCGCGCTTCTCCAATCCGGTGTCGTGGCGTCGCTCGCCGCGCCGGCGATCGCGGTGGCGGCGACGCCCCGGTCCGCGTTTCGCGAAAAGCTGCTGCTCGATCCGGGCGTACGCTATTTCAACGCGGCGAATATCGGGCCGGCCTTCCGCGCGGTCGTGGAGGTGCAGGAGGCCGAGACCCGCGCCTTCCAGACCAATCCGTCGCGCGAATATCGCGAGAAATATCCGGTCGCGGCCGATGCCCTGCGCGCGCGGCTGGCGAAGCGGCTGGGAGTTACGGGCGCGGAGATTGCGCTGCTGCGCAACGCCAGCGAGGCGAATACGGTCGCGGTGCTGGGGCTGGACCTCAAGCCCGGCGACGAGATCATCGTCACCGAGCATAACCACCAGTCGACCCTCGACAGTTGGAAGCTGCGCGCGAAGCGCGAGGGGCTGGTGATCAAGGTGCTGCCGACCCCGGCCACGGCGCGCGATCCGCAGATGGTGGCCGATGCCTTCGCCGTCGCGATCACGCCGCGCACCCGCGCGATCTTCCTGTCGCACATGACCAACGTGACCGGCCTCGTCTATCCGGTCGCCGCGATCGCGCAGGTGGCGCGGGCGAAGGGCGTGTGGCTGCATGTCGATGGCGCGCAGACCTTCGGCTGGATGCCGATCGACCTCATGGCGCTGGGCGTCGACAGCTATGCGACCAGCACGCACAAATGGATGATGGGGCCGCTCGAAAGCGGGATCCTCTATGTCCGGCGCGACGGGCAGGACCGGCTCAACCCGGTGATGATCAGCCACGGCTACTGGCTCAACGGCCCGCGCGACATGGAAACGGCCGAGCGTTACGAGGTGCTGGGCCAGCGCGACGACCCCAAGCTGATCGCGATCGACCGCACGCTCGACCTGCTCGACGGGATCGGCGAGGCCGCGATCGAAGCGGGCGTGCGGCAGGGCGCGACGCGGATGCGCGATCTGCTGGCGAAGGCGCCGGGCGCGAAGTTCGTCGGCAGTGACCATCCGGCGTTGTCGGGGCCGGTGCTGACCTTCGCCTTTCCGGGGCAGGATGTTGGGGCGCTGCGCGCCCGGCTGTGGCGCGACGGCAAGGTCGCGACAGCGCAGGCGCTGGCGGACGGGCAGCCGCTCGTCCGCTTCTCGCCGCACCTTTATAACGATGCGGACGAGATGCAGGCGGTGGTGGATTTGATCGGGCGGGTTAGCGCCGGTGATCGACCTCGCTGAGGGCGCGGTCGATACCCTGCAACGCGTTGGCGCGTTCGGCGTCGCTCAGGCCATAAGCCGACGATAGCGCGCGGCGGGCGCGGGTGAGCGAGGCGCGGACGATCTCGGCCTGGTTCTCGCCACAGGTGGCGAGCGTGCCGAAATCGGCGCTTTTGGGCATCACCACGCCGCGGCGCGCGCAATCGGCCGCCATGTTGGCGCGCGCGCGATCGAGGGAGGCGACGACGATCTGGGGCACGTCGCGGGTCGCCTCCATCGCCTCGCGGCGGGCTTCGGCGGCTTCGCGCATGGCTTCGGCCCGCGCCTGTCCCGCCTCGCGCATGGCCTCGGCCCGGGCGCGCTGCGCCTCGGCGCGCGCCTGATGGGCTTCGCGCATCGCCTCGCGGCGTTCGATCGCGGCCTCGCGGCGGGCCTGTTCGGCTTCGATCCGCGCCTGCGCGACCTCGCGTTCGATCTCGGCGCGATCCGCCGCGCTCAGATGCTCATGGACATGCGTGACGTGGACATGGGGGACATGAACGGGGGGCACCGGCGGAACGGGCGGGATCACTGCGGCCGGGGCTTCGGGCGGGGCCGGCGGGGTCGGGGCGCTCGGCGCGATCGGGACCGGACGGATCGGGGGCAGGGTGGAGGTCGTGGCGGCGAAGGCGGCGACGCCGCTGGCCAGGCCGATGGCGACAGTTGCGACACCGAGGGGGCGGATTCTCATTGTGCTTCTCCTGTTGTGGGAAATCCGATGGGCCGGGCGGGCACGCCCGCGCCATCGGCGTTCGACAAACAGTCGGCGGGAAAAGACGAACGCGCATCGGTTGACAGCCACAGGCGGCTTTCCGATCCTCCTTCGCAAAGAGGAGAGGGATTGATGGCGGACGAGAAGAAGCTGCGCGTCGTCGTGATCGGCGCGGGAATGTCGGGCATCCTGGCGGCGATCCGCCTGCGCGACGAAGGGATCGATGACGTCACCGTCTATGAAAAGGCCGATCGGGTCGGCGGCACGTGGCGCGAGAACACCTATCCGGGGCTGACCTGCGACGTGCAGTCGCACGCTTATACTTATTCGTTCGAACTCAATCCCGACTGGTCGAGCCAATATCCGGATGGCGCGGAGATTTACGGCTATTTCGAGCGGACCGCGCAGAAATATGGCGTGATCGAGATGATCCGCTTTGGCGAGGAGATCACGAAGCTGGCCTTCGTCGACGGCCGCTGGGAGATCGAGACGAAGAAGGGGACGAAGGATACGGCCGACGTCGTGATCGCGGCGACGGGCGTGCTGCACCATCCGTCGACCCCCGATATTCCCGGCCTTGCCAGCTTCGAAGGCGCATCGTTCCACAGCGCGCGCTGGGATCACAGCGTGCCGCTGGACGGCGCGCGCGTTGGCGTGATCGGGACGGGATCGACAGGGGTACAGATCGTCGCCGCGCTCGCCGATCGATCGGCGGTGGTGAAGCAGTTTCAGCGGACCGCGCAATGGGTGCGCAAGGGCGTCAACGATCCCTACACCCCGGAACAGCGTGCGGCGTTCCGCGAGGATCCAAACCTGATCCTCGCGATCCGCAACAGCCCCGAGTCCGAGGCGAACGTGCGGCTGTGGTCGCAGGCGATCAGCGACGCCTCCTCACCCGAAATGCACATGATGGAAGGCTATATCGCGCAGAATCTGGAGCAGAACGTCGCCGATCCGGTGCTGCGCGAAAAGCTGCGCCCCAATTATCGCGCAGGCTGCAAGCGGATCGTGATCTCGCCCAACTATTATGAGCAGGTGCAGAAGCCGAGCGTCGAGATCGTCACCGACGCGATCGATCGGGTCGAACCGAAGGGTGTGCGCACCGCCGACGGCACGCTCCACGAACTCGACGTGCTGGTGCTCGCCACCGGCTTCCATGCCGACATGTTCCTGCGCCCGATGACGGTGACGGGGCGCAATGGCGTGAATGTCGAGGCTGTGTGGGCCGACCGCCCGATCGCCTATATGGGCCTGTCGATCCCCGATTTTCCCAACCTGTTCATGCTCAACGGGCCGACTGCGCCGGTGGGCAATTTCTCGCTGATCGACGTTGCCGAACGGCAGATGGACTATCTGATGGGCCTGATCGACATGCTGCGCACCGGCAAGGCGCGCGAGATCAGCGCCGATGCCAAGGCGATGGCCGATTATGAAAGCGCCCGCGCCGAAGCCGCGAGCAAGACGATCTTCGCGAGTGGTTGCCGCAGCTGGTATCTCGGCGCGGACGGCGCGCCCTCGATCTGGCCGTGGACCTACGACCATTTCATCGAGGAGATGAAGACGCCCAAGCTCGATGCGTTCGACGTGGTGGAGGGGTGAAATCTTGATCCTCCCCGGGACGGGGAGGGGGACCGCGAAGCGGTGGAGGGGGCTGGAGGCAAAGCGGGTCATCTGTGGCGAACCCCCTCCACCATGCTGCGCATGGTCCCCCTCCCCGTACCGGGGAGGAATAAAACCGAACCGATCGGTTCGATTTTGTTGACGCGGCATCCCGAGCATGATCTAACTCGCCTTCGATAAGAGAGTCGGAGGCGAGGATGCGGTTCGGGATTTGCTACAACATCGATTATCATCCCGACGTTCACGGAACGCCGGAGCAGTATACGACCGAGCTTCTGGAGCAGGTCGATCTGCTCGAGGAGCTGGGTTACGACAGCGTCTGGTTCAGCGAACATCATTGCGGGGCCTATTCGTTCGGCAACCCCGCGATCATGGCGACGGCGGCGGCGGCGCGGACGAAGCGGATCCGCGTGGGCACCGGCGTCTCGCTCGTCCCGCTCCACAATCCGGTGATGCTGGCGGAGCAATATGCGCTGCTCGACGTGCTGAGCGGCGGCCGCCTCGAATATGGGATCGGGCGCGGCTATCTGATGCAGGAATATGACTGGTTCGACGTGCCGGTCGCCGAAAGCCACACGCGCTATCGCGAGGCGATGGATTTCATCCTGCAGGCCTGGCAGTCGCAGGGGCCGATCGACTTCAACGGCCAGCATTTCCAGATCGAGAATTACAACTGCTTCCCCAAGCCCGTGCAGAAGCCGTTCCCGGCGATCTACGCATCGGGTTCGACCACGCCCGATTCCTATGTCTGGGCGGGGCAGAAGGGGCTTAATCTCGGCACGGCTTTGTTCATGCCCGATCGCGACGCGATCCGCCGCAATATCGGGCTGTGGCGACAGAATCTCGCCGACCACGGCCACGATCCGTCGACCCGCGAACTGTGTGCGATCACGCAGATGTATTGCGATGAGGATGGCGATCAGGCGGTGGCCGACGGCGCCGAATATGCGCTGAATTACTACAAATTCTTCGCGCAACTCGACAAACAGGCGAAGACGTCGACCGTGCCCGATTTCTACCAGAATGCCGATGTCAGCGCGATGACCGCGATGAACGACGCGGACCTCGTCTTCTTCGGCGATCCCGACAATCTGACGCGCCGTCTGCGCGCTGTGGGCGACGATCTGGGGATCGACCTGCTGCTGATGGAGGTCGCGCAGGGTCGGGCGCCGGTGAAGAAGGTGCGCAAGGCACTGGAGACCTTCGGCCGCCAAGTGATGCCGCGACTGCGCGAGCGCGCGGCCGAACTGACGACGGCATAAGAAAAGCAGGAGAGGAAGCCCCATGAAACTCGGTCTGTTCGCGCAGCCTGCGCATCCGCCGGAGCGGTCGCCGTTCGATTGTCAGGAATGGGATCTGCAGGTTCTGCGCTGGCTCGACGAGCTGGGCTATGAGGAAGCCTGGCTGGGCGAGCATCATACGCTGCCGTGGGAGCCGAACCCCGCGCCCGATATTCTGGTCGCGCAGGCTTTGCGCGAGACGAGCCGGATCCGGCTGGGCACGGGCGGCGTGTGCCTGCCCTATCATAACCCCGCCGTGGTCGCGAACCGGATCGCGTGGCTCGATCATCTCGCCAAGGGCCGCTTCAACTTCGGCATCGCGGCGGGTTCGGTCCCGTCGGACTGGGCGCTGCTGGGCCTGGATGGCGAGAAGGTGCGCGACATGACGCGCGAGAGCCTGGAGATCATCCTCAAGATCTGGGGCGCGGAGGAGCCGTTCGACTATCAGGGCAAATATTGGAACTGCCGCTATGACGAGCCCGAAATGCCGCTGAAGGGCGCGCATATAAAGCCGTATCAGAAGCCTTATCCGCCGATCGGCATTTCGGGGCTCACCGCCCGATCCGAAACGCTCAAGATGGCAGGGCGGCAGGGCTTCATCCCGATGAGCCTCAACATCAGCGTCGACTTCGTCAAAACCCATTGGGATGCCTATGCCGAAGGCGCGGCTCTGGCGGGCCGGACGCCGAAGCGCGAGGACTGGCGCGTGTGCCGCGAGGTCGTCGTCGCCGAGACCGACGAAGCCGCGTACAAGCTGGCGACCGAGGGCAATCTGGGCCGCTTCGCGCGCGATTATGTGCTGAACGTCGCCAGCCGCTTCGGCCTGCTCCAATGGTACAAGCACCACCCCGACGTGCCCGACAGCGACATGACGGTCGATTATATGGCCAAGCATTGCTGGATCGTCGGTTCGCCCAACACGGTGCGCGAGAAGCTGGAGGAGTTTCAGGAGCAGTCGGGCGGGTTCGGCACGCTGCTCGTCTTCGGCTGCGACTATGCCGACAAGGCGTCGGGCTGGCACGAAAGCTTGCGCGCGCTGGCTGAGGAGGTCGCGCCCAAGGTGAAGGGTGGCGGCGCGCTCGAAGTCGCCTGAAGGAATGCGCTGGCGATCGAGACAATCGCTCGCCAGCATTTCTTGATCTATTGTGCAGAATTATGTCGTTCTGATCGCTCACCATTGTCTGTTTCCGCAGTGAATTCGATGCGATGCCCGCATCAGTCGAGTTAGGTGGGTGGCTGCTGAAAAATATACCGATGTGCAAAAATAATTAGGCAGGTTCACGCCGCCATGTCATCACGGGCTCAAGTTGCCGGCAAAGGCAGCAGGAGAGAGCCTGATGAAGCACTTTTCAAATGACGGTCGATATGGGTGCGCGTGGTGATCGGACGGAGCGATGACGCCGCCGTTTATCCGCGGCCGTTGCTTGCCTGGCTCAGCGTCGCGATCCTCTTCATCCTCTATATTCGCTCGCTGGCCGATCGCTATCTGATCGCGCTCGTCGTCGATCCGATCAAGCAAGGTGTCGGGCTTACCGATTTCGAGATCAGCCTGCTGCAAGGCCCGGCCTTTGCCGTCCTCTACTGCCTGTTCGCCATTCCGGTCGGGCTGGCGCTCGATCGTTACAGCCGCCGCTGGGTGCTGTTCTTCTCGGTGATCGTCTGGAGCATCGGTGCGGCGGGATGCGGATTCGCGTCGACTTTCCTCGCGTTGGCCGTCGCCCGCGCGCTGGTCGGCGGGGGCGAATCCGGTTTTTCGACCGGCGCTTATTCGATCATCGGCGACAGCTTCCCGCCGGACCGCCTTTCGCTCGCCATGTCGATCTTCGTCATGGGGGCGATCATGGGGGCGGGGATCGTGTTCCTGCTCGGCGGGCCGTTTGTCGAGTTCGTGCTGGCGGGCGGCGTCGCATCGTGGCCGTTCATGAGCCATTTCGCGCCGTGGCAGCAGGCCTTCGTGCTGACCGGCGTGCCGGGGATCGCGATGGCCTTCCTCGTCCTGCTCGTTACCGAACCCAGGCGGATCGTGCGCGCAACGCCCACCGGCGCGGGCAGCGAAGGCTATGGCGAGGCGCTGCGCTTCCTGGGCGAACACAAGCGGATGTTTGCGGCGATCCTGATCGGCTTCGGCCTCGCCTATACCAGCACGATCGCGCTCCAGCTCTGGCTGCCGGCCTATTTCGTCCGCGTGCACGGCTGGACGCCCAGCCGGATCGGCATCGTGCTGGGCATCGCGCAACTCGTCGCGGCGATGAGCCTGCCGATCCACGGCTGGATCGTCGATCGACTGTACAAGGCGGGACGCCGCGATGCGCCGCTGGTCTGGTGCACTTTGTCGATCTGTATCGCAGTGCCGTGCGCCATCGTCGCGCTGCTGTCGGACAATCCGTGGGTGACGGTGGTGATGTTCAGCATCTACGTCGCGTTCATGCTGGCGACCGGATCGATGGGGCCGGCCTCGACCCAGGTGGTGACGCCCCCGGCGCTGCGGGGGCGCCTGTCGGCCATCTATGTGCTGGCCACGGGCCTGATCGGCATGTCGTTGGGGCCGGCGCTGGTCGGCTTCTTCACCGATCAGGTGTTCGGATCGCCTGCGGCGGTCGGCACGTCGCTGATCGTCGTCGTGCTCGCCATGCTGATCCCGGCGGCGCTGCTGTTCATCGCGGGGCGCGAACAGATGCGCCAGCTTCTGACCCAGGAAACACCTGCGCAAGCCTGACCTCTGCAAATCTCCTGAGGTGAATCGACAGAAAATTTGCATCTAAATGCACTTTTTATTGTCGCGACGTTGACGACCAGATGTTTTTGAGCAAATCTGCACACAAGAGCAATAATGACGCGGAGAATCGCGTCGGCACTTAGGGGAGACTGATGATGCGTAAAGTCGCATGCCTTTTGCTGTGCACTGTCGCGACCGGCGCCATTGCCGCGCCGGCGATGGCCCAAGAACAGGCGGCGCCCGCTGCCCAGTCGCCATCTGCCGATGCCGCGATCGATGACGCCGCAGTCAAAGAAATCATCGTCACCGGTTCGCGCATCGTGCGCGATGGTTACACGGCGCCGACCCCCGTTACCGTCGCGACCACCGAGGATCTTCTGAAGTCGACGCCGTCGAGCATCCCGGACGCACTGAACAAGCTGCCCCAGTTCTCGAACTCGCTGAGCCCGTCCAAGTCGGCGAACAATTTCTCGAACAATCCTATTCACGGCAACGTGCTGAACCTGCGCAGCCTGGGCATTCCGAACAACAACCCGAAGGGGCCGCTGCGCACGCTGATCCTGTTTGACGGCCTGCGCGTTTCGCCGACCACCTATGTCGGCACGGTCGACACCAACGTCCTGCCGCAGCTGCTGATGCAGCGCGTCGACGTGGTGACGGGCGGCGCATCGGCCGCCTGGGGTTCGGACGCGGTCGCCGGCGTGGTCAACTTCGTCCTCGACAAGAAGTTCACCGGCATCAAGGGCGTCGCGCAGGCGGGCATTTCGCAGCGTGGCGATGCCGCCAACCAGCGTATCGGCGTGGCTTACGGCACCAGCTTCGCCAACGATGCCGGCCACATCCTGCTGAGCGGCGAATATAACAACAACGAAGGCCTGATCCGCAGCAAGCGCGCGATCGGCCGCCAGGGCCTGACCTATGTCGGCAGCGTCGTGGGCTGCACCCCGCCCGCCGGCCAGCCGGCGACGGTCTGCAATCCCGGCGGCACTTCAAACCCTTATGTGCTGCGCCCCGACGTCCGCATCTCGGCGGTGGCGCCCAATGGCCGCATCACCGGATCGAGCGTGACGGGCAATCCGTTCGTCGGCCGCGTGATCAACAATGACGGGTCGACCCGCCCGTTCAACACCGGCACCGCCGTCGGCACCGCCGGCTTCCAGATCGGTGGCGACGGCTACGATATTCCGCCGAACACCCACGCGGTCGCGCCGTACAAGACCTACCAGACCTTCGGCCGCGCGAGCTATGACTTCTCGCCCGACATCACCGGCTATGTCCAGGGCGGCTGGTCGCGCAGCGAGCTGCGCTACATCACGCAGCAGAACGTGCTGATCCCGCCGGGCGGCGCCGTGAACATCTACAAGGGCAACCCGTTCCTGCCCGCCGCGATCGATGCGACGCTGCCGACCGCAAGCGACTTCATCACCGTCGGCCAGGCCTCCGCCGGACAGCCTTCGCCGGTCGCCAATGAGCGCACCGATTACTGGATGGCGACCGCGGGCCTGAACGGCACGTTCGGCGGCTTTTCGTGGAATGCCAGCTACTCGCATGGCGATTCGGTCCACAAGCTCGCCAATTCGGGCCTTTACGACTATAAGAAGCTCTACGCCGCCGCCGACGTCGTGACCAATCCGGCGAACGGCCAGCCGACCTGCCGCGTTCTGCTCAACCCTGCGGTCGCAGCGCAATATACGGGCTGCGTCCCCATCAACATCCTGCGGGGCAACCCGGCAGCGACGACCCCGGCCGGCTACGCCTATGCCACCGGCACGTCGCGTTATCGCGCCAAGATGAAGCAGGATTCGTGGGTGGCCGGCTTCAACGGCGCGGTGTTCGATCTGCCCGCCGGCCCGGTCGATATCGCGTTCGGCGTCGAATATCGCCGCCAGTCGCTCGACCTCGTCAGCAACGCCAACCCGGCCGATCTGGCGGGTTCGACCGCGGCCGAAACCGCTGCGATCCGCGCGAATTACTTCGCGGGCCTGCGCGGCGTGCCGGCCAGTTCGCTTTACTACTGGCTGACCAATGTCGGCGAAGCGAACGGCAAGCTGAACGTCAAGGAAGCCTATGGCGAAATCGCGGTTCCGATCCTGAAGGATACGCCCTTCTTCCGCGAACTCAGCGTGAACGGCGCGATCCGCGTCACCGATTATTCGACGTCGGGCACCGTCACGACGTGGAAGGCGGGCGGCACCTGGAAGCCGGTGGATGACCTGCTGCTGCGCGGCACCTATTCGCACGACATCCGCGCGCCCAACCTGTTCGAACTGTTCGCGGGCGCCCAGAGCGGCATCGGCATCGTCAACGACGTGCGCAACGCCGCAGGCACTTATGGCAGCGGCCTGAACATCAACGCCAACAGCGTCACATCGGGCAATCCGAACCTGAAGCCGGAAGTATCGAACACCTATACGTTCGGCGGCGTCGTGACGCCCAGCTTCATGCCGGGCTTCAGCCTTGCCGTGGATTATTACCACATCAAGGTGAAGAAGCTGATCGAGACGCTGACGGCGCAGCAGATCGTCACCAACTGCCTCAACGCCGGCGGCACGGGGGCGGAGGAATGCGCGCTGATCGAGCGTGCTTCGCCGACCACCTTCCCCAGCCTGGTGCGGATCGTGCCCGCCAACATCGCCTTCCTGAAGACGTCGGGCATCGACATCGACGCGAGCTATCGCACCAATGTCGGCAATGGCGCGCTGGCCGTCCGGCTCTATGCCAACTACCTGCAGAAGTTCCAGGCGCAGCAATATACCGGCGCCCCGATCTCGAACTATGACGGCAAGAACGTGATCATCAGCAACCCGGCGGGCTTCCCCCGCTGGCGCGGCAACCTGACGGTCGATTACAGCAACGGGCCGTTCGGCGTGACGGTGAGCGAGCAGTATATCCACAAGATGACGCTCGACATCCCCGGCGGCCCGGTTCCGATCGCGTTCGTCGACAACAAGGTGGATGCGGTGTGGTACACCGATCTCAGCTTCCGCTTCACCGTCCCGCACGGCAACGGCAATATCGAACTGTTCACCACCGTGAACAACCTGTTCGACAAGAAGCCGCCGCTGATCGGCAGCACCATTCCGGGCGTGAACCTGCCGACCAACATCGCCGTGTACGACTTCATCGGCCGCGCCTTCACCACCGGCGTCCGCTTCAAATTCTGATGAAGCCGCCTGGCCGGTGGGGGCATGCTCCCGCCGGCCCCTTCTCCACAGTGAGGTCGGCGGCTCTCCCGCCAACACCTCTCCTGAAGGCGTGGAGACTTCGGTCTCCACGCCTCTTCTTTTTTTTGGGTTCAGGCGGCGGCGCGTCCTTCGCCGGCGGCGACCATGCGAGCGACCTCAGGCTGGACGGGTTCGAGGATGGCGTCGGCAAGCAGGCGGTCGATCTCGCCCTGATCGAGGCCCAGCCAGTCGCGGATCACCTCGGCGCTATGTTCGCCCATCAGCGGAGCGGGGCGACCATCGGCCTCGTCCAATAGCGCGGATGCCGCGTGGCGGCGCTCGGCGATGATGGGTTCGTCCATGTGCGGGTGATGATCGACGCGGTAGAAGCCGCGCTCGCGATAATAATCGAAGTCGGGCAGGTCGGCGACGCGCAGCATGCGCGCGGCGGGCACGCCGGCCGCCTGCAGCCGGCGCATCGCCGCATCGGCATCCTGCCCGGCCATCCATGTCGCGACATCGGCCTCGATCGCCGCGCGCCGCGCACGCCGCAATTGGGCCGTGGCGAAATCCGGCCCGCTCCAGTCGGCGCGCCCGACGATCTGCGTCAGCGCGGCCCAGTCGGCATCGTTGCGAACCGTGACCACGCACCAATCGTCATGCCCCGCCGCCTGGAACACGCCCCACGGCGCATCCGGCGCGGCCGTCGCATCGACGCCCAGGCTGGCGCCCGCAATCTCGATCGCGAAATGGCTGAGCATCACCTCCATCTGCGAGATCGATACCCGGCCGCCCCGCCCGGTGCGCAGCCGCCGCGCGAGCAGCGCCAGCACCGCCATCGTGCCATATCGCGCGCCGACATGGTCGGGGTAGATCGTGATGGAATCGCTGTAGCTGGTCGGATCGTCGGCATAGCGCCACTTGTCGGTCAGCCCCGCCGCCGCACGGACCAAGGGGCCATAGCCCATCCGCCCGGCCCACGGGCCGCTGGCCCCGAAGGCGCTGCTTTCGGCCATGATGATGGCGGGGTTGATCGCCGACAGTTCGTCATAGCCGAAGCCCAGCGATTCCATCGTGCCGGGTTTGAAGTTGGACAGGATCACGTCCGCCTCGGCCGCGAGCCGGCGGAACAGCGCCTTGCCTTCGTCCGCGCGCAGATTGAGGCCCAGGCTTCGCTTGTTGCGATGCCCCGCCGCGAAGCTGACCGACAGGCCGGTCGGCAGGTAGGAATGGCGGGTGCCATCGGGGAAGGCCGCCGATTCCACCTTCACGACATCGGCGCCCATATCGGCCAGCAGCCGGCTCTGTTCGCCGCCGACGACGATCACGCCGAGATCCAGCACCTTGAGGCCCGCAAGCGGCCTGGCCGGATCGGCGGTGGCCGGCACGCAATTTGTCACGGCCGGAGCCGCGGCGGGGCCATCGCTCGCATTCATGCGGGCGCCGTCGATCTCGACGATCCCGTTAGGGAGGCGCACCTCGCTACTCTCTCCGATCTTCACCGTTCCGATGAGATCGCGCGCCGCAACATGGGCCGAGGCGAGGCATTCTTCGAGCGTCAGGATGCCCGAGATCGGCACGCCATGCGCAGTGCCGTCCCGTTCCAGCTCCGCGCGGCTCTTGTCGGCGACGAAGGCCGCGATCGCCGCGAGCAGGGGCGCCGACTGCTGGCGCACCGCGGTCTTGAGATATTCGGGGCCGGCAAACTCGGCCGGCTCGCCCATCCAGCGCCACATATTCTGCCACTGGCGCGGGGCGAGGACGCACAGCCGCACATCGCCATCGGCGCATGGCAGGATCGGATATTGGAAACCCTTTACGGGGCGACCCGGCGGCAGGTGTCGCGCCGCACGGCCCAGGGTCGCGCTGCCCGAAATGCCGAAACCGGGATCGAGCGCCTGCACCGCCGCATCGAGCAGCGATACATCGACGCGATCGCCCTTGCCGGTGCGCATCGCGGCATAGAGCGCGGCGGTGCCGACATAGGCAGCCTGCGCCATCGCGCATTCGATCGCCAGTTCGCCCGGCGGCATCAGCGGCTCGCGCCCTTCGAGGCCGGATCGCGACAATACGCCCGTCAGCGCGTGGAGGACCGGATCGGTCGCCTGCCATCCGGCATGGCTGCCGCCCGCGCCGAACATGCCGACCGTCACCACGACCGTTGCCTCGCGCCGGTCGGGTCGCAGCAGCGCTGCCGCTTTGCCCGGCGCCGCCTCGACGATCATGTCCGCGCGGTTGATCAGTTCGGCGAGTGCGGCATCGTCATCCGCCTGCACCACCACCTTGCCGACATTGGCGACCAGCCAGCGCACGCCGGCAGGCGAAGCGGGATCCGCGCCCCCGAAGGCACCTTGCGGCTCGGGCCGGATTACCTCGGCGCCCAGTTCGACATAGGATCGGGTAATGCCCGCGACACTGCTGTCGAGCAGGTCCAGGATGGTGATGCCGGCAAGCGGCCGATCGATCGTGTCAGTCATGGCCTGCTCCCTTCGTGCCGGGCATGCGCGCGCCCGATCATCGCGTGATGGCAATTTGGTTCGGGCGACCCCGTTCAGGGCAATGGCGTGTCGGGCGGGATCGGTACCGCGGCCTCGTCCCGCGCGATCATCCGCTTGTAGGCGGGGCGTTCGGCGAGCCCGTCGAACCACGCGACCAGCGCCGGCGACACCCGATCCTCGATCCCGATCTTGCGCGCGAGCAGGATGGCATAGGCGATCGCGATATCGGCCACCGTGAAGCGATCCGCGCACAGAAAGGCCCGCGTCTCCAGCCGCCGCTCGACCTTGGCGAGCCGCTTGCCGAACCAGTCGGCATAGAGGATGCCCGCCTGCTCCAGCCCCCGCTCGCGTTCCATCACGCCGTAGCGCAGATAGACGGTCTGCGGAAAAGTCAGCGTCGCATCGGCATGGTGGAGGAAATCGAGAAACGCCCCGTAATCGGAATGATCGACCGGCACCGCTAGCGTATCGGGCGCGTATCGGGTCGCGAGATATTGAGCGATCGCGCAGGATTCGGTCATCACCACATCGCCGTCGACCAACGTGGGCACCGTGCCGACGGGGTTGAGATCGGTATAGCCGGGCACCAGCCGACGCGGCGGGAAGGGCAGCGCGATCAGATCGCAATCGAGCCCGATCTCCTCGATGGTCCACAGCGCCCGAAGGCCGCGCGATCCGCCGCAATGATAGAGTTTCATCGATCGACTCTCCCTTTACGGCCGGACGGTCACGCCGGTCTCGCGCATCCAGCGTTCGTACCAGTACGCCATGCGATCCCGGTGGAGCGCGGGGACGATCTCCACCGTGTCGCCATTCATCATCGTTGCGACCGCGCCGGGCGCCGCCTGCGGCCAGGCGGGCAGGCCATCGCCATTGGGATCGCCGCCCGCGATGAAATTGTACCAATAAGCCTGCTGGCGATCGGCGACCGCCTGATCCTCCGGCGTGCGGCGGGCATCGTCGAGGAAGGTGTAGGGCATGTCGGCGCAATGCGACGCACCCGGCTTGGTCGCGCGCTGGGCCGCGGGCACATAATCGAAATGATAGCTCCACGTCGGCGCGGTGCGCGCGGCGAAGGAACCGATGCCGAGGCTGGCGGCGGTGAAGAGGAAATCGGTCTGCACCCGGCGCAGTAACTCCGCCTCGCTCAGCGCACCCTCCGCCTCATAAACGGGGCGCAGTTCGTCGAGATCGATGTCGAAGCGCGCCTTCAGCGTGGCGGCGTCGAAGCCCATCATGCCGAAGATGCTCGCTTCGTTGCTGGTGGATCCGATGATCATGGGGACGGCGCTGCGTTCGCCCTCGGCAAAGGCGACGCCGACCGGCTTCTCGATCCAGTGGCTGTCGATGATCGCGCCATAATCGGGCGCGCCCGGATCGGCGGCGATGATCTGCTCGACCGTCAGTGCGCGCAGCTTGTCCAGCACATCGGGATCGTCATCGTCGATCCCCGCGCGGCGAGCGAAGGCGACGCCCTGCTCCTCGGCCCGCTTCAGCGATCGCGCCGCGTTGAACAGGCCACCGCCCGAATGCGATGCGGCGCGGGTGAAGAGGTGGCGGACCTTGTCGACCGTGACGAGCGTGTTGACGCTCGATCCGCCCGCCGAGCAGCCGAGGATGGTGACGTTCGCCGGATCGCCGCCAAAGGCCGCAATATTGCGGCGAACCCATTCGAGCGCCGAGATCTGATCGCTCAGCCAGAAATTGCCGGTGCCGCGCCCGGCCTCGGCGCTCAATGCCGGATGCGCGAAGAAACCGAACCGCCCCAGCCGGTAATTGGCCGAAACCAGCACCACCCCGCGCCGCACGATCGGCGACAGATCCTTGTCGGCGATATAGCGTCCGGAGCCGATGAAATAGGCGCCGCCGTGGATCGAAAAGAGCACCGGCAGCCCCGTCGCGCCGACATCGGGCGTGACGATATTGAGCGTCAGGCAATCCTCATCCTGCGGCAGTGGCTCACCGGGGGAGGGCTGTTGCGGGCAGACGGGGCCGAACGCAGTCGCATCCAGCACGCCCGTCCACGGCTTGGCCGGCTGCGCCTCGCGCCAGCGCAGCGGGCCAACCGGCGGCGCGGCAAAGGGGATTCCGCGAAAGGCGGCGGCAGGCCCTCCAAGCGCCACACCTCGCACGGGGCCGAGATTTGTTTCGATCACGGGGGCGCCGGCCACCGATATGTCCGCGCGGTCGGCCATACCTTTCCAACCTTCCTCTACATATTGCGGACTCTTCGGCCCTGTTTGCACCAAAGTCATTTGCTGTAGGGAATGCAAGTAATTTTGCACGGTAGGTTCGTTTTCGTCGCGCCGTATCACTTCCGTGATGCGGCAATATGCTGGCGATTACGCGGTGATCGGGCGTTGACCGGGCGGGAGGGCTGGGCGACAAGCCTCGGCGATGCTCGACTGCCTTCTGCTCGGCGACAGTATAGCGACGGGGATTGCCGCGGTGTTGAACGCCGGCGGGCCGATCTGCGCGGTCGCCGCGCGCGTGGGCGCGGGATCGGGCGAACTGGCCGCGCAGATCGCGAAGGCCGGGCCTTATCCGGTCACGATCGTGTCTATGGGCACAAACGACAAGCGCGGCAGCACTGGCCTTGATACCAATCTGGCGAATGCGCGGATGGCGCTGGGCCGCGCGCGTGTGCTGTGGGTGCTGCCTTATGATCGGCGCGCCGCCTATTCGGTGACGCAGGTCGCGTTCCGCTTCGGCGATGAACTGATCGACCTTGCGGGGTTTGCGACCCGCGACCGGATCCACCCCGCGAGCTATCGCGAGGTGGCGGCGGCTTTGCCTAAATAGCCCAGCCTAAATCCCATTCGCTCGACACGAGCGGGGTTGGGTAAGTCAGGCGTCCACGGTCAGCGTGCCGATCGCCAGACCGCGATCGGCGAAGCGTTCGCGCAGGGAAGACAGATCCTTACCGTAATCGGTGGCGGTCGGATCGACCTGCAGAGCGATGTCGAGCACGCCGTCGGTGTTGCGAACCAGCGTCGCGCCCGTCGCGGGCCAGGTCGATCGGCCGAATTCGACGCGGACTTCTTTGGCGCCCTTTTCGCGCTCGCGCAGCCACAGCTGGCTCATCAATTGGGCGAAGGCGGACGGATCGACATGCGGGGCGGGCACTTGCGGCGCGGGGACGGGCACGGCCGCGCCCGCCTGACCCGGCAGGCCGAAGCCCTGATCCGAGCGCGCGCCATTGTCATGTTCGTTGCGCATCGCATCGGCGAAGGCGCCGCGATCGCCGATCGAGGGCTGCGCGCCATCGCGGGCCTGCGCCTCGCCCTTGGCCAATTGCCCGGCGAGCTTGCCGGCCTTCCCCTGTTGAAGCCCACCCTGCGGCTGGCGGCGCGCGGCGGCGAAGGCTTCGCCCATCGCGCGGACATCCTGCTCGTTGGGTTGCTGGCGTGCGGCGGGGCGCGCATCGAGGCGCGGGGTGCTGGATGGCGCACGGGCGCTGCTCACCGAAGATCCTCCTGCGGACAGGCCGGTCATTGCGGTCTCCTTCTGCTATCGTCGATTTCGGCCGCCGCCTGCTCCTCGCGCTGCGCCTCGGCGCGGCGGTGGAGGGTGGCGGCATGATCGGCCAGGACATCGTGGCGCGCCTGCGCGCGGATCATCGCATGGCGGCGCTCATCTTCTGCGATCGTACACAGGCGCAAAGCCTCGGCGGCGTCATTTGCGGCGCTGCGGGCGACGGCCTGCGCGAACAAGGACCGTTCGACCAGGGCAAGCCGGGTCGATGCGTTGGCGAGGTCGGCGCCCAGCTGTGCGCGATCGTCGGCGAGCGTGGCGTCGGCCGCCTCGGCCTGCGTGGTCGCGGTGGCGAGTGCGCCGTCTGCCTCCATCGAAGCCTTACGCGCGGCGGCGAGATCGCGGGCGGCGCCCTCCATGCGCGCCTGTCGCAGCCGGACGAGCATCTTTGCCTGTTGCGTGCTCATGCGCCGACGCTCCGCAGCAGCATCAGCGATGTTTCCATCGGCTCCTTGAGCGTGTCGGGCTGACGCAGCAGCGCCTCGATCTCGGCGCGCGAGGCGATCGCCTTGTCGGCGGTCGGATCGGTGCCGGGCTTATACTCGCCCACCTGCACGAGGAACTCGATGTCGGCATATTTGGCCATCAGAGCGCGAACGCGGGTGGCCGCCGCCTTGTGATCGGGGCCGGCGAGGCGGGGGAAGAGGCGGCTGAGGCTGCCCAGCACGTCGATGGCCGGATAATGGCCGGCGGCACCCAGCTTGCGCGAGAGGATGATGTGGCCGTCGAGGATCGAACGGACTTCCTCGCCCACCGGATCGCTATTGTCCTCATCCTCCAGCAGCACGGTGTAGATGCCGGTGATGGAGCCATGCGCGTCGGTGCCGGCGCGTTCGAACAGGCGCGGCAGTTCGGCGAAGACCGACGGCGGGAAGCCGCGACGGACGGGCGGTTCGCCCGCCGCCAGCCCGATCTCGCGCAGCGCGCGGGCGAAGCGGGTGGCGGAATCCATCAGCAGCAGGACGCGCTTGCCCTGCGCGCGAAAACCCTCGGCGATGGCAGTGGCATGGTGGGCGGCGCGGACGCGCTCCATTGCGGGGCGGTCGGAAGTCGCGCAGACGATCACCGACCGGGCGAGGCCGTCCGGACCCAGACTGTCCTCGATAAACTCGCGGACTTCGCGGCCGCGTTCGCCGATCAGGGCGATGACGATGATCTCGGCCGAGGCGAAGCGGGCGAGCATGCCGAGCAGGGTCGATTTGCCGCCGCCCGCAGCCGCGAAAACGCCGATGCGCTGGCCGGCGCCGACCGTGAGAAGAGTATCGATCGCGCGGACGCCGGTTTCGAGCGCGGTGTCGATCAGCGCGCGCTCCATTGGCTGCGGCGCGGGGGCGTGGAGCGGGCGGCGCGGCAGGCCGTCGGGCACCGGACCCAGCCCGTCGATCGGCAGCCCGCGCCCGTCGAGGACGCGGCCGAGCAGGGCGTCACCATAAGGCACGCCCTCTTCGCCATGCCGCACGATCACTTCGGCATCAACCGAGAGGCCGCGCACGTCGGCAAGCGGGGTGAGGATTGCGGCGTTGCCGGCGATGCCGACGACCTCGGCAGGCACGGCATAGCCGGTCGCCGGCTCGACCAGTTCGCACGCCTGCCCGATGCGAGCGTCGATGCCTGTCACCTTCAGCGTGGTGCCGATCGCCTCGACCAGCCGCCCGCGCCGTTCGACCGTGGTGGTGCGGCGCAGGCTGTCGATCAGGTGATCGGCGGTACGGGCTTCGGCGGTCTCAAGCGTCATGGCGCGCCGCGTCCTTCCATGCCGCCTCGATCTGCGCGATCTGGGTGTCCAGCCCCGCGAGCGTGCGGCCGAGCGCGGTTTCGACGACGCAGTCGGTGCCCTCCAATGTCGGATCGGCCTCGACACTGATCGCATTGTGATGCGCCACGCGGGCGGTCACGGCGTCGAAGGCGGCGGGGGGCACGCGGATCGTCGCGGCGGTTTCGGGGGCGAGCGCGGCGGCGGCGCGCTCGGCGAGGCCCGCGACGAAGGCGGGGTCGCCGATATCGCCGGCGATGCGGCGGACGACTTCAAGCGCGATCGACGCGATTTCGGACTGGCGCTTGCGGCGCTCCTCCCCATCGCGCATCGCGAGGCGAAACAGTTCGGCGCGGCCTTCCTCCTCCGCGGTCGCACGGCCTTCGGCGAGACCCTCGGCCTTGCCCTCCTCACGCGCGGTGAAGCGGGCGGCCTCGATGCTGTCATGCACGCTCTGGCGCAGCAGCCCGGCCTCACCGAACAGATCGAGCGCGCCGTTGACGCTGCGCATGTCGTGCGCGGAGATCAGCGGATCGTCGGCGAGCAGGGTCGCGGCCTGATCGGCATGGACGACGATGAAGGTCATGCGGTCGCTCCTTCCAGCGCCTCCGCAACGCAGGCGGCGGCGAGCGGAGGGGGGCAGGTGTCGTCGGCGGGCGCGTCGAGCAACGGGCGCAGCCGGGGCGCGAGCGTCGCGCGGAGCAGGCCGAAGCCGCGCTCGGTCAATTGCGTGCTGTCGACGGGCTGGGCGCCGCCTTCGGGAATGCGATCGGCGCGCGAGATTGCCCAGTCGACATTGTCCTCGCCCGCCGCATTGGCATGCGCGCCGAGCCACGCGCCGTCGATCGACTTTGCGAGCGCGGGCGCGAAGGAGAGGAGGGCCGCGCGCTGCGCCAGCCGCTTGCACGCGGCGGGGGGCAGGCGGAGCCAGGTCGGCGCGGCGGCGATGTCGCTCAGGTCGAGACGCGGTGTCTCCGATCCCGCGATCCGGCGGAGCAAGGCGGCGGCGCGCCGTTCGCCGGGGCCGCCATCGCGGGCGAGCAGAGCCTCACCCGCCAGCGCGAGCGCGCGACGCTGGGCCGCGGCGCTCATGCGTTGTCCCCGCGCCGCACGACCACCGCGCGACGGCGCTGATGCCAACGGCGGAAGCTGGGATAAGCGAGGAATATCAGAGCCAGCAGCACGACGGGGATCACGAAGGTGGCGAGATTCGCCGCGATCACGCCGCCCTTCGCGCCCGGCTGCGCGCCCGGCAGCGGCTGCGCCGGGAAGGTTTCGACCGAGACATTGTCATAGGACAGCCCCTCGATCGAATTGACCACCAGCGCCTTCACCTTGCCGATCTGCGCGTCGATATTGGTGCCCGGCCGGTACTTGATGAACACCGACGCCGACGATGGCTGCTTGGTATCCGCCAGAGGCTCCGACTGGGGTAGCGCCAGATGGACGCGCGCCTGCGTAACGCCGTCGATCTGCGAGATGGTGTGCGACAGTTCCTGGCTCAAACCATAGACCAGCCGCGCGCGTTCTTCGGTGGGGGAGGATACGAAGCCCTCCTTTTTGAAGACGGTGCCGAGCGTCGCGAAATCCTCGCGCGGATAGCCCTGCGAATGCAGCACCTCGACCGCCTTGGCGAAATCGCCTGAGCCGGTCGAGATCGTCCAGCCGGTTTCGCCGCCATCCTTTTTGTCGGCGTCGATGCCCGCCGCCTGAAGGACCGCGACCATCTCGTTCGCCTGGGATTCGGACAGCTTGCTGTACAGCTCGGCGCGGCCGCAGGCTGCGAGTGCCAAGCACAGCATCCCGATCAGCACCACGCGGATGCGCCTGAAGACCATATCCATTTCTCTCTCCTTCGGCCGCGCCGTGCGTGTCAGCTTTGCTGGCGGAACAGCTGCTGGATGCCGTCCGAGGTGCGGTTGGCGATGTTCGAGGTCAGCTGGCAGTGGAACATGAATTCGTGGCAGCGCATCGTCAGGTTGACGACTTCGCCGGGGGTCATGTTCGCGCCCTTGGCCGAGGCCGTCTGGGCATAAGCCGAAACGCTGCGCGCCTCGCCATTCACCTTTTCGAGCTGGCTGAACATCGCCTTCATCGCGGGGCCGAGCTGGTCGGGGCCACCGACGCCGGCGATGCCGCCGGATCCGGCCGCGCTCAGCGAACCCTGAAAGCTGGTGATGTCCGAGATCGAGGCGGCGGGGCCGGCCTGGATCGTCTGCACCTCGGGCGGGACCACGGGGGCGAGCCCCGTGGCCGCGATCGCGTCGATCGACATGATCGCCCCCCTCAGCCCTTACGCGCCATCGTTTCGAGCGCCTTACCGACGCTGTCGATCGAGCTGGACGAGCTGTTCGACATGAAGCTCATGCGCAGCGATTCGGTGGTCAGCTTGGTGATCTGCGACGGATTGTCCGCGCCCGCCGAAACGGTGTCGGACATCTGTTCGATCCGCTGGGCCTGATTGTCGAGCGTCTGGCCCCAGGCATCGGCGAGCGCTTCGAACCAGGTGCCGGGCGCGCCGCTCTTGCCCATCTTGTTGCCGGTCAACGGGCTGCTGGCCATCAGGCCCAGGCCGCCGGTCACTGTGGTGTTCGTCATGTCACTACACTCCTACTTGCACACGTGTTGGTCTTCAGAAGGTCAGCCGTGTTTCCCGGCCATTTTTTTCGAGCAGGACGTCATGGCCCTGAATGCGGACCAGCCGATGCCCGCTGGGCATCATCGCGCCCGCAAAGTAGCGGGCGCCGTCGGCGGTCTGGATATAAGCGGGGTCGCCCGAAACGACGGTCGACACCTTCTTGGTGGCGTCGGCGACCGAACGGACGGGGCTGTTGTCATCTGGCATCAGATCGTCGCGCAGAACGACCTGGCGAACCTGCCGGACGTCGGTCTTCACCGCCTGGACCAGCTTGGTCTTCTGATCGGGGGCGAGTGGGGTGGTGCGCAGTTCGATCGCGGCGTGGCCGATCGGGCGGGCCATCGCCTGAAGCCCGTGGATCCGCGCGACGTCGGCGCTGGCATTGGCGAGATCGGTCGTGGTCTGCACGTCGAGCTGGCCGGGAATATAGGAGGCGCGCAACACCTGTTCGGCCTTCGCGCGTTCGGCATCGCCGCCGACAACGCCGGTGACGATCACGCCGCCGGTCGCGTCATTGTTGGCGGCACGCAGTTGCGGCAGGCCGGCTTCGTCGAGCGCACGTTCGACACGCTGGGCGCGGTCCGCGCGCAGGCCCAGCGCGTCCATTGCAGGACCGGCGGCGGTCGCGGCGACCAGCAGTACGCCAGCGCCGCCGAGTGCGACGAGGCGCCAGCCGGTCAGCATGTCGCCTGCCTTGTCGCCCAGCTTGCCGACGATCGCCATCGCCTGATCCTGCAGGCTGGGATCGGCTGGGCGCGGGGTGGGGACGGCGAGCGCGAGCCCGCCCGCCTCGGTCCAGCGCGCGCTTTCCGGCTGGCCCCAGGCCATCGCCACGCCGCCGATCGAAAAGGGGACGTAGGCGGGCAGCAGCGCGGTGTTGCCCGCGCTCACCGTCGATCCCAGCAGGCTTGCCTCACCGCTCAGCACCGTGACCTGTGCCGTGCCCGCGGGATCGAGCGACAGTTCGAGCGCGATGCCCTTCGTCGCCGGCTCGCGGATCACCACGTCCTGCCAGAATTGATGGCCGATCGAGATGGCGCGATCGGACGGCAGCGTCTTTTCGGTTCCCGCAAGACGGCCGTTCAACACGCGCAGGACGGGCGCGGCATCGTTGCTCATTGCGTTCTCTCCGCTGGCTTCGACAGAGGATTGGGGGCGGTCTGAGGCTGGTTCTGATACATGAAGGGCTGCGCCGCCTCGGTCGTGACCGACGTGGTGACAGGCCCGACGCGATCGGACAGGGTGGCGAGGCGCGGCGTGATCAGGAACAGCCGCTCGGTATGGCCGCGCTGCTTGGAGCGGGTCTTGAACAGGTTGCCCAGCAGCGGGATATCGCCCAGCAGCGGCACCTTCGACACATTGTCGACATCGGCGTCGACCGTCATGCCGCCCAGCAGCAGGCTTTCGCCGTTGAGGACCATCGCCTGCGTGTTGACGGTCGATCGTTCGACGATCGGGATATTCTCGACCACCGATTCCGGGCTGATGCTGCCATCCTCGATCGCGACGAGCACGCGGATGCGGGTCTGATCATGATCGCGGAAGACGTGCGGGTTGACGCGCAGGACGGTGCCCGCCGTCACGTTGAACAGATCGACCTCCTCACGGCCCGCGACACGGACGTAGAAGGTGCGGGTCCGATCGAAGATCGCCTCGACATTCGACAGGGTCATCACCTGCGGGCGCGATACGATGCGGGCGGCGCCCTTTTGCTCGAGCGCGGTGATGCGGCCGATGAACTGGCGCTGGTTGCCGATGATGGTGGAGATCGTCCCGCCATTGGCCGACGGGGTGATGTTGGTGACGTTGTCGCGGCGCGACGTGCCGGGTACGGGCAGCAGGCCCAGATCGCTGTCGGTGCCGTTGCCGAACAAGGCGCCGAAGCCGCCCGAACCGAAGCGCCAGTTGATGCCCAGCTCGCGCATCTTGTCGATGTTGATGTCGATGATCGTGGCTTCGACCTCGACGAGCTGCGGCTCGACATCGAGAGCGCGGATCAGCGAGTCATAGGCGTTCATCCGCTCGGGCACGTCGCGGACGATGACCGAGTTGGTATAGGGATTCGCCTCGATCCGGACGATGTCGGGCGACAGCGGCGATCCGCCGCCGTCCCCGCCGAAGCCGCCCGCGCCATAGCCGCCGGTGGCGTAATTCGGATCGCCCTGCGCGGGATAGATCCCGCCCGAGGGGAGGCCGAGGAACGGGGTCTGCTGCGCGTTCGGCGCGACCGAATTGAGGCCCAGCCCCTTGAGGCGCGGCATGCTCTGCCGCACCGGGCGCGAACCGAAGCTCAGCTGGTTGCCCGGACGCTGATCGAGGACGAGATTCTGGATGATGTGGGCAAGGCCGGGCACGGTCACTTCGCGCCCGCCCGCACTGACGGTCGTATCCTCGGCCCGCGCATAGCGCAGGTAGAAGACACGGAATTCGAGCGACTGCGAGCCCGATGCGCCATAATCGAGATAGGCCGAGCGGCCGCTGCCACCAGCCGAGCCGGAGCCTTGAGCGAGCGCCTGCACCTGTTCGACGAAACGGGGCGTGCCGCTGGCCACCAGCGCGCCGTCGCCCGAGGCGCGGACGAGGTTGCGTTGATCGGCGAGCCGCTGGCTCTGCACCTGGCTGACGACGCGGGCGGCGGTGCCGCGGCCGACCGGCAGGGTCTGCACGGTCAGTTCATTGGCCGAGTAAACATAGACGGCGGCGCCGTCATAATAGCCGACCAGGTTGAACGCCTTGGCGATGTCGCTGAAGATCTTGTTCGCGGTGCCGGTGAAGCTGCCGTTCACGGTGCCGGTCATGTTGCCGCTGGTGACGACGGGCTGGCCGACGCGCGAAAACAGATCGCGCACGAAGGCGGCGACGGGCTGGTCGCGCGCGACGATCGACACCTGCACGGCGGCCGAGGGGAGCGGCGCGGTGCTGGCCGGGGTCGCGAGGATGGCCGCGGCCATCGCGGCGGCGGCGGGCAACATCAAGGGGCGCTTGATCGATGGCACGGGGGGTAAGTCTCCTGTTATTCCGCGGCGATGGCGGCCGGCTCAGACGGAAGCCCCCGCTGTGGCAGGCCGATTTCGCCGCGGACGTCGAAACGGACGGTCGTTGAAAGTTCGTTGAAGGCGAGCACGGGCAGATCGAACATCATCGGTTCGATCAGCTTGCGCATCGCGCGGCGCGCCTCGAACGAGGTGACGAGCACGTTGGCGCCCGTCTCGTTCGCGGTCTTCGCGATCGTTTCGATCAGCTCCTGCGCGATTTCGGGCTGCAGCGCGACGCGCTCGACCCCGTCGATGATCCGCGTCGCATCGCGCACCATCGCCTCCAGCGCGGTCGACACGACCAAAGCGGCGATCATGCCGTCGCGGGCATAGGCATCGAGCAGATAGCGCTTGAGCGCGATGCGCGTGTAATCGGCGATGCGGCCGGGATCGCGATCCTGCTGCGCGGCGGCGGTGATGCCCTCCAGCACGTCGCGCATGTTGCGGATCGGCACCTCTTCCTCGGCCAGGCGGCGGAGGATTTCGGCGACCTTGGCGGCGGGAACGGCGCGAACCGCCTCCTTGACCACTTCGGGATAATCGTCGCCGACGCGGTTGAGCAGGCCCACCGCCTCCTGCACGCCCAGGAACTGGGGCAGCTGGCGGCGCAGCAGCGATTCCACCGCAGGGACCATATCGACCTGCTGGATGCTCTCGCCGCCGCCGACCGCGATCTCGAACACGAGCAGACGCCAGCCGCTCAGCGTCTCGCCATCGACGAAATGGATGGCGAGGCGGGGCAGGGGGACGCCGGTGCGATGCTGGAGCGCGTCGAGCATCGTGGAGAGCGAGGTGTTAAGCGCCTCGGCCTCCACCTCGACCGGACGGGCGCCGACTTCGAGGAGCAGCGGCACGACCGGCTTGGGCAGCGACGGCGTCGCCACCTTGGTCGCCGGCTGTTCGGGCAGCTTGCGCAGCAGCGTGCGCTGGAGCGGGCCGGCGTGGCGGATGATGTAGGGCTGCAGCCGCGGATGCATCGCTGCACCCGACACCATCAGCCCCGCGCCGAGCGCCAGGAACACCGCGATCGGGAAGCCGGGCACCAGCGCCATCAGCCACGCGATCGCGCCGACGAAGATCAGCACGCGGGGATTGGCGGTCAGCTGGCTATGGATCGCCTGACCCAGATTGCTGTCTTTCTCCTCGTCGGTGGTGCGCGTGACCATCAGGCCCGCGGCCATCGCGCCGAGCAAAGCCGGGATCTGCGCGACCAGGCCTTCGCCGATCGTCAGGATCGAATATTTGTGGGTGGCGTCGCCCAGGCTCATGTCCTGCTGCATCACGCCGATCGTCAGGCCGCCGATCAGGTTGACGACGACGATCACGATCGAGGCGATGGCATCGCCCTTCACGAACTTCATCGCGCCGTCGAGGCTGCCGTGCAGCTTGCTTTCCTGCTCCAGCACCTTGCGGCGGCGGCGCGCCTCATCCTTGTCGATCAGGCCCGAGCGCAAGTCGCTGTCGATCGACAGCTGCTTGCCGGGCATCGAATCCAGACTGAATCGAGCCGCAACTTCCGCCACGCGCTCCGCCCCCTTCGCGATCACGATAAATTGCACGACCGTAATGATCAGGAAGACGACCAGACCGACCACAAGGTTCCCGCCCGCCACCATCGTGCCGAACGTCTGGATGATGTGGCCGGCATGCCCCTCGATCAGGATCATGCGCGTCGTCGCGATCGACAGCGACAGGCGGAACAGGGTGGAGACCAGCAGCACCGCGGGGAAGGACGAGAAATCCAGCGGCCCGCGAATGTAGAGCGTGTTGAGCAGCAACAGCACGCCGAAGGTGATGTTGATGCCCACCAGCATGTCGATGACGATCACCGGCATCGGCAGGATCATCAGCGCGACGATCGCGACGATGCCCGCGACCAATGCGAGATCGGCGAAGCGCGCGGACAGCTTCACTCGCGAGACGACTTCGCTCGAAGCCAGATAGCGTTCGACGCTCATGGATCGCTCCTCAGCGGGTGGCCGTGGTTGCGGTTCGGCTGGCGATGTAGGTGCCCATCACCTGCCCGACATAAGCGCGGGTCTCGCGATAGGCGGGGATGCGCATGCCGGCCTTCGTCACCGCGCCCGGCCCGGCATTGTACGCCGCGACGATCAGGGGGACGTTGTTGCCCAGCTTGTACTGCAGCGTCTTGAGGTAGCGCGCGCCGGTATCGAGCGCGAGCGCCGGATCGACCAGCAGCTGGCTGGGATCGGCGACGCCCATGCTGCGCGCGGTGGCGGGCATGACCTGCATCAGGCCCAGCGCGCCCTTGTGCGAGACGGCGTTCAGCTTGCCGCCCGATTCGGCGCGGACCATCGCGGCGAGCAGTGCCGGATCGATGCGGTGGCGCGCGGCGACCTGGCGGATCAGATGCGTGGTCGGCGCGGCGCGATAGGGGGTGGGGGCATAAGCGTGGGCGGACTTGCCGGCTGGCATGCTGATCGACACCGATCGGGGCATGTCCATCAGGCTGGCGGACGCCTGTTCAACGCCCGATGAACCCCCGCAAAGCGCCGCGGCCTCGCCAAATTTCGCGGAGATGCCGGTGGTGCCACAATCCGCTGCCTGGGCAGCGGATGAGCAGAAGATCAGGGAAAGTAAAAAACCCTTCGCTTTATTGCGAATATCGATCTTTCCGGGGGCACCGCAATCCATACGCATACACCGCTCCTGATACGCACCTATACGTCCCCCTGGGGGTAGTATTGTTCTCGTCAGTTATCGCGGGTCCAGCGATCCGGGTCTCTCGTCCGGCCCTAAAAGCCTACGGATACAAAGCAGCAATGCAACCCAAAAAAATGAACGGTTTATCGCAGATTTCGGCCGATCCAACACGCTATCCGCTCATTTCATCGTGAAATGTATCCGAGCGCACAAAAGCACGGAACCTCAATAAGTTCGGGAATTTAAGCCCGGAATTTGGGGTGGAATCGCATGATTCGGGACAGTTCCATGAAATTATTGTGACGGCCAACTAATTGACTTGGTTTTTGGAACTTTTGATAATCAAGGCTGTTTGATGGCCTGAGTGGGTCCGGTTATCAGATGCAACCTGTTCGGTCTTTTATAGGCCGGATGGGAAGCCTTATGGGTTGTTTAGCGTCCGGCAGCGTAGCGGGGCGGCCTTTCTGAAGGTCGCTTCGGTGTTGTTGCTGGGAGAGGCCGGTGGCCGACAAGAATGACGGTGGCGACAAGACGGAGCTGCCGACACAGAAGCGGCTGGACGACGCGCGCAAGAAGGGCGACGTCGCCAAGTCCAAAGACCTGACGTCGACCGCGACTCTGTTCGCCTGGCTGCTCGTCCTGCTGTTCGGCAGCGGGATTGCCGCGGGGCGGATCGGATCGCTGTTCGAGGACGGCTTCGCGATGATTTCGCGCGGCGATCCCTTTCCCCATGCTGTCGGTCAACTGGGCTGGAGCGCGTTTCTCGCGCTGCTCGTCATCACCGGCCTTGCGATGATCCCGGCGTCGATCGTCGGTGTGCTGACCGAGTTCCTGCAGGCCGGCGGCGTCTTCACCTTCGAAAAGCTCAAGCCCTCGCTCGACAAGATGAACCCGATGGAAGGGTTCAAGCGGATGTTCAGCCTCGATAATCTGGTCGAGCTGGCGAAGACGATGGCCAAGGCGATCCTGATCGCGGGCGTCACCTTCCTGGTGCTGCGCGGATCGCTGGCCGAGATCATCGAAAAGACCGGGCCGATGCTGTTGCCCACCGCCGAGACCGACGGGCGCGGCGCGGCGGCGGCGGTGATCGCCTATACCGGCAACATCACCCGATCGGTCCTGCTGTGGACCTTCGGTACCTTCGTGATGGTCGCCGTGCTCGACATGGCGTGGCAGCGGCACAGCTACATCAAGAAGATGAAGATGAGCATGCGCGACATACGCGACGAGGTGAAGGAGAATGAGGGCGACCCCCTCATCAAATCCAACCGCCGCCAGCTTCATCAGGAATGGGCCGAGCAGAATGCGGTGGGCGCGGCGCGCAACGCCAACGTCCTCGTCACCAACCCGACGCACCTCGCGATCGCGATCGATTATGATCCCGAAAGCTGCCCCGTCCCCGTGATGACCGGCAAGGGTGAAGGCCCGCTGGCGCAGGCGATGCGCGAGGCGGCGGAGGAGGAAGGGGTGCCGATCGTCCGCTATGTCGAGGTCGCGCGCGGCCTCTACGAACATGGCGCGGTGGACGAGGTGATCCCGCGCGACATGTTCGATGCGATCGCCCAGATCATCCTGTGGGCCCAGAAAGTTCGCGACGAAGGCGGCCCGCGCACCACTGACATGACCAAAGATCCCACGCTGGCGATGGAGGCCTGACCCTTGGATTCGACGATCGGCACCGCGATTTCCGGACTGCTCGGCACGATCATCGCTCTGGCGATCGTGCTGGGGATTGCGTGGTTCGTGCTGAAGGCGATGCGCCAGTGGCAGGATCGCGGGATCGGCCGGCGACCGGGCGAACCCGACCGTCAACTCCGCTTCATTCGCGCCTTGCCCGTCGGCCAGCGCGAGCGCGTGATGCTGATCGAGGCCGAGGGGGAGGTGATGCTGATCGGCGTCGCCACCGGATCGGTCCGCCTGCTTCGGAATTGGGGGAAAGAGGGGGCGCCTCTGACACCAACCGACCTGCCGGAAGGGCAGGCAGATCCGGGAGCGCACCCATGAACGCCCGACCATCGTCGATCCGACAACGCCTGCCCGCCTTGCGCCGCGACCATGCCGAGGCGCAAACCGGCCTGATCGCCGCGCTCAACAATCGCGAGATCGACGATCTGCGCATTTCGGCGCGGATGGCGGGCGGGCGCGATCTGCGCGCGGCGACGGTGTGGATCCGCTTCGACACGCGGATCGGATCTCTGCTGGTCGCCCCGCTGCTGGTCGACAACCAGCTCGCCCGGATGACGAATGGGGAGGGGGCGCCCGACGGGATCGCATCCGCCGCGACGCTCGGCCGGATCGAAAATCTGGTGGCGGCGGCCGAACGGATCTTCGCGCTGGAACTGCACCCGGCGGGCCTCGTCACCGATCTTGAGGGCGATCTGGTGATCATCCGGCTCGACGCGCTCGATCGATCGGGCACGCTGCGCCACCGCCTGCTGATCGCGACGCCACCGGGTGTCGAGATCGAGCCGCTGCCGCTGCCGATCGATCTGCCGCCGCTGATCGGCGGGCTCGCGCTGCGATGGACCGCGCGGATCGATGCGCTGCCGATCGCCGCCGCACGGCTGAGCACGATCGGGCGCGGCGACTTCATTCTGTTGGGGCTCGGGCCGCTTGTCGCCCGGCTCTACCTTCCGGGGAGAAACGATCGCGCGACCGCGACGATCGAATTGAAAAAGGGGTTCGCAACCTTGGGAAATGACCCACAGCAGGGGAATGCCAACGTGTCTGACCGGACCTACATGACCGATGCCGATGCGCCCGGCACGCCGTCTGGCGCGGGCGACTGGGCCAGCATCCGCGTAGCCACCACGATCGAGTTCGACGGCAACGGGCTGACCGCAGCCGAGATGGCGACATTGGGCAAGGGCAGCGTGCTGCCGCTGCCCATTGCGGGCGGGACATTGCCCGTGCGCGTCATCGCGGGCGGCGCCGTGATCGCCGATGGCGAACTGGTCGCGGTGGGGGAGGGCTATGGCGTCCTCGTCACCGCCGTTCGGGCCGGCGATGCGGGCTGACGCGGATGGACCTGTCCACCTTCACGCCGGGCTCCGCCCTCGTCGTCGTCATCGCGCTGGCGATCGCGCCCTTCTTCGCGGTGATGGTGACGTCGTTCACCAAGATCGTCGTCACGCTGAGCCTGCTGCGCAACGCGCTGGGCCTGCAGCAGGTGCCGCCGAACATCGTCATCAATGGCCTGTCGCTGATCCTGTCGCTCTACGTCATGTATCCGGTCGGGCAGCAGATGCAGGCCGCCGTGATCAGCAATCCCGCGCAGGAGGTGGGGACCGAAAGCAAGCTGATGGCCGCGATGGATGCGGGCAAGGAGCCTTTGCGCGACTTCCTGCTCAAGCATAGCGACCCCAAGGAGCGGACCTTCTTCCTCAAGACCGCGCAGCGCGTCGGCAACCCCGATCGCGCGGCCGAGATGAGCGAGCAGGACTTCGTCGTCGTCATCCCCAGCTTCGTGGTGAAGGAACTGTCGCTGGCGTTCCAGATCGGCTTCCTGATCTTCCTGCCCTTCCTCGTCATCGATCTCGTCATCTCGAACATATTGCTGGCGATGGGGATGATGATGCTGTCACCCACGACGATATCCTTGCCGTTCAAGCTGTTGTTGTTCGTTCTGGTCGATGGCTGGGTGAAGCTCTCGCACGGCTTGGTGCTGTCCTATGTGTAGCGGAGAGCGGCCATGAACGGCGATTTCGTCGCGCTGACCAACGATGCGCTCTGGCTGGTGCTGATCCTGTCGGCGCCGCCGATCATCGTCGCGTCGGTCGCGGGCCTGTTGGTCGCGATCGTCCAGGCGGCGACGCAGATCCAGGAACAGACGCTGCAATATACGGTGAAGTTTTTCGCGATCGTGGTGACGTTGTTCATCACCGCGTCGCTGCTCGCATCGTCACTCTATCGGTTCAGCGATCGGGTGTTCACTGAATTTCCGGCAATGATCCGCCGATGAATGGATGGGCCGATCAGGTTCTGTTGCTTGGCGTGTCGACCGCGCGGATCGCGGTGGCGTTCCTGATGCTGCCGATGTTCGCGAGCGAGACGGTGCCCCCGCTCGTCCGCAATTCGATCTTCATTTCGCTCGGTCTCGTCAGCCTGTCGCTCCAGCCGCCGCTCGATATCGCGACGATCGGGGCGGAACGCTGGGCGGGCATCTTCGCGAAGGAGGCTTTCGTCGGCCTGGTCATTGGGTTCTTCTTCGGATCGGTGCTGTGGGCGTTGGAAGCCGCCGGGCAGATCATCGATACCAAGGTGGGGGCGACGATGGCGCAGATCGTCGATCCGCTGTCGGGGCATCAGACCTCGCTCAACGGCGCGTTCCTCGGGCGGCTCGCGAACCTGGTCTTCATCTTTTCGGGTGGGTTGTCGCTGGTCGTGCGCGTGATCATCGAAAGCTATGCGATCTGGCCGATCGCCGCGCCGATGCCGACGCTCGATCCGCGCGGCGTGATGCTGTTCGAGGCGGAGTTCGGACGGCTGATGGTGCTGGCCACTTTGTTCGCGGCGCCGGTGCTGACGGTGCTGTTCCTGATCGACGCGGGGTTGGGCCTGATGAACCGCTTCGCGCAGCAGCTGAACGTCTTCACGATGTCGATGTCGATCAAGGCGCTTGCCGCGACGGCGGTGATCCTGCTGCTGCTCGGTAGCTATGTCGGCGCGATCGTGCGCGACATCGCCAGCCGACCGGCGGTGCTGATCGAACTGATGAAGGCGTTCGATCCATGAGCGCCGCGGCCGAACCCGTTCCGCCTGCGATGGCCGAGGACGAACGCCTCGCCGCGATCGCCGATCTGCTGCGTAAGGCGGATGCGCTGCCCGGCGCACCATCCCCGGTGGCGCTGGGCGAGCATATCGTCGAGGCCGCGCGCGTGCCCAAGCGGCATCGCGAAGCCCTGCTCAAGCTCACGCCGATGGAACTGACCGTGATCCGCTTCCTCGGCTGGGGCCGATCGAACGGCGATATCGCGACCCTGCTGCTGATCGCGGAAAATACGGTGCGCGTTCACCTGTCCAACGTGTGCCGAAAGCTCGAACTCGACGGGATGCGCGAACTCGCGGCGCTGGCTGGCTTGCTGTTTTATCCGGCCGACTAACACCTTCATCCTCCCCCGCCAGGGGGAGGTGTCAGCGCAGCTGACGGAGGGGGAGGATACGATGATCTGGAATTGGTCGCCGACCTCCCCCTCCGTCGCCTTCGGCGCCACCTCCCCCTGGCGGGGGAGGATGAAGAAGGGGGCGACTAATCAATTCGACTAGGCTGGATAGTCGAAACGCGGAGCGAAATGAATCGGTGGCGCTGGCACTAAGATCACGTCGGGCCAACCAGTCGGTTCGGCGATGCCGCCCACGGGGGCGGGCCAGATTTTCGAACCGATGGTTCAAGATAGGAGAATTGATATGTCGGGCGGTTTCAATCCGATCAGCATGGTCTCTCAGATCGCACTCGGCGTCGCCACGGGCGGCACCAGCCTCTTCGCGCAGCTCGCGATGCAGGTCGTTTCGTCGGTCATCCAGGAAGCGATCCAGACGGTCGGCGACCAGCTCGGTCTGCCGCAGCCGCTGATCGACATGGCGCAGGGCGCAGCGGCCGGTTCGGTCGGCGATTTCCAGGGCGCGATCCAGAACTCGCAGGAATCGGCGCAGGGCTGGGCGGATGCGCTGGGCGACATGCTCAATGCCAGCCCGTCGGATCGTGGCGACATGCAGCGCCAGATGGACGAACTGAGCCAGGCGATCCAGGGCGCGGTCCGCGAGGCCTGGGAAAATGCGGAGCGCAGCGGCTCGTCGAAGGGTCCGCGTTCGTGGCTGCAGGCGATCGCCGAAGCCATCGGCAAGGCTGTCGATCGCAAGGCCGACGAGATGAACAAGCTGGCCGAGAGCGCGGACGAAAGCCGCGAAGCGACGACCGACTATCAGGTCTCGGTGCAGGAGTTCAACCTGCTGATGAGCACCATGACCAACACGATCAAGTCGATCGGCGAAGCGCTCTCGACGATGGCGCGCAAGCAGTAATCGCCTGTCGCAATGCGATACGAGGTGCCGGGCCCGCGACGAGCGGTGCCCGGCATCTTCATCTTTTATGGCACCTTCTTTTGGCGTCGCCCGTTAGGTGCTTTGGCCGTAACGATCGTGGAGTTTCATATGGTTAGCGTTCGCAGCATGGTGGGCCGGGCGGTTCTGGGCCTGAGTGGCGCGGTGCTGATCGCGCAACCTGCCTTCGCGCAGGACTATATGGATCAGGTGATCGACCAGAATTTCCAGTCGATGAGCCTCTACGCCGGCAGCGTCCCGATCGAATATGAGGCCAAACGCGCGTTCAAGAGCCGCGTCAGCAGTGCGCGCCCCGCGCCGCGCGGGCTGGCCGCAGCTTTTTCGGGCGGCGGCGGCGGGGCGGCTGCCTCGGCTGCGCCGATCCCGCTGACCTATTCGTCGACCCCCGCGATCCGCAAGCAGGCGATGGCCGAGTTCCTGGGCCGCGTGCGGCAGAAGAATCCGGCGCATGCGAGTGCGGCCGCCGCGCAGTTCGCCAAGCATGATTATGCCAAGATCTGGCAGGGGATCGTCGCGCCCTTCGGCCTCAAGAGCAACGATGCGGGCGATGCGATGACCGCCTATCTCGTGCTCGGCTGGATGATCGTGAACGGTGCCGGCGATCCCTCGCCAGCCGACGTGCGCGGGGTGCGTTCGCAGATCGGCACCGCCTTGTCGCGCGACAGCCGCTTCAACAGCCCGTCGGGCCGCGCGAAGCTGGGCGAGGAGTTCAAGATCCTGTTCGTCACGCTCCATTCGGGCTGGCAATCGGCGCGCAAGGAGGGGAATCTCTCCCAATATGGCCGCGGCGTTTCGCAGATGATGCTCCAGCAGTCGGGCATCGACCTGTCGAGCGTCGCGCTGCGCGGTGGCTTCGTGCCCAAGCGCGGCTAATCCATCCGATTATGGCGGAGGTGCGCGGCGGCGCGCATCTTCGCGGGTGAAAGGAGCCTGCCATGAGTATCGTATTCGGCCTCATCCAGACGTCCCCGAACAAGACCGACAATGCCTGGAACGGCGATTTCGGATCGCAGGGTTCGGTGAAGAAGGACGGCGCGGACTCCGCGATCCGCGCGCTCGCGACATCGTCGCTGCGCACGCTGCCCTGGGTGCTCGAACGGCTGACCGACGACAGCTGTCCGCTCGGCCGCCCGCTGGGTAGCCCCGGAACGCTGGCCCGGTTCGAATCCGATAATCCGGCCGATCCGCAGGCTCCCGACAATCGTTATGGGCCAGAACAGCCCCGTTGACCTCACGACGCGGCGGCTGACGCTGCGTCCGATCGGCGCGGCCGATTTGTTCGCGATCGCCGCGCTCCACGCCGATCCGCGTGTCGCGCACCAGCTGGTCGATGGCGTGCCCGACGATGGCCTCAAGGCGCTGCAATTCCTGCGCTGGAACGCGCCGCTGCGCGATGCCGGGATCGGCACCTTCGCGGTGCGCCGGCATGGCGAGGTCGATCTGATCGGCCTGTTCTCGCTCACCCCCTTTCGCGACGATCCCGCGCTGCTCGAACTCGGCGGCAAGCTCGCGCCTTCCGCATGGCGCGGCGGGCTGGCGGTCGAGGCGGGGGCGGCGATGATCGATCATGCGATCGGCACGTTGGGGCGCGATCGGCTGGTCAGCGCCTTCCATCCCGATCATCGCGCAGTGCCTTTCTCGCTCGCTCGACTGGGCTTCGTCGATGCGGGTCGCGACACCTTGTTCGGCCGCGACGTGCGGATCATGGCGCTCGATGCCGCCGACTGGCGCGCGCAGGGCAGGAAGCCGCTCCCGCCCCGGCAGGCGCGCACTAATCTTACCGATTATGGGCGTGGCGACGGGATCGCGGCATAAGGGCGACAGGGTGGTTGCCGCCACGCCTGCGCGCCTAGTCGTTTCGACTATGGCGGGCATTCGGTGTCGGCCCCACCTGATGGTTCGATAGGACGAAGATGATGACGTTTATTGGCATAAACCAGGCTTCCGCGGCGCTGCCCATCGGGCAGGCGAGCGGTGCCGTCGCCAAGGATCTGGCGGCCGCGGCGATCGGTGAGATCGGCCACCGGCTGCTCGCCTGGGTCGGCGCGAGCGGTGGCGCCAGCACGTCGGGCGCGGCCTCTTGGAGCGCGTCGGTCGGTGCGAGTGATTTCCGCCCCGATGCGTCGGAGCTGGCGCGCGGCGGCGACGTCTATGATCTGAACGGCCTCGCGTCGTCGATCGCTGGCCAGACCGGCGCGACCCCCACCGAAGAAGGTGACCTGCGCCGCGCGCTGGAGGATTTCACCCGCGCTGCCGTGGTCCAGGTCGCGGGCCTTGCAGGTGCGGACGGCGATCAGCAGGTCGCGGGCCTGCGCACCGCGCTCGACGTCGCGGGCTCGGCCGATGTCGGCGAAGGCGCTTCGGGCGTCGTCGCCCGGCTCGAACTCGCGACGCGCGGCCTTGCCGCAGCCAACGGCGGGTAAGAGGCACGCATGGTAAGCCCGATCAGTGGAGCATCGTCGTCGGCCAGCCTGAATCGGCTGGCGGCGATGGATCGCGCCGATGACGGGGCCGATGCCGGGCTTTCGACGCAAAGCAGCCTCGATCGGCTTCTTAATCGCGTGTCGCCGCTCGATCGGCTGGTCGCAGATGCCGGACCGCTGGGCAAATTCCGCACCGATGCGCCCGATGCGCTGCCGTCGGGGACGTCCAGCTTCACCTCGCGGATTAACGACACGATTAACCGCCTCGCGGCGCGCCTCGGCATTCCCGCCGAACGCGTGCTGACCGGCAATCCCACCCGAACGCCCGAACTGGCGCCGCAGCAGCCGACCGAGCTGCCGCCGGGCGCCAATGCCGCCGCGCCCGACACCCGCATCGCCGATCCGCGTCCTGCGGTCGCCACCGACGCGGATAATCGTACGGCGCGCACGATCGCGGGGAACCCGACGCCAGCATAAGCGTGTTTGCCATCACCGACCCCGCGTCATCGGAGGATCCATGAAGCTGCCTCTCCTCGCCCTGACCGTTGCCGTTTCGACCACCGCGATTCTCTCCCTCCCCGCCACCGCCGCCCGCCGCGCCCCCGCCGGGCCGCAGCTCAAGGTCGTGACGTCGGGCAGCGAACAGGCGCTGCAGCTGGGCGCGACCGTGCTGTCGCGTCCCTTCGGCGCGCAGCTGATCGACCGGATGACCGTCACCGGGCGCTATCCGTTCAAGGGCGGCCATTATTTCCTGGTCGAAGGGCAGGGCGGAAGTGAGTGCCCCGCGCGCTATGTGGTCGTGCAGGCGCCGACCGGGCAGACGCCGACCGTATCGGCGCCGTTCGGCACCTGCAGCACCGGCGCTTCGGCTTCGGCTCGCACCGGCGCACTCGTCATCACGATGCCGGGCCAGCCGGGCGGCGGCAGCTTCGTGCGCTATGCCTATGCGCAGGGCGCGGTGAAGCCGATTGCGGGCGATCCTGAAATGGCCGAGGCGGCGGTCGCCCCGCCGCTCGCGCAGTGCGTCGATTATGGCACGGCCAGCGCCGCCGGCCCGGCCGACTATCGCACCGAACTCGATCGCAGCCTTCCGACCGACTGGCGCAAGCGTTCGCGCATCGCCAAGGCCGAAGTGAGCCAGGAGCAGCTGCGCGGCCTCGTCTCCAGCCTCGCCTGCCTTGCGACCTGGCCGGGGGCGGAGCGCAGCGTCACCAAGGCGGCGGTCCCGCTTTTCTCCAGCAGCCGTTACGGCAAGGCGTCGTTCGCGGCGCTCGACACCACGGCGCGCGATCTCGATTCCGATCCGGGCCTGCGCGCCAATGCACGCGCCTTTGCCGCCAACATGCACTTTTTGGTCGACCGGCGGGAGGCGTTCTAAGCGTTCCGATTAGCGACTAGGGCGCCGGTCGCGGCCTATTCTCCATCCATGATCGAGAAGGATGGAGCAGAGGCATGACCGGCGTTTCCTCGGTATCGAGCACCCAATATTCGGCCTATGCGGGCGGTTCGACGCAGGGCGACTATACTGTCAAATCGGGCGACACGCTCTGGGATATCGCGCAGGCGAAGGGCATCTCGCTCCAGTCGCTGATCCAGGCGAACCCGCAGATCGCCAATCCCGACCTCATCTATCCGGGGCAGCAGATCAACATCCCGGCCGGTGGCGGATCGGGCGGTTCGGGTGGCGTCAGCGGAACCGGCGGCGTCGATGGCGCGGTGCCCGGCAGCGGCACGGGCAATGTCGCGGAGATCGCGGAGAAATATCTCGGCCAGAACGCGTCGTCGCTGAAGGTCAATCGCAACGACAATCTGCCGATGGACGCGAACGTTCCTTCGAACGTGTGCTGCGCGAATTTCGTGTCGGCGGTGCTGACCGAGGCAGGGCAGCTTCCCGCCAACCTCCACACCAATTCGGTCGCGCAGCTCAACAGCACGCTGCGTGCGCAGGGCTGGACCGCGGTCAGCCCGGCGGAGGCGAAGCCGGGCGACGTCGTGATCATTCAGGGCGGCGGCGTATCGCACACCGAAATCTATGCCGGCGACGGCAAGATGATCGGATCGAACAATATCAACGCCGACGGCACCCAGCAGATTTCGAAGAACAATCTCAGCTGGGCATTGAGCCACGGCGGCGTGATCCTGCGCGCGCCGGCCAGCGAACAGACCGCGCCGAGCGGCGGCACCGGCGGCACGCAGGGCGTCACGCCCACAGGGCAGGGCAGCCGCGAGGATCGGATCGATCAGGCGATGGCCTATTTCCAGTCGCAGGGCTGGAGCAAGGCGCAGGCGGCCGGGATCGTTGCGAACCTCGACGCCGAAAGCGGTATGGATGCGGGCATCAGCCAGATCGGCGGCGGCCCCGGTTATGGCCTCGCGCAGTGGGAAGGGCCGCGTCAGGCCGATTTCGCACGCTGGGCGAAGCATGACATTCGCGGCTCCTCCTTCGCCGAACAGCTTCGCTTCATCCAGCACGAGCTGACGACGACCGAGTCCGCCGCCGGCAACGCGCTGAAGAACGCCACCGACGCGCGCACCGCCGCGCAGATCGTGACGACGCGCTATGAACGCCCGGCCGACAGCCAGGGCGAGGCGATCCGCCGTGGCGAACGCGCCGTCGGCATCTTCGCGAACCACTGATTTTTAGGGGCACCGTGTGACTGGCCGGGAACGTCTAGGCGTTTCCGGCCTTTTTGCCGTGATGCTGATTCCGATCCTTTTCCTCGCCGCCAGCGCCGCCCCCGCCGAGGATGTGCGCTGCAGCTTTGCCGATGCCGCGCCGGTCGCGTGCCGCTTTGCCGACCGGGTCGATGCGCAGGGCGTGCATCACATGACGTTCACGGCCGGATCCCGGCGCGCGACCTTCGTCGGCCGATCGCAATCGGGCTGGTGGTCGGGCAATCTCGATGGTCGCCCGGCAATGGGCTTCGAACGCAATCGCGGGCACATCGTCTTTTCGACGACCGACCTGAAGACGCGCTTCGCCTGGTGGTATCCCAAGGACGAACACGGGACGTATTAGATCCTCTCCCGGAGGGAGAGGGGGACCGCCCGAAGGGTGGTGGAGAGGTATTGGCCGGCAGCGATGCCCTTGTGGAGAGCTACCCCTCCACCGGCTGCGCCGGTCCCCCTCCCCCTCCGGGGGAGGATTCATTAGGGCACGAAAATCCCAGCCGGCGCCTTGTACGTCTTGGCCCAGCCTTCCCACGCGACGTCGGTCGGGCCGATCGCCTTGTCGATCACCGTCCAGCTGTCGCCCTTCTTGTGGAGCAGAGCGGCGTAGGTGCGCGAGATGAAACCCTGTTCGGCGGCGTCGGCGCGGCTGGTGCCGGCATAGCTGATCGGCACGCCTTCGCGCTCCTCCATGTCGGCGATCAGAAAGGCCCAGCCATCGGCCTCCTTCAGCTGACGCACCTTGAACAGGACGGGCTTGCCGATCGCGGCGCTGACGGGTTCGCGTGCGCTGTCGAGGATGGCGGTTCGGGTGGGGCCGCTGACGGGGGCGGCGGCGATCGCGACGGTCATGAGCACTCCTGTGGGACTGAACATGGGTTGATCTCCTGGACGTCCAGTGTCGTCGAACGACGAAGGGCCGGGCAAGGTTTCCCCGCCCGGCCCGCGCCGTCCTGTGCCTGGGCTAAGGTCAGGCGTCGACCTGCGGCAGGATCGCGCGCAGGATCGCGTTGGTGGTGATGCTGGTGTCGATATTCTCGGTGCTCAGCATCGCCATGCTCATCAGCACGCCGAAGCCGAGGAACATCGAGAGCGCACTGCTCAACTCGTCCACGCTGGGCATCGTGCTGCCGGGGCCATAGGCTTCGCCGGGGCGGGTGGCGTTCAGATCGGCCTGGGTCGCGATCTGGCCGGTAATGTCCGAACGCCAGCCGCTGCCGCTGGCATTTTCGTTGAGGACGAAGCCGTCGCGGGTCGCGGCGTCCAGCGCATAGCCATCCTGGCTCATGCTGATCGAAAGATCGCCCAGATCGTTCTGGCTGATCCCGTCGACGACGATCGCATTGTCGCCCTTGGTGATCGTCAGCTGGCTCGCGACATAAGCGTCGGGATTGCCGCCGAATTGTTCGGTGTCGATCGTGATCTTGGTGCCGTTGTCCAGCGTGAAGGTGGTCGTGCCCCAGAAATCGAAGACGTGGTTGCCGTCCACCTCGACATGCGGATCGCCCCAGATGCGCGTGGTTTCGCCGGTATTGGCGTTGGTGATCGTGATCTCGCTGTTATTCTCGTTGAGCGCGAGGCTGTAGCCGTCGCCCAGATCGATCGATGCCGTTCCGTTCTGGCCGGTGCTGGCGGTCCACTGCGCTTCGGGTTCGGCGGCGGCGGCGTTGCGCGCGCTGACGTTCCACAGCGCCGGCATCATCGCGAAGGCGAGCGGCCCCGCGCCCAGCGGCGACAGGAAACGCGCGGCGATGCCGCTGGCCATCATGAACTGCGCGCCGGCCGAAAAACCGGCGGCGAACGAGGATCCCATCATCGTGGAGGCGAGGTTGGCGTTGATCGTGGTCATGTGCGTGGCTCCCGGAAGAAGTTGCCCGAGCATCTGACCATGAAGCGGGATTCGGCGCGCTCAGCGTAACGATTAGGCGACCTAGTCGGAGCGACTAGTGGAGGTGTCCAAATCCTCTCCCGGAGGGAGAGGGGGACCACCCGAAGGGTGGTGGAGAGGTATTGGTCGGCAGCGAAGGTTGCGCGTGTGGAGAATACCCCTCCACCATGCTGCGCATGGTCCCCCTCCCCCTCCGGGGGAGGATCGGGAAGGCTCAGCGCGCGGCGAGTTCCGACTTGTACACGTCGAGATAGTTGTTGAGCACGTGCGCGCGCTCCTCGTCCCAGACGCCGTTGATGCGCTTGGGCGCGCCATTCAGATAGTCGAAGCGGAAGTGACCGGGCTGGTCGATCTTCAGCTCGAACCCGCCGATCACGTCGCCGGCATCGTCCTTACGCTGGCGATAGAGCGTGGCGATCGCGCCGCGTGCGGTTTCGTCCAGCTTGAACTGGGCGGACGCGAACTCACCGTCGGGCTTCCGCACGATGGCGAGGCAGACATAGTCGATCTGGTAGCTGTCGCCATGTTCGAGGATTTCGACATCGGCGAGCAGACGTTCCCACGCGCCGACATCGGCCGAACCGGCGACGCTGCGGACCACATCGTTCTGGGCTTCGGTGAAATCCATGATCTGCGCTCCGGCCTTCACGATCACTTGTTGACGAAGTTCTGAGTCATCCACACGCCGCCATTGACGCGATAGGATGCCTCGAAACTGTCCGGCCGGTTGCTGGCATTGCCCGTGGCGTAATTCGCCTCGATCCGAATCTCGACCGTGTTGGCCGGATTTTCCGCCAGTTTCCCGACCGTATTTTCAAACTGTTTGTAAGCGCCGTTGTTCAGGTTGGGAAGGCCGTCGCCGGTCGGCTTGCCGTTACCCGGCACGACATTGAGGCGGTTCGTCTGGCCGCCGAAGCGATCGGCGATGATGTGGAAGCCGACGTCGGTCTTCTTGCCCTCATGCCCGATCGAGGTTTGCAGGTCGGGATCGTTGCGGCCGGCGGCGTCGAGGCTGATCGTGCCTTCGGATGTCTTCACCCGTCCCAGCGCGTCGGTTTCATAGGCGTAATTGCCATATTCGTAGCGCATGTTGGGCTGCGCATCGTTGGCCGCGCGGTTGAAGGCATCGGCATCGTCGAAGCGGCGCGTCTGGCGCGCGACGTCGGTCGCGGCTTCGGCGGCTTCGTCGCCATGCTTGGCCGCCGCCTGAAGCGCGTCGGTGCCGGCCTCGGCAACATTGCTGCCGCCACGGATCGCGCCCTTGGCGGCATCGCCGATGCCGGGGATCCAGCCGACCGCCGCCGCGCCCAGATTGAGCCAGCCACCTTCCTCGCCGCGCACGACCTGCCCGATCGCGGCGACCGTATCGCGCGCATCGGCGATCTGGCCGACGACGGGGATGAAGCCGACCACGGTCTGCCCGGCCAGCTTCGACCAGCTTTGATTGTCGCTGAAGTCGCCCCGGATCGCGCCGTCGAAGAAGGCGCCGACGCCTTCTTCCGAACCGCCGCTTTCGCCCAATGCGGAGGCGAACTCACCCTGTTCGACCGGCGACAGCTTTTCGGACACGGCCTGCGCAAGCGAGGCATCGCCCTGCGCCTTCACGTCGGCCGCCAGCGCGACCGTATCGAGGCCCGTCGATGTCCGGTTGCTCGCGATCAGGTTCGCCGCGAGATCGAGCGACGCACCGTTGCCGCCTGCCGAAAAGCTGGCGCTCGCGCCGCCGGTTGCCTGCACACCCATGAACCGTCTCCGCTGCGAACTTTGGCCCGGAGAATAAGCGGCGGGGCTGCGCGGCGCGCTCCGCGATCCGACTAGGGCGTCTAGTCGTTTCGATTAGAAATCAGCCATTTGTGACAATCGTGGTCGCCGAACCGCAACGGGGGCGTCATGGCTTGAGCTTAACCCATAGGTCAACATCAAGACCAAGGGGAATCCACCATGCGACCCACACTGATCGGGCTGGCGACCGCCGGCCTCGCTTCGCTTTCCGCGCCCGTTTTTGCTCAGGCGGCCCCCGTGGCCGATGCGGTGGGCGAAAGCGGCGACATCGTCGTCACCGCGCAGCTGCGCGAACAGAACAGCATCGAAGTGCCGGTCGCGGTCAGCGCGGTCACGGGCGACGAACTCGATCGGTTCGGTCTGTCCGAGTTCGAGGAAGTGGGCCGCTTCATCCCCGGCTTCGACGTTCAGAACCAGTCGCCGAACAATCCGGGCTTCGTGATCCGCGGCATCACGTCGGACAGCGGCACCGCCTTCAACGAGCCGCGCGTCTCGGTCTTTCAGGACGGCGTCTCTATCTCCAAGTCGCGCGGCTCCTATGTCGAACTGTTCGACATGCAGCGCGTCGAAGTCGCAAAGGGGCCGCAGTCGACGCTTTATGGTCGCGGCGCGCTGATCGGTGCGGTCAACCTGATCCAGAACAAGGCCGATCCGAAGGGCTTCGCGGCCTATGCCAGCGGCTCCTACGGCAATTTCAACGCCTGGACGGCCGAGGGCATGGCGAACGCGCCGCTGGGCGAAGGCGTCGCGCTGCGCGTCGCGGGCCGCATCCGCAAGGCCGACGGCTATGTGAAGAACCTGCTCGATCGCGATCGCGACTTCAATTCGGACGATACGAAGGCGATCCGCGGCGCTTTTCATGCCGAAACCGGCGGGCTGACCTTCGACGTGATCGGCAATTATCAGAAGGACGAGCCGACCGGCACGTCGTTCAAATCGATCGCCTATCGCCCGACCGATCCGGCGACCGGCGCGGTGATCGGCACGGCGGGGCGCAACAGCGGCGCGGCGCTGGTTGCCGGCGCGGGCTTCGAAGGCGGCAAGCCGCTCGGCCTCGATCGCGAAGTCTGGGGCGTGACGGGCATCGCCAATCTGGCGCTGGGCAACGGTTTCACGCTGACATCGATCAGCGCCTATCGCCGCTTCGACGCGCTCGAGATTTTCGACGCCGACGGCATCTCGCTGCCCGTGCTGACCGCCGCCGAAGATGCGCGCGGGCGCCAGACCAGCCAGGAACTGCGCTTGCGCTATGACGATGATCGTCTGTCGGCGTTCGTCGGCGCGAGCTATTTCCACGAAAAGGGATCGCAGCGCGGACCGGCGCAGTTTGACGAGCGGATGGCGCTCGCCCGCTTCGCCAGCGCGATGAACGGCGGCGGCGCGATTCCGGGCCGCGCGGCGACCGATCCGGCGCCGGCCGCCTTGTTCGGCAGCACCGCCTTCACCTCGCAGCTTCTGCGCGGTGTTGCGGGGGCTTCGGGCGTCGCCTTGTCGGCGGCGCAGGCGACGGCGATCGCCGCGAACCTGAAGTCGAACCACCTCGAAACCAGCACCAATTTCGCGCGCACCAAGGCGTTCGACATCTTCGGCGATGCGACCTTCAAGGTCACCGACCAGTTCGAAATTGGCGCGGGCCTGCGCTGGACGCATGACGACAAGGACAGCAGCTTTACCTCGGCCGTCCTCAACGGGCGCTCGATCCTGGGCACCTTCATCGCGGCGCTCGGCCAGCCGGCGGCGCAGCGCACCGCCTTGCTCGGCGCGCTCGCGGTGCCGGGTGCGGCGACGATCCCGACCTCGGTCGCCTATCCGGTGCCGATGATCGGCCTCGGCCTCCAGCCGACCGCAGGCAATGGCGGTACCGACAGCGCCAGCATGAAGGATGACGGCTTCAGCTGGCGCCTGACCGCGCGTTACAGCCCCACCGACGATGCCAGCATCTACGCCAATTATGCGCGTGGCCGTCGTCCGCGCGTGCTGGCGGCGTCCAGCCCGTCGACCCCGCTCGCGGCCACGCGGTTCAATCCGCTGCCGAACGAGACGGTCGACAGCTATGAGGTGGGCGCGAAGGGCGCACTCCTCGATCGCAAGCTGATCCTCGACGGATCGGTCTTCTATTATGAATATAAGAACTTCCAGACGACGGTGCAGCAGGGCACCCAGATCATCACCACCAATGCCGGTCGCGCCGAAACCTACGGCTTCGAAGGCGACATGCGCTATGTGCCGAATGACTATGTCGCGTTGATCGCGACCTATGCCTATAACCACAGCCGCCTGAAGAGTGGCGTGCGCGACGGCAATCGCCTGCGCCTCTCGCCCGATCATTCGGCATCGATCGGCGCGATCGTCGGCGTGCCCGCCGGCCCCGGCCGCGTGACCTTCACGCCCAGCCTGACCTGGCAGTCGAAGGTGTTCTTCGACGACGACAATGATCGCCCGGACCTGCAGCAGGTCTCCACCGGTGCGCTCGTCGCCGACAATATTCAGGATGAGGTGCAGAAGGGCTTCGCGCTGGTCAACGCGCGTGTCGGTTACGAGTTCGACAACGGTCTGCAGATCGAAGCTTATGTCGATAACCTGCTCGACAAGAAATATATCAAGGATGCCGGCAATACCGGTGACTCGCTGGGCCTGCCGACCTTCATCGCGGGCGAACCGCGCTTCTATGGCGTGCGCGTCGCCTATCGCTTCGGCGGTGCGAAATGATCCGGGTCGATCGGCGCTCCGCGCTCGGGCTGCTCGGCGCGGGCGTGGCGCTTCCGGTGGGGGCGGCGCGCGCCGCCTCCGCCGCCAAAATCAGCTTCGATCATGGCGTGGCGAGCGGCGATCCGACCGCGACCTCCGCAATCCTGTGGACCCGCGCGACGCCGGCCGATCCGGCGCACAGCGCGCCTGTCCCGCTCAAATGGTCCATTGCCGAGCGTGCCGACGGGCCCGCGATCCGATCGGGCACGGTCGAGGCGCGGCCCGCGCGCGATTTCACCGCGAAGGTTGATGCCAAGGGGCTGAAGGCCGGCACCGAATATCATTACTGGTTCGAAGCGGCGGACGGCACACGCTCGCCCGTCGGCCGCGTCCGCACGCTGGCGCAGGGCAAGATCGCCGATGCGGTGCTGGCGGTCGTCACGTGCCAGCTTTATCCCGGCGGCCTGTTCAACGCTTATGACGCGGTCAGCAAGCTCGACCGCGTCGACGCGATCGTCCACCTGGGCGACTATATCTACGAATATGGGCCGGACGGTTATGGCGGCGGCACCGGCAAGAAGCTGGGCCGCAATCACGAGCCGCCGCACGAGATCGTGACGCTGGCCGATTACCGCACCCGCCACGCCCAATATAAGCGCGACCCGGACCTTCAGGCCGCGCACGCTCGCGCCGCCTTCATCTGCGTGTGGGACGATCACGAAGTCGCCAATGACGGCTGGGTCGGCGGCGCCGAAAACCACCAGCCCGAAACCGAAGGCGAGTGGAAGAAGCGCAAGGCCGCCGCGCTCCAGGCCTATTTCGAATGGATGCCGATCCGTGATGCGGCCCCCGGCAAGCCGTGGGATGCGATCAACCGCAGCTTCCAGTTCGGCGACGTCGCGACGCTGCTGATGGTCGAGACCCGGCTGCTCGCGCGGTCGCAACAGGTGGATGATGACGGGCGGCTGCCCAGCGCCGAAACCTTCGCCGCGCGCCTCGCCGATCTCAAGCGGCCCGAACGCGAGATGCTGGGCGCGCCGCAGCAGAGCTGGATCACCGACACGCTGACCGCCTCGGTCAAGGCGGGCACGCCGTGGCAGGTGATCGGCAATCAGGTGGTGATGGCGCGCGTCAATGGGCCGAAGCTGCCGGCGGCGCAGGCCGGCCCGTTGCTCGGCGCGCTGCCCGACTACATCCGCAAGCAGGTCGAGGTTTCGATGGCGAGCTTCGCGGCGGGCCTGCCGTTCAATCTCGATGCGTGGGACGGTTATCCGGCGGCGCGCGAGCGGCTCTATGCGTCGTTCCGCAAGGCGGAAAGCCGGCCGATCGTCCTGTCTGGCGATAGCCACGCCTTCTGGGTGAACGACCTGCAAGACGCCGAAGGGCGGCTGGTCGCGGCAGAATTCGGCACGTCGTCGATCACCAGCCCGTCGCAGGGCGACATGCTGCCGCAACTTCCGCTCGGCCAGATGCTGATGCAGTCCAGCCCCGAAGTCGCCTTCTGCGACCAGAAGGCGAAGGGCTATATCGTCCTGACGCTCACCCACGATCGCGCCTCGGCCGACTATGTCGCCGTGTCGACGATCATGGCGAAACCCTATGATACGAAGTCGATCGGCACGTTCGACGTTACCGCCACGACGCGCGAGAAGATCGTGCGGCGCGGCTGATGCCGAAAAGGGGCGCTATCCGGCCTGTCGGATAGCGCCCCGGTCGGCTGCAGCGAGATAGGCGTAACAAGCGCGTGGTAGTTCGCGGCGCAGGCGATCGAAGCCCTCGTCCGATCCGTCCGCCTCCATCACCACGCGCACCGAACCGCCGAGCAGCGCCGCGACCATGAACGCCACCGCGTCGCGATCGGGAAAGTCGGTGCCGGGCGAGGAGGACAGCAGCCCGCCGATCAGATCGGTCATGCAGGTGGCGGCGCGGCTCATCAGGTCGGACAGGTCGAACTCGGCAGCGATGGCGTAGATGGCGCGCGAGGAGACGATGTCCGCCATCTTGGCATCGAGCCAGGCGATCGCCAGCCCTTCCGCGATGGCCGCCAGATCCTGCCCTTCGAGCTTTGTGGCGGCGGCGACCATCGCGCCTTCGATCAGGTCGAACTGCCGCTCGACAAGCGCGAACAGCAGCGCCTGCTTGTGCGGGAAATATTGGTAGAGCGTGCCGACCGAAACGCCGGCGCGCTCGGCCACCCGCGTCGTCGTCAGCCGGCCCACGCCGCCCGCCAGCAAAACCTGAATCGTCGCGATGTGGATCGCCTCGATCGTGGCGGTCGATCGCGCCTGTTGCGGTGTTTTCCGGGGGCGGAGGAGGGCCGGAACAGGGCGGTTCATATGCGAATTCCCGAACTGAAGGATCGTTCATATTTTGGGACGGCAGGGGAAAATCCGCAAGGAGTTATGCAATGAACACCGTCCTCATCACCGGTTGCTCGACCGGCTTCGGCCGCGAGATCGCAGCCTATTTTCTGGAACAGGGCTGGTCGGTGATCGCCACGATGCGCGATCCCGCCGCGAACACTTTGCCGGCGTCCGATCATCTGCGGGTGCTGCCGCTCGACGTGACCGATCCGGCGAGCATATCGGCGGCTATCGCGCAGGCCGGCCCCATCGACGTGCTGGTCAACAATGCGGGCATCGGCTGGCTCAACGCAGTCGAAGGGACGCCGATGGAGGCGGTGCGCCGGATCTTCGACGCCAATCTGTTCGGCACGATCGCGATGATGCAGGCGGTGTTGCCCGGCATGCGTGAGCGCGGTTCGGGCGCGATCGTCAATATCGGCTCAAGTTCGACCTATAAGCCGCTGCCGCTGCTGTCGGTCTATCGCGCGAGCAAGGCGGCGATGAATGCGCTGACGGAATCGGCGGCGCACGAACTGGCGGAGGTCGGCATCCGCGCCCGGATGGTTTTGCCCGGCATGGCGCCGTCGACCAGTTTCGCCGCCTCGGCGCAAAGCCAGATCGCGGAAGCCGGCGGCTTTCCGGCTGCCTATGCCGATTTCGGGGAGCGGACGCTTGCGGCGATGTACGAGGCCGCGAACGGCGACGTCACCACCGCGCGCGACGTGGCCGAGGCCGTGTTCCGGGCGGCGACCGATCCCGATTGCCCGATGTTTCTGCCGGCGGGCGCCGACGCGATCGCCTGGTCGCAGGGGGCGTAACCGGATGGCGGCCGATCACTTTGCGGCATCCGATTGAAGGAAGGCGATGATCGCCGCCCGCTCGGTGGGGTTGGGCACCGCAAGGAACATGCGGCTGCCCTTCACCATCTTCTGTGGCCCCTGCAGCCATTGATCGAGCGTGGCGGCGTTCCAGTTGATGTTCGCGGCCCGGAGCGCCGGGGAGTAATTATACCCCGGCGCCATCGCGGATTGCCGCCCGAACACCCCCTTGTGCGCCGGCCCTATCTTGTTCGCGGCGATGCTGTGGCAGGTGCCGCATCTCGCCTGATAGAGCCTGGCGCCCTCCGCCCCGGTCATAGGGGTTTGCGCCGCCGCGTTCGTGGTCATCATCATTATGGCTCCGACCACGATCAGGGTGGACGTCGCGACGGACAGCGGAACCGGGACGGAGGACCTCATGGCCGCTTACCGATCGATGATGTCGCGGTGCATCGGCGTCAGCGACGCGATCAACCGGTTCTGGGCGGCAAACGGGATGTTGCGGGCGTTGAGCGTCTTCTGGAATTCCTCGACCAGCGCGAAGAAGGCGCCTTCGTTGACGTTCATGCCCATATGCGCTTCGGCCATCGAACGGCCCGAATAGGTGCACGGCCCCTTCAGGACGACACAGACCTGTTCGACCAGCAGCGCCTTGATCCGCTCCTTGTCGGAATTTTCAAAGTAAGGCCGGGTGCGCGGATTGGCGACGAGGCGGTTCATGAAATCGTCCATGATCGCGACCAGCCCTTCGCGACGGCCGAACGTCTCGTACAGCTTGGTGTCGTCGGTCAGGTTGGGGAGCGTGGCATAACGTTCCTTGATTGCGGGAGTCGGATCGGTCGCCTGGGCGGCGGCGATCTGGGGCGTGATGGCGGCGAGCATCGCCACCGGCAGGATGAGCTTCAACATGCGATAGTCCTCTCGTTTGGAAGGATCAGAAACCGACCTGGAGCGAGGCGTAGGCGCCGTTCTGCCGGCGCAGCGCGATCTGGCCGAGGCGGGCGTAGGCCAGCGTGACCGAGACGTTGCGCGTCGGCGCGAAGGCGACGAAGGCGTCCCAGGCATTTTCCTCGCGGAAGGATGAGCCGCCCAGTGCGCCTTCGAGCCGGTTCGATTTGGTGCGGAACTCGGCGCCCACCGCGATCTTACGGCTGAGCAGGTAAGCGGCCGACGCTTCGAACTGCGGCTTGTACTTCTGGTCCTTGCCGCCAAGGCCGCCGAAGCCGAGGATACCGAACTGGTTCGCCTTGGTAAGCCGCGCGGTCGCGTTGAGCAGTAGGCTGCGCGACAGGATCAGCTTGGTCGCTGCGACGTAGAAATCGACGCCCTTGCGCTCCACGCCCAGCGCGCCGCCGACGACGGTTTCGTCGTCGTTGATCTTGTACTGAAGGCCCGCCGAAATCTGCGGGAGATAGGCCGACTGCTCCAGCACCGCGTCGCCGATCAGGCGGACCTTGGCGCCCAGGATCGTCTGGCTGATCGTGAAGCGATTGCCGAGGCCCAGCGCGCCGCCCACCTTGCGCAGATTGAAATTCTGTCGCGCGACCGACAATTCGACCCGGTTACGGAAATTGATCGCGCCGCCATAGGAGGCGAGCGTGAAGTCGCGGGTGTCGACCCCGGTGACGAAGGTGCTGATGCCGAATTCGTTGCGCGTGCCGTAGCCGCCGATCGTCGCCCACGGCACCAGGCCGCCGCCTGCCGAACCCTCGATCGTCGAAACGCCGCCCGTCAGCAGCAGGCGGCCGCCATTGGAAAGGAAACTGTCCTTTTCATCCTCCATCGGCGCGATGCTGGCGGGTTCGGTCGCCATCGCCTGATCCGCGCCGTCGGCGTCCGCCGCCAAAGCTGCCGATACGGGCGCCAGCCCCATCACAGCCGCGGCCACGATCAATCCTCGTCTCATCAAACCTTACCCCCTGGAAGTGGCGGCGGCCGGGTCGCGCCGTCATGTTGGTTTCGTGGGGCAATTACCGGCGCCGATGAGGCCGCAGATGCAGCCGGACGCGGAAGTTTATTTCTTTGCAGAAGGCCGGCAGAATGCATCCGTTTCCGGTGATCGTTGCGTAACGAACGGGAGCGCGCAGGCGCTGCTGAACCCTTGCGGCAGGACCACGACACTGACGAAGATGCAAAGTCCCGAGGCGCTGTTGATGGCGATGGGCGCGGGCGACGAAGGGGCCTTCCGTCGGCTGTACGAAACCCAGGGCGACTGGGTGTACGCCATCGCCCTGCGCCTGTTGCGCGATCCGCAGGCGGCGGAGGATGCCGTGCAGGAAGCCTTCATGAAATTGTGGCGCACAGCAGGCCGCTTCGACATCGAACGTGGCACCGCGAAGACGTGGATCGGGATCATCGCCCGCAACGCCGCGCTCGATCTGGGGCGGCGGCGGCAACCGGCCGAAGAACTGGACGAGGCGAACCTCGCCAGTCTGGCGACAGAGGCGATCGAGCCGCCCGATCCCAAGCTGAACCGGTGTCTCGGCCAACTACCGTCGGATCAGGCGCGCGCGATCGTGACGATGTACCATTATGGCCTGAGCCATTCGGAACTGTCGGAACAGCTTGGGCTGCCGCTCGGCACGGTCAAGAGCTGGATCCGGCGCGGCACGCAGGCGCTCAAGCTCTGCATGGAAAGCTGATGCGGGCATGATCGAAGCAATCGTTTCCGGTGCCTGCGTCCAATCCGCTGAGTGACAACGTATAACCGACATGACCAAGGGACTTCGCGACACGATCGAGGACCGCGCGATCGCTTATGTGCTGGGCGCGCTATCGCCCGAGGAGCGCGCGGCCGCCGCGCGCGAGCGGCTTTATAATAGCGCGCTCGACGAGGGGATCGGCTTTGCCGAACGACTCTTTGCCGGGTTGCAGTCGGGCGGATCGGCGCCTGCTCCTGCGACGCGCGATTGGGCGCGGATCGAACGCGCGCTGGGCGAGGAGCAGCGCGCGCTCGACGGCAAGCATGTCCAGCCCTGCGTCGATGGCGATTGGCGGCTGCACGGGCCGCGCGTCGAGTTCAAACCCTTATGGTGCGACGACGCGATCCTGATCCGCTGCGATCCCGGCGCGGTCGAGGAGCCGCATGATCAGCCCGATGGGCTGGACGAACATATTGTCGTGGTCGCGGGCGATCTGGTGGTCGGCGGGCGCAGCTTCGGGGTGGGTGACTATATCCGTGTGCCCGCCGGCACGATCCACAGCCGCATGTCGACGCAGGCCGGGTGCCTGCTGTTCACCGCTTATGTGGCGCCGGCCGTCTAGGATCAGAACCTGCGCCGCGAAAAGGGCCAGTCGATCACATTGCCCGCGAACAGGGCCCACCAGACCAGAACTGGCTGAAAGGCGAGGCGGGGGATGTGATAGGCGAGCCCTATGTCCGTCCAGTCGAGCCCGGTTCCGGACATCGAAATCCCGTCGATCGCATGCTTGATGTTCGCCGGATAGACGCACACCGCATAAGCGGCGAAGGCGATGCCGGCGGCGTAATAGAGCTGCGGCACGAACAGCAGCGCGATCGCGCCGACGATCTCGGCGATGCCGGTGCCGATCACGACCGCTTCGGGCATCGGCACCCAATCGGGCGTTATCTTAACGAAGGGCTGCGGTGTTGTCAGATGCGCGATGCCGGCGGCCAGATAGATGGCGCCCAGCACTCGCCGCAGCCAGCTGCGCCAGCGATCGATCCGATAAGCGGCCATATAATCTGCCATCCGTCCCTCCCCGTCAGCCGTTATCTCCGGCAACGTCTCTACGGATGATATAGCCGGTCCGGATGCAGGCTCAGGCAGTATATTGGACCAGAAGGACGCAGCCTGCGGTGGTGCGGACGTCCAGATCCTCGGTCCCCGGCGGCGCGCTATACCAGTCCCCGGTGCGCAGCGCCCGGCCGCCGATCACGCAGTCGCCCGAAATGACGATCAGATTTTCGGTGTCGGTATGGACGTGCGAGGGCAGGGTGGCCCCAGGCTCGCAGCGATACATGAAGGTCTGCGCCGACCAGAGCTGACGCGTCTCGACGCCCGGCGACAGCACGCGCCATTCGGCTTCGTCGAAGGGGCTGACGGTCTTGCCGGCCATCGCCTCGCGTTCGCGCGCGACGCCCTGCGCGATCCGATCGAACAACCCCTTGGGGGCGGGCGGGCTTTCCCTGGTGTCCGCGAGCGGGGCGAGCTTCGTCTCCCAGTCGCGGATCGCGGTGTCGAGCTGCCGATCGGACAGGCGATCGCGCGCCACGGTATCGCGCTCCTGCGGGGAGAGCGCGCCCGTCACATAATCCAGCGCCCGGTCGTCGATCGTCATGCCACGCATCCTTCAGGTGCCCGATAATCTCACAGATGCGCGGTCGTTCAAAATCGCACGGCGGCGATCAGAAAGCGGCCTGGATCGTGTTCGACTGGAGATCGAAGCGCACCTGATATCGGTCGGCGCGATAATAAGCCTGGGTCAGCAGCATCGGGCCGCCATCCTCGTCATGGAAGGCGCGGGTGACGCGCAGCAGCGGCGCGATCGGGTCGATCTTGAGCAGCGCCGCCATCCCCGGATCGGCCGAGACGGCGGCGATCGTCTGCGCCGCGCCGCCGAACTTGCGGCCCGATTGCTGGACCAAGCTGACGATCGGCGCTTCCTTCAGGCTCTTTTCGTTTATCATGAAGCCCAGATGTTCGGGCACATGCGCGATCGTGCAGCCCAGCGGTTCGCCATCCAGCCAGCGCAGGCGCACCGCGCGCACGACGCGGCTGCCCGCGGCGACGCCCAGCAGCGATGCGACCGGCTCGCCCACCTCCTCGCGCGTGATTTCGAGCACCGTCACCTTGGTCTTGCGGCCGAAGGTGACGAGCGAGTCGACCGCCTTGGCGATGTCGGCCTCGATCGGCTTGACGGGCAGATTGTAGATCACCTGCGTGCCCACGCGGCGCTTGCGCGCCACGAAATGCTGGAGCGCCAGTTCGTCCATCGCGCGCCGCGCGGTGATCCGCGAAACGCCGAAATTCTCCGACAATTCCTGCTCGGTCGGCATCAGCGACCCAAATGGGCGGCTGCCCGAAACTATTTCGTCGCGCAGCTGGAGGAAGATCTGATGATAAAGCGGAACGGCCGTCTTGCGGTCGACGCTGAACATTTCGCGATTGGCGCCGATCATTCAATCTCTCTCCGCACGATGCGCCCGATATTGGGGATGAGGTCGCTCACTGGCGAACCGCATCGGCAAGCGACCTATAACTTGCGAACCCGTCTCACGGAAGGCGCAAGCACGCCGGAATCGATGATTTGATCAAAAGTTATAACATTATGACAAATCTCTTGCCGCCCCTTTGCAGGTGCGTAATATTCCCTGGCGACATGCGGGGGCAAAAATGGCGACAGACACGACACGCAGCATCGACGTAGCGGCCTCGACCGATCTGGTCGGCTGGACGCCATTGCAGATCATGGTGGTCGCGATCTGCACCGTGATCAACATGCTCGATGGCATGGACGTGCTGATCATATCCTATGTCGCCCCTGCAATGGCGACCGACTGGGGCGTCAGTTTCGAGGCGCTGGGCGTGATCTTCAGCGCCGGATTGGTGGGCATGATGCTCGGCTGCGTGCTGATCGCGCCGCTGGCCGACGGGATCGGGCGCCGCCCGGTCGTGCTGGGCGCGCTGGTGCTGATCACGATCGGCGCGCTGGGCACCGGGCTGGTCGGGACGATCCCGGCCTTCGTCGGCTTCCGGCTCGTGACCGGCCTTGGCATCGGCACGCTGCTCGCCAGCATCGCCGCCCTCGCGAGCGAATATGCGCCCGCGGGCAAGCGCAGCATCGCGATCGGGGCGTTTCAGGCGGGTTATCCGATCGGTGCGGTCTTCACCGGCCTCGCCGCGATCTGGGCGATCCCGCACTATGGCTGGCAGGCGACCCTGCTGGGTGCGGGCGTGGTCAGCGCGGCGATCCTGCCGATCGCCTTCTTCCTGCTGCCCGAATCGATCGATTTCCTCCAGAACCGCCAGCCGGCCGGCGCGCTCGCAAAGATCAACACGCTGCGCGCTCGGCTCGGCCTCGCGCGCCTCGACAGCCTGCCGCCGCCGCGCACGCGCAGCGCGGCGCCGAAGCTGGGCCACCTGTTCGCCGACGGCCTGTGGAAGTCGACCGTGACTTTGTGGTTCTCGACCTTCGCGGGCTTCATGGTCCTCTATTTCGTGACGAGCTGGATCCCGAAGCTGGCGACCGAAGCGGGGCTGAGCGCGGGCGATTCACTGTGGGCCGGATCGATCTTCAACGTCGGCGGCTTCATCGGCGCGGCGACGATCGGCTGGCTGGCGACGAAGCGCGACATCGGCTGGCTGATCCGCACCTACATGCTCGTCGGCTGCGTGCTGATGATGATCTTCAGCATGCCGATGCCGCTCGCTCTGGTGCTGATCGTCGCGGTCGGCATGGGTGTGACGGTGCAGGGCGGCTTCACCGGCTTCTATTCGCTGGCGGCGCAGATGTACCCGTCGGAAGTGCGCAGCTCGGGCATCGGCTGGGCGATCGGCATCGGCCGTGGCGGATCGGTGATCGGGCCGATTTTGGGCGGTTTTCTGCTGGGTAAAGACCTGCCCCTGTGGATTGTCTTCCTCTGCTTCGCGATCCCGCTCGCCATTTCCGGCGTGCTCGCCTCGCTCGTCCGCCACCGGGCCGATCTGGCCTGAACTCATCATCTGGCGAACAGCGCCCACGGACGACGCGCCGTTTCGCATCAGGCAATTTAATTACCATAAAAGTATAACAAATGACTTGCGGTGAACGCCGACTCGTGATTTGATATGGATATATAACAAATGGGGCTGAGGTGAACTGAGACACCCGCACAGATGCGGGGCCAGGGAAACGATCAGACCTCCGAAAAAATATGCCGCGCAGGGAACGGTCCGGCTCGCACTGAGTCGGGGCACATAAGGGGGTTCACATGACGCAAGCATCTCGAAACACTATGCGGGCCAAGTGCCTCGCGGCCCTTCTGGGGTCGGCGACGCTCGTCTCGCCGGTCTGGGCGCAACAGGCGACCGCGCCGGCCGCCGAAGATCAGGCGACCGAAGGCGAGGGCGAAATCCTCGTCACCGCCGAACGTTATGGCGGCACCGTCCGCACCACCCCGGTTTCGGTGACGGCGATCAGCGAGGGAGCGCTGATGGAACGCCAGGTCCGCGATGTGCGCGACATGGTGAACCAGGTTCCGGGCATCGTGCTGTCGCAGGCGACCGCGGGTTCGAGCCAGATGAAGATCGTCGTGCGCGGCGCCGGCACCGAAACGGGCGGCATCCGCGCGAACGGCACCGTCGGCGTCTATATCGACAACGTCATTCAGCCGCGCCCGAACGGCGCCTTCTTCGACTTCTTCGACGTCGATCGTGTCGAGTTCCTGCGCGGCCCGCAGGGCACGCTGTACGGGCGCAACACCTCGGGCGGCGCGATCAAGCTGGTGACCAAGAAGCCGTCCTACGACTGGACCGGCGCGGGCCAGCTCAGCGTCGGCAATTTCCAGGCGCGCGAGGCGAAAGCCTATCTCAGCGGCCCGTTGATCGAAGACAAGCTCGCCTTCTCGATCAGCGGCCTGCACCGCCGTCGTGACGGCTTCATCTTCAGCCTCGACGAAGATCGCCGCGTCGGCGATCTCAATCGCAGCGCCGAACGCATCAAGCTGCTGTTCGAGCCTGACGAGAAGCTGACGTTCGAGCTTGCGGCTTATGCGATGCAGGATCGCTCCGACAGCACCGTGCCGCTGCCGCTGATCGCGCCCGTCGGCGTGGTGGATCCCTATGCCACCCCCAACCGCGATCTGACGGTGAACGAAGTCGTCGCCAATTATTATCAGCGCATCTATCAGCGCGGCGTCACGCTCAACGCGACCTATGCGATCACCGACGACCTCGAATTCGGCCTGATCAGCGGCTATGGCCGGCTTCGTCAGGTCAGCCTGGGCAATGACGGCTTCCTGACGGCCGCGAAGGTTGCGGCCAATGGCGGACGGCTGGTCGTCGCCAATGCCGACCGGGTCGAATTCAAGAGCAGCTGGTACACGCAGGAAGCGAACCTGATCTACACGGGTGAGCGCCTGAAGGCCGTCGGCGGCGTCTATTATTTCTACGAAAAGGGCACGCAGCAGGGTGCACGCAGCGGCGCCCAGACCGATGATGCCGCGAACAAGGTGAAGGCGCCCGCCGTCTTCGGTCAGGCGACCTACACGATCGTCGACGGCCTCAGCGTCCTTGCGGGCCTGCGCTATACGCGGGAAACGACCGACTATCTCGCGCTCACGATCGGCTCGGCCGCCGGCACGCAGTTGGGCAAGTCGACCTATTCGTCGACCACGCCGAAACTGGGTGTGAACTGGGAGGTCAACGACCAGCTGTTCACCTATATCTCGTGGACGCGCGGCACGCGCAGCGGCGGCTTCAACTCGCGCGATCCGATCACGGCGGTTCTGCAGCCCACGCCGTTCGGCGCGGAATTCGTCGACAGCTACGAACTGGGCGCGAAGCTCAACATCCCCGAATATCGGTTCCGCGTGAACGCGACGGCCTATATCGCCGATTATAGCGATCTGCAGCTTTCGACGATCATTCCGAACACCGCGTTCATCGCCACGCTCAATGCCGGCGCGGCGCGGACCTGGGGTCTCGAACTGGAGCCGAACTGGCAGATTTCGGACAGCTTCAATCTGTACAGCAACGCCGCGTTCAACCGGGGCAAATATACCAAGTCGTTCACCTGCGGAAACCAGTTCGGCGTGCAGGTGGACTGCACGAACAGGAAGATCAAAGGCCTGCCGAGGGCCAAGGTCAGCGCGGGCTTCCGCTTCTCGCCGGAGATTTCGGGCGTGCCGGGCAAGTTCACGCTCAACGGCGTCTGGGATTACACGTCGAAGGTGTACAACAACATCGCGAACGAACCCGAACTGGTTCAGACGCCGAAGCTCAACCTGTTCAACGCCTCGGTCGCGTGGCGTAGCGACGATGGCCGGTGGAACGCATCGCTCGAAGGGCGCAACCTCGCGAACAAGAGCTTCGTGCAGGCAGGCCTGCTGAGCGCGAACGCGGTGCGGCCGATCGTCACCGGCTATGTCGGTGAGCCGCGTCAGGTGATGGCCCGCGTCGGTTTCTCCTTCTGATGCGCAAGGCAGGCCGATCGGCCGTAACGGCGGGGGGCGTAAACGCCCTCCGCATGGGACTGTGCCTGTCGGCCTGCCTGCTGGCCTTGCCTGCCTATGCCCAGTCGTTCGGGCCGCCGACCGTCAATCAGGCGCCGCCCTTCGCGGTGCCGGAGGAAGGTTATGCGGTCGAAGGGCGTCCGGGTAAGCCGGGGTCGGGGTTCGTGCTTCACTATACCCCGAAGGAGGTTCCCTGGGAGGCGTTCGAGGCGCCGGGTATCGGCGGCGGGCTGCAGCGCAAGCTGATGAGCCAGTCGCCCAGCATGGGGGCGATCGCGCAGATCACGGCGGTGCCCGCGGGCTGGAGTCAGCCTGCCGGCTATGACGATGTCGATAATGAGATCATCCTGCTCGAAGGCGATCTGAGCATCGGCGACGAAAAGCTCACGCGCTATTCCTACAGCTTCATGCCCGCGGGCGTGGCGCATGGAGCGACGACGTCGCGGCAGGGCGCGGTGATGCTGCAATGGTATAAGGGCGTGCCGAAGTTCGTCGCGTCCGCCAACAGCAAGGCCGGCGCGCGTCCGGCGGCGCGCATCCGCGACTGGAACCAGTTCGATGCGGCCTGGTATGTGGGGGAGCCTTTCCCCCATTATCGCACCGGCGGAAACTTTCCGGGTGCGCTCCACAAGCTCATCCGCAAGGATCCCGATACGGGCGAAATGACGTGGATCACCTTCGGGTCGAGCATCCCCGCGCCACCCAGCGGCAAGCCGAGCAATTTCGGCGGGGGCTATGAAATCCATCCGAGCTTCGAGGAATATTTCCTCCTCGAAAAGAGCGACGACACCGTCATCGGCGAATGCCTGGCGCAGGGCGAAACCCCGGTTACCTATGGCGGCCACACCTATTGGTGGCGCCCGGCGGGCGTCGCGCATGGCGGCCCGCTGAGCCGCGGTTCGAACGAGCCGGGCTACACCATCTCGATCGTCCGTACCGGCACGCCGCTGTGGGCGACCTATGTCACCGACTGTTCGTACAAGACCGGCCTCGAATATCTGCCGGAGGGTTGGCGGAAGTACGATTATGACGTGCCGCGATACGAAGTTCACGACTGAAATCAGAGTGTTACGTGTTAGAATCTGACGATTTTGCGGTCGATAACCGCAGATATTTTGGGAGCTGCCAATGCCAATAAGCAATCGACTTCGATTGGGCCTGACCCTGTGCAGCACTGTGCTGCTGGGCACGTCGGCCCTTGCGGCGGATATCCGGATCCCGGAATCGCGCGATCGTGCGACCGAGTTCGTGGGCTTCGTGCAACCGAGCGTGCTGCATTTGCGCCCGCTGGTCTTCCCCGGCCTGCCGACCGCCGAGTTCAAGCAGCTGAGCTTCGACGAGAAGACCGGCGCGCGCACGATCCTGGCGAAGCTGCCCGCAGGCTGGAAGCAGCCGTCGGGCTATCACTCGGCCGATCTCGAGATGTTCGTCGTCGAAGGCGGACTCAGCATCGGGACCAAGCCGGTCGGCCGCTATGGCTATGCTTATTATCCCGCAGGCTATGCGCACAGCTACGGCACCGAAAAGGGCGCGACCGTCCTGATGTTCTGGGCCGGCGCGCCGGATTATACGGCAAGCGCGAAGTCGAAGGCGGGCACGAAGGCGGCCGACGCGATCGATGGCCTTGCCTATAACGACATCGCCGTCACCGGCCCGGCGAGCCTGCCGAAATATCGTGACGAGCCGGTTATGAAGAACTCGCCCGTCCATGTCCGCCTGCTGCGTCTCGATCCGAAGACCGGGCAGAAGACGTGGATCGCGATGTCGCCGGGCGGCTATCCGGTGATGAGCGGGGAGGGCGATCTGCCGCTCTGGGCGTCGAGCAAGAGCTGGCAGGAGGGCTATATGCTCGCCGGCGACATGACCGTCGCCGAATGCCTGCCGGAAGGGCAGGTTGCGGGCACCTATGGCACCAACGGCTATTTCTTCCGTCCCGCAGGCACCGCGCATGGTGGTCTGAGCCAATATTCGGACAGCTTCGCGGTGTGGCTCTACCGCACCGGGCCCGGCCATTGGGAAACCTATCGTAACCAGTGCGTCGAGCCGGCTGCCAAGGCGGCGGGAGGTGCGAAATGAAGCTGCGCGCGAAATTGTGCCTGACCGTGGCACTTGCCGCCGGCGCGACCGTCGCCGCGCTGCCTGCCTTCGCCGAACAGTTCGGCCCGCCCACCGTCAACCAGGCGCCGCCCTTCCCGGTGCCCGAAAAGGGCTATGAGGTCGAAGGCCGTCCGGGTCTGATGCACAACATCCCGAACATCGAGTTCGTGACGTGGGAGGCGTTTCAGGCGCCGGGAATCACAGCGGGCCTGCAGCGCCGCCTGCTTAGTCAGTCGCCCAGCATGGATGCCGTCGCGCAGATTACCTACGTTCCCGCCGGCTGGACCCAGCCCGCCGGCTATGACGAGGTCGATAACGAGATCGTCGTCCTCGACGGCGATCTGAGCATCGGCGACGAAAAGCTGACCAAATATTCGTACAGCTATATGCCCGCGGGTCTGCAGCATGGCGCGACGACGTCGCGTCAGGGTGCGGTGCTGCTGCAATGGTATAAGGGGGCGCCGAAGTTCGTCGCGTCGGCCACCAGCAAGGCCGGTGCCCGCGCCCATGCCCGCGTGCGCGACTGGAACCGCTACAAATATACCTGGTATGTCGACGATCCGTTTCCCGCTTATCGCCAGGGCGGCAACTTTCCGGGCTATCTCCACAGCCTGATGCGGCGCGATCCCGATACGGGCGAGATGACGTGGATGACGTTCGTCTCGGGCATCGCCGCACCGCCCAGCGACAAGCCGGGCAATTTCGGCGGCGGCGCCGAGGTCCATCCCAGCTTCGAGGAATATTATATTCCGGAAGGCACCCGCGTCGCGACCTCGGACGAGCGCGGGCCGACCAAGGCGAAATATGGCGGCGAGTGCGTCGAAGGCGGCGTCTCCTCCTACAAGCGGGGCACGCGCGGCTATTTCTGGCGCGCGGCGGGCGTCGCGCACGGCACGGTCGCGCAGGCGCCTCCGGGCGAGAAGGATGGCGACGGCAACCTTGTAAAGGGCAATGGCGAGGCGAACTGGGGCTGGACCCTGGTGCGCACCGGAACGCGCCTGTGGGCCACCTACGTCACCGACTGCACCTACAAGACGGGCATCGAGTACAAGCAGGGTGACTGGCGCAAATATGATTATGACGTGCCGCGCTACGTGCCGCACGAATAAGGGTTTCAGCAGGCGCATATGACTGGGGCCGCTTCGGCGGCCCCTTTTTTCGGCCCAGCCGTCGTCGCGCCCTCGGCGTGACGTCGCGATCCCCGCGGATCGCAGGCGCTTGTCGCCGTGATGATCTGTGCCCGCGCGACATCGCGCCAGCAGCCGAGCCGATAGGCTATCGGCTCGATATCGCCGTGCCGTCGGCAGGCCGCACGCAGCGACGTTTCAATATGTTGGAACCCCGGTGACGGGGTGTGTGGCGGAGAGGGTGGGATTCGAACCCACGTTACGGTTGCCCGTAAACCGCATTTCGAGTGCGGCGCATTCGACCTCTCTGCCACCTCTCCGCAGAGGTCATCTCCGAGCCACAGGATGGCCCGTCCGGTCGATGGAGGCGGCGCTCTAGCCCAAGAGTTTGGGCTTGCCAAGCCCGTGCTTGCATGTTGCGCCATCCACCCTACATTATCCCTTGTGATAGAGAAGAATCTGCCTTCCCCGCCCGCGCCGGACAGCGCGATCATCGCTGGAATCGCCGTTCCGCCCATTTCGCACGCCCGCTTTGCGATCGGCGATGTGGTGCGCCATCGGATCTTCGAGTTTCGCGGCGTGGTGTTCGATATCGACCCCGTCTTCGCCAATAGCGAGGAATGGTACGAATCGATTCCCCAGGACATGCGCCCGGCCAAGGACCAGCCCTTCTACCATCTCTTCGCGGAGAATGATGAAGGCAGCTATGTCGCCTATGTCAGCCAGCAGAACCTGGTGCGCGACGACAGCGACGAACAGATCGAGCATCCCGCAATTGCCGGGCTGTTCGATGGATTCGTCGACGGCCGCTACCATCTGAGGCGCGAACACCGCCACTAAGGGTGCGAAGACTCCATCCGGGGATGTGAGGACTCTGGCGGGACTCGGCAAAGCTGCGTCAAACGCGGGAAATGCTGAATCTCTTCGTTGACAATCGGCCGCTCTGCCCATAGGGAGCCGGTCTTTCCGCGTGGAGGCAGATGGCCAAAAGTCATCACGTTCGCGCTAACAGCTTTGAAGAAGTGATGAGGGCCATGTTCGCTATCGTGCGCACGGGCGGCAAGCAGTATCGCGTTGCCGCAGGAGACAAGATCGTCGTCGAGAAGATCGTGGGTGACGCGGGCTCGACCGTGTCGCTGGACGACGTGCTCCTCGCGGGCGAAGGTTCGGACCTGAAGGACGTTTCGGGCCTGACCGTTTCGGCCGAGATCATCGCGCAGGCGAAGGGCGAGAAGGTCATCGTCTTCAAGAAGCGCCGCCGCCACAATTATCGCCGCCGCAACGGCCACCGCCAGCAGCACACGATCCTTAAGATCACGGCAATCGGCTAAGCCCGCGAAGCGAACCAGGAGTCTAGACAATGGCACATAAGAAAGCAGGCGGTTCGTCGCGTAACGGTCGTGATTCGGCCGGCCGTCGCCTTGGCGTCAAGAAGTTCGGCGGTCAGGAAGTGATCGGCGGCAACATCATCATCCGCCAGCGTGGCACCCGCGTTTATCCGGGCGTCAATGTCGGCATGGGCAAGGATCACACGCTGTTCGCGCTGACCGACGGCCGCGTCCGCTTCCACGATGGCAAGCTCGGTCGCAAATTCGTCAGCGTCGACGGTCTGGCCGAAGCCGCCGAGTAACCGGCGATCCGAAATACGGGTCGCCTTGAGGGCGACCCGAGCACCCACTCAGATGGGCTGCGAGGGGAGGGTCTGGAGACCGTCCCCTTTTTCGTGTTTCCCTCACTTTCACATCCGTTTTCGGGCCTGATTTTTCAGGGCTGAAAATATTTGTCGCTTCCCTGTAACCTTTTGCGAGCAAAGGCGTTTTCGGGGCGGCGGAGAGGGAGAGAATCCACGATGTTCGCACGGACTGAACGGCTGCTGTTGCGGCCGGCATGGAGAGAAGATGCACCCGCGCTGGCGGCTGCGATCGCCGATTTCGCGGTGGTCAGCAAGCTTGCCCGTGTACCCTGGCCTTATAGCCAAGCCGATGCCGAGGCGTTCGTTTCGGCAGAGCGTGGGCCTTTGCCCAATTTCCTGATCTTCGCGCGCACTGGCGCTTCGCCGCGGCTGATCGGCGGGATCGGCCTCGATTCGACCGATGACGGCGTCGAACTCGGCTATTGGATCGCGCGGCCTTATTGGGGTCTCGGTTTCGCGACCGAGGCGGGGCAGGCGGTGTGCGACATCGCCGATTCCAGCCTGCGTCTGCCGAATCTGGTCGCAGGCCATTTCGCAGACAATCCGGCGTCGGGCCGCGTGTTGCGCAAGCTGGGCTTCGAGCCGACCGGCCGCACCGTGACGCGGACGTGCCGTGCGCGGGGCAGCGTGGAGCCTTGCGTCGAATATCGGCGCAAAGCCGGTAGTCGCGGCACGCCCCAGGACGGTGAAATGCATTATGATCGCGAGGATGCGCTGGCGGCCTGAAATATGGCCGCCAGTAATCGTCGACAGTAATCGCGCCAATTTGGTGACAGTCTCGGGTCTATCCTCTTTCACCGAAAGCCTCTAAAGCCGGCCAATCAGCGGCGGGGGCGGTCGCGATTGGGGAAGTATCGATGCCGCAGCAGCGTGCACGACTGAACAATGTTGAAATGCGCAAGGTGGCCCTGGAGGCCGCGTGCGGGATCCTGACCGACGAAGGACCGCAGGCCGTGACGCTCACGGCCGTCGCAAAGCGCATCAGCCGCACCCATGCCAATGTGCTCCACCATTTCGGATCGGCCGAAGGGCTGCGCCGCGCGATGGCCGAAACGATGGCCGTGCGCGTCGTCGGCACGATCGCGTCCGAAGTCCGCCGCATGCGCGAGACCGAGGATGATGCCCGCGCGGTGGTCGATCTGGTCTTCGACATCTTCGAACGCGAAGGGCTGTCGGCGCTGATGTCGTGGATGACGCTGTCGGGCGATCATGCCGCGCTGGCGCCGATCATGGAATCGCTCCACGATCTGGTCGAGCAGCTGGGCGATCATCGCGGCGCTTCGGTGCGCCGGATCACGCAGGCGCTCGTCATGGGCGCGCTGGCCGACGGCCTCCTCGGCGCGCCGATCGCCAGCGCCCTCGATCTCCCGCGCGAAGCGATGCGCGAGACGATGGCGACCCAGATCAAGCATATGCGCGGCTGGTAGCCACTCTCCCCACTCGTCATTGCGAGCATAGCGAAGCAATCCAGTCCGCAGTTCGGAGTGGATTGCCGCGTCGCCTTACGGCTCCTCGCAATGACGAATAAGGGGTAGGTTGTCGCCAAGGCTTCAAAATCCGGCCAAATCGTATAAAGGCGCGCGATGCATTTTCTGGATCAGGCCAAGATCTTCGTCCGTTCGGGCGGAGGCGGACCGGGGGCGGTGAGCTTCCGGCGTGAGAAGTTCATTGAGTATGGCGGCCCCGACGGCGGCAATGGCGGCAAGGGCGGGGACATCATCTTCGAAGCCGTCGCCGGCCTCAACACGCTGATCGACTTCCGCTACACCCAGCATTTCCGGGCGCAGCGCGGACATGGCGGCGCGGGTTCGAATCGCACGGGCGCGGGCGGCGACGATCTGGTGATCCAGGTGCCGATCGGCACGCAGATCCTGGCGGACGACGAGGAACGCTCGCTCCTGCTCGACCTCACCCAGAAGGGCCAGCGCGTCACCTTCCTGCGCGGGGGCGACGGCGGGCGCGGCAACGCCACCTACAAGACGTCCACGAACCGCGCCCCGCGCCAGCACGGCACCGGATGGCCGTATGAAGAGGCGTGGGTGTGGCTGCGGCTCAAGCTGCTCGCCGATGCGGGCCTTGTCGGCCTGCCCAATGCCGGCAAATCGACCTTCATCAATCAGGTCACGAACGCGCAGGCGAAGGTGGGCGCCTATGCCTTCACGACCACGCGGCCGCAGTTGGGCGTGGTGCGGCACAAGCAGCGCGAGTTCGTGATCGCCGACATCCCCGGCCTGATCGAAGGCGCGGCGGAGGGCGCGGGGATCGGTGATCGCTTCCTGGGCCATATCGAGCGGTGCCGCGTGCTGCTCCACCTCGTCGACGCGAATGACCCCGATGTCGCGCGCAGCTACCGGATCGTCCGCGACGAGCTGGAGGCTTATGGCGCGGGCCTCGACGAGAAGCAGGTGATCGTCGCGCTCAACAAGATTGACACGCTGGATGACGAGCTGATCGCCGCGCTCTCGGCCGAGCTTGAGGAGGAGAGCGGGGCCGAGGTGATCCCGATTTCGGGCGCAAGCGGCGTGGGCGTCGATTGGGCGCTCGACAAGCTGCTCGAAGCGATCGGGCCGGAGCCCGGCGTGGTCGAGGATGGCGACGAGGGCGAGGACACGATCGAATGGTCGCCGATCTGAGCGGCGCTTCTCGCTTCGCTCCCGCCGCCTGTTCCCGCCTGGTCATCAAGATCGGGTCGGCGTTGCTCGTCGATCCGGACGGGAAGGTGCGGCGTGATTGGCTGGAGGGCGTGGTGGCTGACATCGCCGCGCGCCATGCGGCGGGGCAGCGTATCGCGGTCGTCTCCTCGGGCGCGATCGCGCTGGGGGCACGCCGGCTGAAGCTGCCCAAGGGCGGGCGCGCCAGCCTGGAGGACGCACAGGCGGCCGCGGCGACGGGGCAGATCGCGCTGTCGCACTGCTGGGCCGAACTGCTGGGCGCGAAGGGGCTGACCGCCGCGCAGATCCTGGTGACGCTGGACGACCTTGAGGATCGCCGCCGCTTCCTCAATGCCGCCTCCACGCTCGATCGGCTGCTGAGCCTGGGCGTCGTGCCGGTGATCAACGAGAATGACTCGGTCGCGACCGAGGAGATACGGTTCGGCGACAACGATCGGCTCGCCGCGCGGATCGGGCAGGCGGCGGATGCGCAGGGCGTGATCCTGCTGTCCGACATCGACGGCCTCTACACCGCCAATCCGCACCGTGACCCGGCCGCCAAGCTGGTGCCCGAAGTCGCCCGGATCGATGCGAAGATCCGCGCGATGGCCGATGGCGGTTCGGCGTCGGGCATGGGATCGGGCGGCATGATCTCCAAGCTGGAGGCGGCGCGGATCGCGCAGGCGTCCGGCGCGCACCTCGCGATCATCTCCGGCAAGCGCGATCATCCGCTGGCCGCCTATGACGCCGACGGGCGCGGCACCGTGTTCCTGGGCACCAAATCCGGCTCGGCGCGCAAGGCGTGGCTGGCGGGACGGCTGACGTCGAAGGGGCGCATCGCGGTCGACGCCGGCGCCGCGACCGCGCTGACATCGGGCCGCAGCCTGCTGGCGGCGGGCGCGACCAGCGTCGAGGGCCGCTTCGCGCGCGGCGACGTGATCGACATCGTGGGGGCGGATGGCGCGCTGCTGGCGCGCGGGCTGGCCGAATATGACGCCGCCGATGCCGCCGCGATCGTGGGCAAGCGCCGCGACGAGCATGAGGCGATCCTGGGCTATGCCCCGCGATCCACGATGGTCCACCGCGATCATATGGTGCTCCTGTGAGGATAGCGGTCACCGGCGGCACCGGCTTTCTGGGCGGGCACGTCCTGCGCGTCGCGGCGGAGCGGGGGCATGCGATTGCGGCGCTCACCCGCCGTGCGCAGCTGCCGCGCCCCAATGTCGAATGGGTGCCCGGTACGCTGGAGGATGCCCGCGCGCTGATGGATCTGGTCGAGGGCGCCGACGCGGTGATCCACATTGCGGGCGTGATCAACGCGCCGACGCTGGCCGGCTTCGTCGAAGGCAATGTCACCGGCACGGCGACGCTGGCGACGGCGTGCGAGGGCGTGGGCGTGAAGCGGTTCATCCACGTCTCGTCGCTGTCGGCGCGTGAGCCGGACCTGTCCAACTATGGCTGGTCGAAGGCGGCGTCGGAGGCGATGTTGCGCCAGTCGTCGCTCGACTGGACGATCGTGCGCCCGCCCGCGATCCACGGCCCCGGCGATCGCGAGATGCTGGAGCTGTTCCGGCTGGCGAAGAAGGGGTTTGTGCCGCTGCCCCCGCGCGGCCGCCTGTCGATCATCGCGGCGCAGGATCTGGCACGGCTGCTGATCGATCTGATCACGGCCGGCGAGACGATCGACCAGATGTACGAACCCGATGACGGCGCGGCGACCGGCTATGGCCATCGGGAGTTCGGCAAGATGCTGGGCGAGGCGGTGGGCAATCCCCGCGTGATCGCGCTGCCCGTCCCCCAATTCGCGCTGCGCCTCGGCGCCTTGTATGAAGAGGCGCGGCGCGGCCCGAAGGCCAAGCTGACCCGCGATCGCGTCGCCTATTTCTGCCACCCCGACTGGGTGAGCGCGAAGCGCCCGCCCGCAAGCCTGTGGACCCCCGAACTGCCGGGGCTGGTGGGCCTGAAGGCGACCGCCGAAGCCTATCGCAAAGAGGGCTGGCTCTAGGCTGCTCGCGATACGAGTCGCAGCGTCACGCTGGGGCGCGAAAGTTGTCAAACTTGTCACTACGTCATCGCGGGAAATCAGTCCCCAGTGAGGTTGTTGCGATTCACTTGCAATAAGTGCGATGCCGCCGACAGTGAGAAAGAGCCGATGCGCGGGCGCGCTACGGCAGAATATGTACTCTGTTTGTTCTGGCTTGTCAAGCCATGAGTTGAACTGAGTGCGCTGTTTGTGGGTAATCTCTCGCGTGTTAGTTTTGCCTGAGTAGGGCCTGCCCTACTACCGGGGGAGGTGACGATGGCTATCCGAAATGCGTACTTGGCGCCGGCTGAAAGTCCGCCAACCGAGGTCGAAGTTAAGCGTGCACTGCTGACATTCGACAAAATTTTCATCGCTGATCCTTCCGACCGAGATTTCATCCCCCCGCAATCATTCATGCTCGCGATGGGGATGCCGGCCTTGTTCGGAGGTAAGCTGGGTGGACAAAGCGCCCGTTGTCTCGGCAAGACTCAAAATTATGACAATCGATTTGATGAATTGCTTGAAGTGTTGAAGCCAGCACGCGCGGACGGCTTGATTGATGTGGTTTCGACTTACGACCTTCAGACAGAAAAGCAATTTACAATCGGCGCAGTTTTAATGGGAGATTATTCATTAAACCCGGAATTTATGCTGTGGAGCTATCGGAATGTTGGGCGTGATAATGATGTTCTTGTTGCCGCCGTTAGTGGCGATAAAGAGCTTATGTCGTTGCCTGATGAGCTAATACAGGAACTTGCGGCTCCGAATGGCTGGGCTGATAATAGGATAAATGATGATCCTCAACTGCCAGATTTGCAGGGAAATCTAGAGCGCGAGCAACTGCGGGAGGTGCTATCCCAAATTGCGAGGGGTCGGATTGCCTCGACTATGAAAGCGATTGGATATTGTGCGGCGAAGGATTTGGTGCCGGTATTCGCGGGTGATCAGCCCAGTAGAATTGCAGGGTCTTTTGCGCGCAGGGCGGCAGATGTCATCGACATTGTAGCGGAAGATGATCCGCATTGGCTGTTGCGTAACAGGGTTTTGAACATCGCTCACGGAGAATATCTCAACGAAGAGGTGCTCCAGAAGATGTCGATTGATGACGTTTTGAAGCTACGCACGTCGGCGTGGGGACGGCAGGCCGAAGGAAGAGATGACCTTCTACGCTCTGTAAGCGATCTTGCGAAACTCGGCGGAGATTCCGAGGCGTTTGACAAAACGGTTGCAGATCGGATCAACGATTATCGTTTGCGGTCAGCCGAAGTCGAAAAGCAGCGTAGGGGACTCCAGTTCAAGACGAACTGCGAGCTTGTTAAAGGGACCGCTGGAACGATGAGTTCCATCCTTGTGCCGGGCGCAGCTGCCGGATTCCTGGGGCACATGCAATCTGCAATAGGCGCAGCTACGCTGCTTCTTGCTGGCTGCATGTGGTCGGTTGGGAAAATTCAAGATCGGCGAGAGGCGCGCGAGGCCCTAACTAACGCAGAGGAAGATATCGGCGGTGATATCTGCTTGGGTCTCCACTCATTTTATCACCAGATCGCGCACGCTGTAAAAAGCGATGTTGTTTTCTGATCATGTTTGATCGTGTGAATGTAGTTCATTGCGTGTAGGCCGCGTTGGTGATGCGTTGTCCCTAAATCCCCGCCAACTTCCGTAGCGCCTCGATGCTCTCCGCCTGCTTCACGCCCGCATCGTCGAGTTTGGCCGCGCCCATCTGCGCCAGCCAGTCCTCCGCTTCCGCCATCGACATGAACACGCGCAGGCGGGGGTGGCGTTGGGTGCGGGAGGCTTGTTCGTAATTCTCGGGGCTGCCGACGACGATCGCCGCGTAACCCGTCGTCATCGCCATACCGGCCTGCATGATCGCGACGAATTGTTCGTTCACATCCTCATGCTGGAGCGGGAAATCGAGCGATTCCACGAGGACGTCGAAATCGCCGGTGGTCAGCGCGCCGCGCTGCGCCGCGCTCAGCAGGGCGGCGCCCAGCGCGGGAACGTCCTCCATCTCGTACAGCCCCTCCACGCTGATGCGCAGGATGTTGGCGTCGGCATCGTGAACGAAGCTGAACATCAGTAATTCATCGCGAACTGGCCGACGAACAGCACGAAGCTGAAGATCAGGCCGCCCAGCAGGACGCGATAGGCGTAGCCGAGCAGCCGATACTTCTTGCGCGCGAGGACGCGGCCATTCTGGTAGATATCGTGCGCGAAGGCGGCATAGACGACGTCGCTGTCGCCGACCGAATCCAGGATCATCTGCACATATTGCTCCTCGGTCAGTTGGGTGAAGCTGCCGAAGAACAGCATGTTGGCGGGGCCGTCCGCCTTGGGCGGAACCTTGGTCGAGGGGAGGACCGCCAGCACCGCGAGCAGCGCGGCGACGAAGGCCGATGCGCCGAGGACGAGAAGCGCGAGCGGCGCGCCGCCTTTCGAGTTCACCATGCCGATCGTGATCGTGAAGATCACGAAGGTGGCGCCCATCAGCATGCTCGCCTTCTGATCGGCCATCTGGCTCAACTGATACTGGATCTGCTGGGTGGTGCGCAGCAGGTGGACCGCGTCGGGCGCGAACGTGCCCTTCGGTTTCGGACGTGGCGGTTCGTCGTCGCGGCTCATTTTCATCCCCAGGCCAATCCCCCCGGATTGTTACGCGAACGATGGCACTTCTTTCCCTTTCCGTCACCCCTGCTCCGTCACCCCCGCGAAGGCGGGGGCCTATCCGAAGCTTTCGCTTGCGGAGAGACTGGATGGGTTCCCGCCTTCGCGGGAATGACGGAGAGGGCCGCCCGTCCCCCCAACCTCGTCATTGCGAGCAGAGCGAAGCAATCCAGGCCCGCACGAGAGTATGTCGCGACCCACTCCCGTGCGGGCCTGGATTGCCGCGTCGCCTGCGGCTCCTCGCAATGACGAGGTGGGGAGGCGGGGGCGGATTATATGGCGGAAGGTCGTCTTAGCGCCCCGATCCCGCCGCATTCGCTTGGCAATCCCGGCACGACCATCCTAAAGGACGCCCCATGAGCGACAGAGACGAGATTTTCGAAACGGTGGCCGAGCAGATCGCGCCGTTCAACAAGAAGGGCATCAAGCTCACCGACGCGACGACCTTCGCGGGCGATCTCGAATGGGACAGCCTGACCGTGATGGATTTCGTCGCCGCGATCGAGGACGAGTTCGACATCATCATCACGATGAACATGCAGGCCGAAATCGAAACCGTCGGCCAGCTGGTCGATGCGGTCGCCAAGCTCAAGGACTGACAGAAGCCCGTGGTCGATCTTTTCACGAAATTCGATCCGCTGATCAACGAGCGCGAGGCGCTGCTCGCCACCGGTGTCCGCGATCCTTATGCGATCGTGATGGACAAGGTGCTGTCGCCCACCGAGGCGATGATCAACGGCAAGCGCACCATCCTGCTCGGCACCTATAATTATATGGGGATGACGTTCGATCCGGACGTGATCGCCGCGGGCAAGGCCGCGCTCGACAAATTCGGGTCGGGCACGACGGGCAGCCGCGTTCTGAACGGCACCTATTCGGGCCACAAGGACTGCGAAGACGCGCTCAAGGAATATTATGGCGTCGATCACGCCATCGTCTTTTCGACCGGATATCAGGCCAATCTGGGCATGATTTCCGCGCTGGCGGGCAAGGGGGATTACATCATCCTCGACGCCGACAGCCATGCGTCGATCTATGACGGCTGCGCGATGGGCAAGGCCGAGGTCGTCCGGTTCCGCCACAACAGCGTCGAGGATCTCGACAAGCGTCTGGGCCGCCTGCCTGCGGAGGCCGGCAAGCTGGTGGTGCTGGAAGGCGTCTATTCGATGCTGGGCGATGTCGCGCCGCTGCCGGAGATGGTGGCGGTCGCCAAGAAGCACGGCGCGATGATCCTGTGCGATGAGGCGCACGGCATGGGCTTTTTCGGCCCCAACGGCCGCGGCGTCTATGAAGAGATGGGGTGCGAGAAGGATATCGACTTCGTCGTCGGCACCTTCTCCAAATCGGTCGGCACGGTCGGCGGCTTCTGCGTTTCGAACCATCCGAAGTTCGAAGTGATGCGGCTGGTGTCGCGCCCGTATATCTTCACGGCATCGCTGCCGCCGTCGGTGGTCGCGACCGCCGCGACCTCGATCCGCAAGCTGATGCATGCGGGCGAAAAGCGCGCGCATCTGTGGAAGAATTCGAAGCGGCTCCATCAGGGGCTGCGCGACATGGGCTACAAGCTGGGCACCGAGAGCGCGCAATCGGCGATCATCGCGGTGATCCTGACCGACATGGCGCAGGCCGTGTCGCTGTGGCAGGGCCTGCTGGAGGCGGGGCTTTACGTGAACACGGCCCGCCCGCCCGCGACGCCCGCCGGCATGTTCCTGCTCCGCTGCTCGCTGTGCGCGGAACATACCGACGAGCAGGTCGGCGAGATCCTGGGCATGTTCGAACGCGCAGGGCGCGCGACGGGGGTTATTCCCTGAGCCTTTAAATCCTCCCCCGGAGGGGGAGGGGGACCGCGAAGCGGTGGAGGGGTAGCAAGAGGCTGGGCGTATCGCTGCCGACCAATACCCCTCCGTCAGTCCTTCGGCCTGCCACCTCCCCCTCCGGGGGAGGATCTAGGGCCGCAGTGCCGTTCGTCGAACTCCCTCCAATCCGTACTGGTCCCAAAGCTGGGACGTGCTAAACTGTGCGCATGGCGACATTTTCCCCCGCCGCGATCGATAAGGGACTTCCGCCCGCCCTGTTGCGGCTGGCGGCGGCGATCATCGCGGCGTTGGCGGTGGTGGGGCTGCTGCTCGCGGTCGTCACGATGGTCGCGCGGTCGAATGCCGAACGCGATCTGGCGCTCAAGCGCGAACAGCATAGCCGCGACGTGATGGTGCTCACCCGCTCGCTCGACGCATCGATCGCGCGGGCGGAGGCGGCGCTGGGCCGCTATGTGGTGAGTTCGGATCGGCGCACCGGCACGATCTTCTACGACGAATGGCGCCGTGCGAAGGCGCAGCTCAAGCAGTTGCGCGATCTGACCGCTGACGAACCCGAACAGACCGCTCTGGTCGACCGGCTCGGCAACGTGCTGGCCGATCGCGAGCGCGAGTTGGCGGCGGCGGCGGCCTTCGCGAATGTGAAGAAGGGCTGGTACGCGGTCGGCCAGTTCAGCAAGGCGGGCAGCTCGATCAATGTCGAGCGAATCACGCGCCTGTTGGCCGAGATTGCGGGCAATGAGCGCGAACGGCTGGCCGATCGATCGCAGGCGACGATCTTTTCGGGCGAGCGGGCGAACAATTTCTCGACCTTGCTGTCGGTGCTGGGGCTGGGGATGGTCGCGGCGGCGCTGCTGCTCGGCTGGCTCGCGGCGGCGGCGGCCTCCGGGCGGCGATCGGCCGATGCGCTGGCGGAGGCGGAGGGCGATCGCGCAACCGCGCTCGAAACCGCCGTCGCCGAACGGACGCGCGAACTGCGTGAGGCCAATGCGCAGCTGAAGGAAGAGGCCGAGACGCGCGCCCGCGCCGAGGCGCAGCTAGCGCAGGCGCAGAAGATGGAGGCGGTCGGCCAACTGACCGGCGGCATCGCGCATGATTTCAACAATATGCTCGCGGTCGTCGTCGGCGGGATCGACATGGCGCGGCGCAAGTTCGCGCAAGGGTCTGCCGAAACCGGCCAATATCTCGAAAGCGCGATGGAGGGGGCCGATCGCGCCTCCGCACTCACGCGCCGCCTGCTGTCCTTCGCGCGCGCCGAGCCTTTGCTGCCCGACAGCGTGCAGCCCGATCGGCTGGTGCAGGGGATGACCGACCTGCTCGATCGCACGCTGGGCGAGCGGATCGTGGTGCATACGTCGGCGGGCAGCCGGGTGTGGCCGATCTGGGTCGACCGGCATCAGCTGGAAAATGCGATCCTCAACCTGGCCGTCAACGCGCGCGACGCGATGGAGGGGGAGGGGCGGCTCGACATCGACGTGCGCAATATCAGCGTGGGCGATGGCGAGGCGGTGCCCGCGGGCGATTATGCGCGCATCGCCGTCACCGATACGGGCAGCGGGATGAGCGAGGCGGTGCGCGCCCGCGCCTTCGAACCCTTCTTCACCACCAAGCCGGCGGGCAAGGGGACGGGGCTGGGCCTCAGCCAGATTTTCGGCCTCGTCCGCCAGTCGGGCGGGGATATTCGCATCGAATCCGAACCGGGGCGCGGCACGACGATCTCGCTCTATTTCCCGCGCCACGCGGCGGCGGGCGCGGTGCGGCGCGAACGGACGATCCCGCCGATCGCGACCCTGCCGGGCGGCGGGACGCTCGACGTGCTGATGGTCGAGGATGACAGCCGCGTCCACGCCGCGACCCGCGCCGCGCTCACCGAACTCGGCCACCGCGTCACCGGCTGCGCGAGCGGGCAGGAGGCGCTGGCGCTGCTCGACGGCGCGCTGCGCATCGACCTGTTGATGACCGACGTGATGATGCCTGGGATGACCGGGCCGGAACTGGTCGCCCGCGCGCATGACGTGCGCCCCGACGTCGCGGTTTTGTTCGTCACCGGCTATGTCGGCGAGGCGGGGCAGGCCGACGATTTTGCGGGGCATGAGGTGCTGCGCAAACCCTTCACCGTCGCAGCGCTGGGCGGCGCGATCGACAAGACGATGGCGCGGCAGGTGACGGCGACGCCGGGCGTGGCGGCGGCTTAACCCTTAAAATCCTCCCCCGGAGGGGGAGGGGGACCGGCATAGCCGGTGGAGGGGTATTCGCCACAAACGAAACCTCCGCTGCCGGCCAATACCTCTCCACCATCCTGCGGATGGTCCCCCTCTCCCTCCGGGAGAGGATTATCTGACCGAACCCTTCATCAGCAGCTTGGGCAGCAGGCTGAGTGCGCCGAGGATCGGCCAGCGGCGTTGCCAGGGGCGGATGGTGATGGCGGCGTCGGCGTGGCGGTTGATCTTCCACGCGAGATAATCGATCCCGCCGGCATAGGTTGTCGTCGCCTTGGCAAGGCGGGCGAGGGTGAGCAGCTTGCCGTGGCGCTGGAGCTTCGTCCAACGACGATTGGCCGCCGTCGGCGAAAGGGCATCGGGCACTTCGCCATTCGGGCCGATGCCCCGTCGCGCCGCGATTTGCGATCCAGCCGCCAGGCCGAAGCGTTCGTATCGATCAGGATCGGCATCGACGACGCTATTGTTCCGCCCCTTTCGCTCGGCCCGCAATTCGGCGCCGTAGGTAAGCTGAAAGCCGCGACGCCATACGTCCGCCATCTGATATTCGGTGCCGTGCCCCATCATCGGCATCGTGAGTTCGAACAAGGTGACCGGCGCTTCCGATATCGCCGCCACCGCCGTCGCCCGCGCCGCATCGTCCGCCGCCCACACCAGTCGCGATGGCTGGGCAAAGCGCGCCCACACCGACACGCTCGACGCTTCCGGCCGGTTGAGCGCGGCGAAGTCGGCCTCGCTCAGCACCGCATATTTGGCGACCAGGCCATCATGTTCGAACGGGAAGACGTTGGGCGGGATCTGCTTGTTCGCCCACGCCAGCCAGCCGCCACTATAGGCGCTGCGATAATCCGACACGATCAGATAGAAATCGAGCATCAACCCGTCGAGCCGCGTCTCGCGCAGGCACGATCCGTAGAACAGCACCGCACGCGCGGCGTTCGGGTAGCGCGCGGCGATGGCGGCGGCCATCGCGGCCACGGCGGGTTCGACGGGCAGGGCCAGCTCCTCCGCGACCAGGGCGGAGAGGGGGGATGTCACGAAATCAGGCCGCGAGCTTGACGAACGACACCGGCGCGGTCGGCTTCAGCACCAGCACGCCGCCGGCGACCGGCTGGAAGATTTCGCCGTCGAGAATCACCGACGAACGATCGCCTTCGATCCGGATCTCGTCGCCCTGCTGGATGTGGACACCCTGCATCCGGTTGCGGCCGATCATACCGAACAGGCTGGCGCCCAGCGCACGCAGTAGCGCCATCGGGGTCTGTTCGACCGCGATCATCTGCAGCATGCCGTTGGTGGTGCGGCCGATATCGCTGCCCAGCAGCAAGCGGTGAAGCGTGGTGACGATCAGCACCGCGAACTTCCCCTGCAACTGGCCCTGGCGAACCATCGTCACCTTCATCTGGGTCGCGCGCGGCGGCAGGAAGGCGGCGCGGATGTTGAGCACCAGCGCCATCATCACCGCGATGGCGGTGATGACGTGGCTCAGCCCGTTGGGCAGGCCCAGCGGATAGATCTTGTTGCGGCAATAGAGGATCGAGTCGGCCAGACCCGCACCGCCCAGGAACATGCCCAACACCGGCTTGCCGGTCTCATGCCCCGACAAGGCGATCAGTTCGCGCACGACGACATGATCGCCCATGTCGCTACGGGCGATTTCCAGCACGCGCTTGAGAGCATCGATCGGATCGCCGACCGCGCCCAGATCGAGCGCGATCAGGTTGGTCTTGCCGTTGGGCAGAACCGCGACGGGAGGCGGCGAACCATCAAAATGGCCACCCAGATAGAGTTCGGTCAGCGCCGCCTGCACCGTGCCGTCGCCGCCGTTGACGACCAGCACCTTGGGCTTGACGCGCGCAATGGTGCGCAGCGCCTCACCGATCTGCTCGACGCTTTCGACTTCGTAATGGAAGACTTCGCTATGCTGGGCGCAGAAGCTCCGCACCCGCGGCAACAGATGCTTGTTGCCCGTCGACCGCGGGTTGGACAGGAGCGCGACTTCGACCATCAGCGGCTGGCCATCGCGATCGGGCCGATGGACAGGCCCTTGCGGTACTGCATCGTCACCGGCACGCGCTTCACGCCGTTTTCGGTGTGGATCACGACCTTGTCATAATCGGGCTTGAGCGAGAGCAGCGACAGCTTCGGATTGCGCGAAAAGCCGCCGCCATCGTCCCAGTTCGATTTGCCGCTGCCATCGACATCGTGGCGCACCGCGATCGCATAATCGCCCGTGGCGGGCAGCGCGACGCACACGTCCATCGCGCCATTGGCGCTGACCGGCATTTCGATCCGCTTCATCTTCTTGCCCTTGGCAAGGAAATCGTCGGGGTTCGGACCATAGAGCTGAACCCGCAAATTGCCCGTGCGCGCCTTGAACCCGTCGATGCTGACCAGCAGGGCCGGGGTCTTCGCGCCGGGGGCGCAGGCGGCGGCCTCGGGGCCGAGGATGGCGGCATGCGCGGGAAGGCCCGCGCCGGCGCTACCCGCCAGTGCGATCGCCGCTCCCAATAGTCCGCGTGTAAGTTTCGACATGACCTCTCTACTCCCGGAGGCTATAGCCCGCGCTCGAAGCGCATGGCCGGCACTCGCCTCCATGAGTCGACAGATGGGTCGCGATTGCGGCCAGAACATGGTCAAGAGGCGTCTAAAAGTTGAGATTTGGCACGCTAACCGACCGTTATCTGGCCAAGTTGATCGCCACGCCGCTGATCGCGACGCTCGTGATCGCGGCCATGCTGCTCACGCTCGACAAGATGCTGCGCCTGTTCCAGTTCGTGGTTCAGGAAGGCGGGCCGGTGAGCGTGGTGTGGCGCATGCTCGCCAATCTGATCCCCGAATATATGTCGCTGGGCATCCCGATCGGGCTGATGCTGGGCTGTCTGCTGGCGTTCCGCCGCTTGGCCATGTCGTCCGAACTGGACGTGATGCGCGGGGTGGGCATGGGCTATGTGCGGCTGCTGCGCGTGCCTTATGCCTATGCGATCGCGCTGGCTCTGCTCAATCTGGCGATCGTGGGCTTCATTCAGCCTTATTCGCGCTATGCCTATGAAGGCATTCGTTTCGAACTGCGGTCCGGCGCGCTGGGCGCGTCGATCAAGGTCGGGGAGTTCACCAAGCTCGGCAAGGGCCTGACCGTCCGCATCGAGGACAGCCGCGACGGCGGGCGCGAGCTTTCGGGCATTTTCGTGATGAACGACGGCAAGGACGGAAAGAGCCTGGCCGTCACCGCCGAGCATGGCCAGTTCATGGCCACCGACGATCCCGACACGATCATCCTGCGGCTGCGCAACGGCGTGCTCGTCCACGATGCGCCGGGCTTCAAGGAGCCGCGCGTGCTGAGCTTCGTCGGCCACGATCTGCCGATCGACCTGCCGAAGATGGAGGCGTTCCGCCAGCGCGGCGGCCGCGATCTGGAAATGACGATTCCGGAACTGGCGCGCGTCGCGCATGACGATCGCACGCCGGCCAAGGTGAAATCCGAATATCGCGCCGAATTCCACTTCCGCCTGGTCGAGGTGGCGACGATGTTCCTGCTGCCGATGCTGTCGCTGGCGCTGGCGGTGCCGCCGAAGCGATCCTCGTCCGCGCTGGGCGTGTTCGTGTCGATCGTGCTGCTGGTGACGCAGCACAAGATCAACGAATATGCCGCATCGGTCGCGGCGCTGGGCCGGATCGATCCGCTGATTGCGCTTTGGGTGCCGTTCCTCGCCTTCGGGGCGCTGACATGGTGGATGTTCCGCACGATCGCCTTCGTGCCGGGCGGCCAGCCGATCGGCGCGCTGGAGCGCGTCGCCGACAAGGGGCTCAAGATGCTGATCCGCTGGTTCAAGGCCGTGCGGAGGTATCTGCCGGCATGAAGCTGAACCTCAATTTCTTCACGTCGCGCACGCTCACCTTCTACATGATGCGCATGTTCCTGGTGCGATCGGCGGCGGTGCTGGCGGCGCTGGTGATCGTGCTGATGGCGCTCGATCTGCTCGGGGAATCGGGCGATATCCTCGCCTGGCCGGGCAATGGCGACCATGAATTGTGGGTCTATACGACGTTGCGCGTGCCGCAGATCATCCAGCGATTCCTGCCCTTTGCGGCGCTGCTGGGCACGCTGATCACGCTGGTGACGCTGAACCAGAACAGCGAGATCATCTCGATGAAGGCGGCGGGCGTTTCCGCGCATCAGATCCTCGCGCCGCTCGTGCTGGCGAGCATCGGCGTGGCGGCGTTGAGTTTTGCGTTCAACGAGCGGGTGGTGGCGCGATCGACCGCGACGCTCACCGCGTGGCAGAACGCCAATTACGGGCCGATCCCGGTCGATCGCGGCATCGTCGCGAACGTTTGGGTGCGCGACGGCGACGATCTGGTCCACGCCAACAGCGCCAGCGGGCGCGGGGCAGCGACCCGGCTGGACGGCGTATCGATCTACGATCGCGACGGCGGCACGCTGCTGGCGATCATCAAGGGCGCGCGCGCGATCCAGATTTCGGGCGGCTGGCGCGTGAGCGACGTGACGCGGTTCGACGTGAAGCGCGGCGTGACCGAAAAGCTGCCTTATTTCGATTTCGCCAAGGGCGTGACGCCCGATCGTTTCACGCTGGCGAGCGTCGATCCCAACGCCAAGTCGCTGCCCGCGCTGCGCGACGCGATCGCCGATCTGAACGCCGCGGGGCGGCCGACCGGCACGCTGGAAGCCAATATGTGGCACAAGATTTCGGGGCCGCTGTCGGCGGTGCTGATGCCGCTGCTGGCGGGCGTCGCGGCCTTCGGCCTGGCGCGATCGGGGCGGCTGTTCGTGCGCGCGGTGATCGGCATGGCGCTGGGCTTCGCCTATTTCGTGGCGGACAATTTCGCGCTCGCGATGGGCAATCTGGGCGCCTATCCGCCGATGCTGGCCGCCTGGGCGCCGTTCCTCTTGTTCCTGCTGATCGGCGAAACCGTGCTGATCCGGACGGAGGAGTGACCATTTAATCCTCCCCTGCCAGGGGGAGGTGTCAGCGCAGCTGACGGAGGGGGAGGGCGGCGGCTAACGGGAGGTTTCGTATCCTCCCCCTCCGTCGCCTTCGGCGCCACCTCCCCCTGGCGGGGGAGGATCAGGACATAGGTCGGTCGCAAATCCGCCTTATTGCCAAGCCATTGGCGATGCCCAATATGGAAGCCTGCGCTCACAAGCAGGCGTCGCAAGGAACATCGCGTGAAGCTTTCGAACGCCAAGCCCGCCTTCTGGGCCAAAGAGCACCATCTGGACCGGATGACGCTCAAGCAGCTCTGGGTTGCCTATTTCCAGTACCCCGCGATCATCGGCTATCTGCTGTGCGCGGCTGTCGCGATCGGGCTGTTCTTCGTCTATCCGGCCGCGCCGCTGCCGACGCTGGCGGCGATCGCCGTGTCGATCCTGGTCTATCCGGCGGTCTGGTACTGCCTGCACCGCTGGGTGCTGCACAGCCAGTGGATGTACAAGGTGCCGATGCTGGCCGCGACGTGGAAGCGGATCCATTACGATCACCATCAGGATCCGAACCGTCTGGAGATCCTGTTCGGCGCGCTGCACACCACGCTGCCGACGATCGCGATCGCGACCGCGCCGATCGCTTACCTGATCGGCGGCCCCGGCGCCGCGCTGGCGGCCTTTGCGACCGGGCTGATCACGACCTGCGTGTACGAATTCTTCCACTGCATCCAGCATCTGGCCTACAAGCCGAAGATGAAGTTCATCGTCGCGATGAAGGCGCGCCACATGGCGCATCATTTCCATGACGAACGCGGCAATTTCGGCATCACCAACTACTTCTGGGACCGCCTGTTCGGCACCTATTACGAGAAGATCGAGAAGTCGAAGAAGTCCGAAACGGTGTTCAACCTGGGCTACACGCCCGAGGTGGCCGAGCGTTATCCGTGGGTCGCGCAGCTTTCGGGCGGCGTCGCCACGGGCCATCCGAGCAGCCGCATCCAGCACTGATGCCCCTCAACATCCGTCCCATCAGCACCAAGGCGGACCGCAAGCGGTTCGTCGAGGTCGAGTTTGCGCTCAATGCGGCCGATCCCAACTGGGTGCCGCCGCTGCGCATGGAGGCGCTCGAACTCGTCACGCCGGGGAAGAATCCGTTCTACGAGCATGCCGACCAGCAGCTTTTCCTCGCCGAGCGCGACGGCAAGGCGGTTGGCCGCATTTCGGCGCATATCGACCGTCTGATCCTCACCATGCCGCCCGAACAGGGCGGCGGCCCCGGCATCGGCCAATGGGGCATGCTGGAGGCGGAGAGCGAGGCGGTCGCCCACGCGCTGATCCGCGCGGCGGAGGATTGGCTGCGCGGCATGAACATGACCAGCGTCATGGCGCCGATCAGCAATTCGATGTGGGAAAAGCCCGGCCTGCTCGTCCAGGGGCACGATCATCCGCCGACGGTGGAGATGGGGCACAACAATCCGGCCTATCAGGGCTGGATCGAGGCGCTGGGCTATGGCGGGATCAAGGATCTGCTGACCTACGATCTCGATATCGTCCGCGATTTCCCGCCGCTGGTTCAGCGCATCGTCCAGTCGGGTGAGCGCAATGCGCGCATCCGCATCCGCCGGGTCGACAAATCGAAGTTCGATGAGGAAGCCGCGCTGATCCTGTCGATCCTCAACGATGCCTGGTCGGACAATTGGGGCTTCGTGCCGATCACGCCGAGCGAGATCGAACATACGGGCAAGAAGCTGAAGCCGATCGTGTTCGAGGATCTGATCCGCGTCGCCGAAGTGGATGGCGAACCGGTCGCCTTCATGATGACATGGCCGGACCTGAACGAACTGACCCGCGATCTGAACGGCCGGCTGTTCCCGTTCGGCTGGATCAAGCTGCTCAAGCGCCTGCGTCGCCCACAGGTGCGCACGATGCGCGTGCCGTTGATGGGCGTGGTCAAGAAGCTGCAGGCGACACGCCTCGCCAGCCAGCTCGCCTTCATGATGATCGAATATATCCGCCGCGACGCGGTCGCCAATTTCGGCGCCTCGCGCGGCGAGATCGGCTGGGTGCTGGAGGACAATCAGGGCATGCGCTCGATCGCCGAGACGATCGATAGCAAGGTCAACAAGGTCTATCGGATTTACGCGAAGCCTTTGTAATTACCCCCGTCGTCCCACACATTCGTCATTGCGAGCGTAGCGAAGCAATCCATTCCGCAGTTCGGAGTGGATTGCCGCGTCGCCTTCGGCTTCTCGCAATGACGAGGTGGGGAGGGCGGATTACTCCTTGCCCTTCAACGCCGCCGCCAGACTGGCCGTCGCGCTTCCGCGCTTCGCCGGTTTGGGTTGCGAGGCATCCGGCGACCAGCCGGTCAGATAGACGATCTCGAACCGCTCGCGCAGGCGGCCGTTCGCGTCGGCGTCGGTCGCGAACTTTTCGAACAGGGCGCTCAGCCACGCGCGGGTGAGGGGGCGGCGGTCGCGGTTGGCGAGGATGTTGGTCGCGGCCATCCCGCGCAGGTCGCCGATCAGGCGCAGCGGATCGCCATAGCCGACGTCGATCCGTTCCCCGTCCGCCACCTGCAGATTGAAGCCCGCGCGCGACAGCAGATCGCCAGCCGACCGTATGTCGATCTGCGGATGGATACGGGGCGACACGCTCTCGCCCACCGCCATGTCGGCCGCGAGCGTGGCGGAGCGGAGCCATTCGAGCGTGCCCGCCCCCAGAAACGCGCCGAGGAACAGCCCGTCGGGGCGCAAGGCGCGGCGGATCAGCGAGAGGGCGCCGGGCAGGTCGTTCACCTGATCGAGCACGCCGACCGAGACGATCAGGTCGAAGCTGCCGGGGGCAAAGGCCGGCTGGTCCTCGTCCGCCTGCGTGCCGTCGCTCCACGATGCGAAGCGCGCGCCGGCATCGGCCTGCACGATCGCGCGGCCGGGGGCGGCGAAGCGCAAGGCGACGCGGCCGTCATGGCTGCCGAGGATCAGGACGTTCTTGAACTCGCGCTGCACGGCGGAGAGCCGCTCGGCCAGCTCGTCGGCCATATGATCGATCAGGAAGGCGTGATCGGCGAAGATGCGCGCGGCGCGGTCACGGCGGAGGCGACGCAGCGCGCGGTCGAATATCTCGGGATTGTCCACGCGCGCGCTTGTGCGCCGGGCGGGCGCGGGTGACAAGGTGCGCATGGGGGGCTTGGCGACAATCTGGCGCATAAGCGACGCGGTGGTCCGCTACGCGCTGCCGCCGCGCTGTCCGGGGTGCGGGGTGGTGACGCAGGACGATCACAGCTTCTGCCTCGCCTGCTGGTCGGCGCTCGATTTCCTCGACGGCCCCGCCTGCGCGGCGTGCGGGGAGCCGTTCGAACTGGCGGCCGGACCCGAGGCTCTGTGCGGTGCCTGCCACGCCGATCCGCCGCCGATTTCGGGCATGCGCGCGGCGGTCGCTTATGGGGATACGGCGCGGAAACTGGCGCTGCGGCTCAAATATGGGCGGCGGCCGGGCGTTGCGAAGACGATGGCGGCGCTGATGCGGCGGCATGTGCCGGCCGATGCGCTGCTGGTGCCGGTGCCGCTTCACCGCTGGCGGCTGTGGAGGCGCGGCTATAATCAGGCGGCGCTGATGGCGCGGGCGATCGGGCGCATATCGGGGGCGGAGGTGGCGGTCGACCTGATCGAGCGCCACCGCGCGACGCCTTCGCTGCGCGGCCTCGGCCCCAAGGCGCGGCAGCGCACCGTGCAGGGCGCGTTTGCGGTTCGCGCGGGAGCAAACATCAAGGGGCGCCACATCCTGCTGATCGACGATGTTTATACCACCGGCGCGACCGTCAACGCCTGTGCGCGCACGCTCAAGCGGGCTGGGGCCGGGACGGTCTCCGTCCTGTGCTGGGCGCGCGTGGTGCGCGATGCGGGGGCCGTGCGTTGACATTGCGACCCGCCGACCACAATTCGGCGGAAAGTAAGGAACACATTATGGCCAAGGTCGAAATCTACACCAAGCAGTACTGCCCCTATTGCACGCGCGCGAAGGCGCTGCTGAGTCAGAAGGGCGTCGACTTCGAGGAATATGACATCAGCATGGGCGGGCCGAAGCGCGCCGAGATGCTGGAGCGGTCGAACGGTGGCAGCACCGTGCCGCAGATCTTCGTCAACGATCAGCATCTGGGCGGTTGCGACGACATCGTCGCGCTCGATCGCCAGGGCAAGCTCGATCCGCTGCTGGCCGCATAAGATGCGCGCCGCCGTCCTCCAGATGCGATCGGGGATCGATCCGATCGCGAATGCGCGCACGATCGTCGATGCGATCGGCGAAGCGAAGGCGGGCGGCGCGGCGATGCTGTTCACCCCCGAAATGTCGGGCCTGCTCGATCGCGACCGCAAGCGCGCGGCGGGGCACCTGCATGTCGAGGGCGAGGATGAGGTGCTGGCGCATGTGCGCGCGGCGGCGGCCAAGGCGGGGCTGTGGGTGCATATCGGCAGCCTTGCGCTGAAGGGCGGGGATGACGGGCGCCTCGTCAATCGCGGCTTCGTGATCGACGATAAGGGCGCGATCCGCGGGCGATACGACAAGATCCACCTGTTCGACGTCGATCTGCCGACGGGCGAAAGCTGGCGCGAGAGCGCGGCCTATGCGCCGGGCGATCGCACGGTGCTGGCGACGACGCCGTGGGGCGAACTGGGCCTGTCGATCTGTTACGACATGCGCTTCCCCGATCTCTATCGCGCGCTCAGCAATGCGGGTGCGAAGATGCTGGCGGTGCCGGCGGCGTTCACCGTGCCGACGGGCAAGGCGCACTGGCACGTCCTCCTGCGCGCCCGCGCGATCGAGGCGGGATCATTCGTCATCGCTTCGGCGCAAGCCGGCTTGCATGAGGACGGCAGAGAGACTTACGGGCATTCGCTGGTGGTCGATCCCTGGGGGGAGATACTGCTCGACATGGGGGACGAGATCGGCGTGGGCTATGCCGAGATCGACATGGCGAAGCTGGAGGACGTCCGCGCGCGGGTTCCCGCGCTCGCGCATCGCCGGCCGATCGCCGCGGTGGAGAAGATGGCGTGATCGTTTTCGACCTGCAGTGCGCGCAGGATCATGTGTTCGAAATCTGGTTCGGATCGTCGGACGACTATGAACGGCAAAAGGCGCGCGGGCTTGTGACCTGCCCCTATTGCGGATCGGACAAGGTCGAAAAGGCGGTAATGGCGCCGCGCGTCGGCGCGAAGGGCAATCAGCGCGCGGAGGTGGTGCCGGCCGACGCCTCCGTCCCGATGGCGGGCGGCGCGATCGATCCGGCGCAGCACAAGGCGATGATGGCGGCGCTGGCGAAGGTGCAGGCCAAGATGCTCGAAGGATCGGACAATGTCGGCGATCGCTTCGCCGACGAAGCCCGCGCGATGCATCTGGGCGAGGCCGACGCCCGCCCGATCCACGGGCGGGCTTCGCTGGAGGATGCCCGTGCGCTGGTGGAGGAGGGGGTGCCGGTTGCACCGCTGCCGCTGCCGGTGAGCGATCCGGGCAAGGTGAATTGATCCGATAGAACCTCCCCGGAACGGGGAGGGGGACCATGCGCAGCATGGTGGAGGGGTTGGCGCGACACCTCTTGTTCAGGATTACCCCACCACCACGCCTTCGGCGCGGTCCCCCTCCCCGTTCCGGGGAGGTCTTAGGGGGTTACGCAAACAACCGCGCATGTTCGTCGAACTTGCCGCGCGCCAGCAGGTCGGCCTGTTCGCGCCAGCGTTCCTCGGCGATTTCGCCGCGTTCGAGGCCCAGGCGGGCTTCGAGATCGGCTTCGTCGGCGGCGCTCAGCGCGAGGATGTCCTTGTAGCGATAGATACCCAGATCGTTCAGCCGCTGTTCGCCGCCGCGGCCGACGCCGAAGATCAGCGAGAGATCGTCGCGCTGGCCAGAGGCCGCGGCGGCGATCGATCCGGCGGTGGCCGACGTGACGGGCGCGACTGCGGGGGCTGCGACCGCGCGATCCCGATCCCGCTCGAGTTCGGCGATGCGCGCGTCCTGCGCGGCGCGTTCCTTTTCGAGCAACGCGAGGCGATCGGACTGCGCCTGATGCGCGGCGAGGCGATCTTCATAGGTCGCCTGCTGCTTTTCCAGTTCGATCCGCCGATCGCGTTCGGCCAGATAGCCCTGCTTCCACTTGCGCCCGCCGGCCATCGTGAACAGGCCCAGCAGCCAGCCGAGGATCAGGACGAGACCGATGATCGCCCACTGGTTGGTCGAGAATTCGAACACGCCTTAGACATCCCTGAAAGTTGCTGCACCGCAACGAATGGGAGGCGTTAAGGGTTCCCGAGTCCCATTAATGGAACATGTTGTCGCTGATCGAGCAGGCGGCAGGGCCGAGGATGACGATGAACAGCACCGGCAGGATGAACATGATCAGCGGAACGGTCATGATCGCGGGCAGGCGCGCGGCCTTTTCTTCGGCCTTCATCATGCGTTCGTGGCGGAATTCGGCCGAGAGGACGCGGAGGGCAGCCGCGAGCGGGGTGCCGTATTTCTCGGTCTGCACCATCGTGGTCACGACGCCGCGGATCGATTCGAGGTTCACGCGCTTGGCGAGGTTCTCGAACGCCATGCGCCGATCGGTGAGGAAGCCCAATTCGATCGCGGTCAGCGCGAATTCGTCGCCCAGTTCGGGATAAGCCTTGCTCAGTTCGCGCGCGACGCGGTTGAACGCCATGTCGACGGTCAGGCCGGCTTCGGCGCAGATCACCATCAGATCGAGCGCGTCGGGAAGCGCCTTGCGGATTTCCTTCTGACGCTTGGTGATCAGGTTCTTCACATAGATGTCGGGCGCCTTGTAGCTGAGCACCAGCGAACCCGCGACGATCATATATTTCTTGAAGGCCGAAGCTTCCGGAAACCAGTTGAGCAGATAGACGCCGATCGCCGCGGTGCCGCCGATCAGGATCGGGGCGACCAGACGAAAGAAGATGACCGTGATCGCCGCATCCTTCGTGCGGATACCCGCGCGCGACAGATTGAGCGCCGCATCCTTGAGCTGCGTATCCTGCAGCATCTTCATCGAACCCAGGACCGACTTCATCCAGTCGATCTTGGCGTTCTTCTGCTCCAGCTTGGCGCGGCGGCGCGTCTTGGAGGCGGCGACGCCGGCCTTCAGCTGTTCGCGGCGATCGTTGAGCGCCTTCACGCGGCGCGCCATCGGATCGCGCGCGAAGGTTTTCACCATCGAATGGCCCAGGATCAGGACGACGACGGCGGTGGCCAGCGCCATGCCGATCGAAATGACCGTATGGTAGAAAGCGGCATCGGGGGCGTGCGGGCTCATCGCGTCAGATCTCGAAGTTGATCATTTCGCGCATGATGAACGCGCCGATGGACATCCAGACGAGGCCCACGCCACCCGCGATCATCAGCCGCGTGTCGTGGAAGAAACCGCCCATATAGGCGGGGCTGATGAAGCTGATCAGGCCGAACACGACGAAGGGCAAAGCGCCGATGATATAGGCGGACGCCTTCGATTCGGACGACATCGCCGAAATCTTCAGCTTCATCTGCATGCGCTTGCGCAGCACGTCGGCCAGGTTGCTGAGCGTCTCGGCCAGATTGCCGCCGGTCTCGCGCTGGATCGCCAGCGTGATGACGAAGAACTGGAATTCGGCGGTGCCGATCCGGTCCGCCGTATCCTGCAACGCGCCTTCGAGCGTGCGGCCGATCTTCATGCGATCGGCGACGGTGCGGAATTCCTCGCCTACCGGGCCGTCGATTTCGGAGCCGACGGCGCCGATCGTCTCGGAAATGGGCAGGCCGGCGCGCAGGCCGCGGACCAGCAGCTCGATCGCGTCGGGAAAGCGGCTGATGAACCCGTTCAGCCGGCGCTTGACCAGCGAGGTCAGCACCATGCGCGGGATCGCAAGGCCGATCGCGGCGCCGAGCATCAGCGCCATCAGGAAGGGGAAGCCATAGGCCCAGAGCAGCACGAAGGGCACGAAGCCCGCCGCGGCCGAGACGATGTAGAATTGCTTGGGCGTCCAATCCTTGCCCGCCGCATCGATGCGCAGGGCGAGGTCGGCGGGGCCGGGGACGAGGCTGGCGAACAGCGAACCCTGCCGCGCGGCCAGCGCAGCGCGGCTCGACAGGAGCTTGCGCACCTGTTCGCTGACCACGGCTTCACCGGCGGTGGCGTGGCGCGACTTGATCGATGCGAGCCGTCGCGCCTTGGCGCGCGCCGACGCAGGCCGCGCGATCGCCCAGGCGACGGCGAGCATGCTCGTCATCAGGAAGGTGAAGATGAGGAGGGTGGTCACCCTATGCGCGCCTCAGCCGTCCGCTTACTTCTTCACGCCCGAAGGCTTGGCCTTGAAGATCGTCACCAGCTCATCGAGCAGCGACGCCTTCTTGGTTTCGGCGGTGTCGTCCTCGGTGACGAGTTCGAGCAGCTTCTTGGCGATCTGGCCGATGCCCTGGCCCAGCTTCGACGATTTGCCGGCGTCGGCGATCGACTTGCCGAGCTTGGCGGCATTGACGACCTGCTTGTGATCATAGGGCAGCAGGAAATCGACCGAGCGTTCGATCGAGCTTTCGAAATCCTTGCGGCTGATCTCGGTCAGGCTGGGCGCGACCTTGTTGGCGACGATCAGCACGCCGGCCTGCGGCGCGTTGGTCTTCAGCCACGCAAGGATGCGGATCGTGTCGCGGGTCGCCGCCAGCGTCAGATCGACCACTAGCACCACCGACTGCACGTCGTGGAACAGGTGCGGATGCTGGATCATCATGTGGCGGGGAATGTCGACGACGGTGCATTCGAACGCCGCCTTCATTTCCTCCTGAAGCTGATAATAAGCCTGTCCGTCGGTGACGATCGGATTGCCGATCGGCGCTTCGGCCGAAAGGACCGCCAGCTTGTCGTTCGCCTTCACCAGCGCGCGTTCGAGGAACAGGCCGTCGATGCGCGCGGGATTGTCGATCGCGTCGGTGAGGCCACGGCCCGGCTCGAGATCGAGCGAGAGCGCGCCAGTGCCGAAATGGACGTCGAGGTCGAGCAGGGCGGTCGAATGGCCGCCGGTTTCGCCCATCAGCCACGCAAGCGAGCTGGCGACCGTCGACGCGCCGACGCCGCCGCGCACGCCGATCACCGCGGTCATCAGGTGGATGCGGATATCGTCCGCGCTGCCGTGGCGCGGGCCCATCAGCATCATCTGTGCGGTGGCGAAACTGTCACGCACCTGATCGGCGGTGAAGGGCTTGAGCAGATAATCCTGAATGCCGCTGTTCAGCAGTTCGCGATACATGCGGACATCGTTGATCGCGCCGCACGCGATCACGGCGGTGCCGGGTTCGCATACTTCGGCCAGCGCGTTGATATCGCCCAGCGGATCGGCGCAATCGGACAAGTCGACGAACAGGATCGTCGGGCTGGCCGATACCGACAGCGACTGGATCGCCGTGCGAATGCCGCCCTTGGACACCGATTCCGGCGGCCAGCCGAGTTCGAAGGCGAGCGGCTTGAGCAGTTCGGCCGACAGATCGTCGCAGACATAGGCCGCGAACGGGTGCCGGGTCGCTGCGGCCGTCGGGTTGAAGGGCGCGTTCATATCAATTGCCTCCCTTCGTCGATTCTTGCTTCAGCCCCTGCTTCGACGTCGGTTCGGACGCGCGCCATGCGCGGACCGCGCGGGTCGCGCCCTCGGCATTGTCGGCGCCCGAAGCTTCGGCCCCGCGCACCAGATCTTCCGGATTGGCGATCATCGCGGCGAGCGCGCTGTTGGTCGCGCAGCCATAGTTGGACGATGTCGAGGCGGTGAAATTGGGCTGCGACGGCTGGCTGTAATCGGGGCAGCCGGGGACGCTGGCGGTCGAACGGCTGACGACGATGCGCAGATAGCCGCCGGGGATCGCGCCTTCGGTCGCGGGCGCACCGCGGCTCATCAGCAGGCCGTAGCCGCCGACGATCTTCGCGACGTCGGCCGCAGCGCCGCTGCTGCCCGCCTGCGACGCATCCAGGCTGACGCGGTCGCCATAGCCGAGGTCGATCGCGCGGAACCACTGATCGACCTTGTCGGCCTGATCGGGGCTGAGCCCGGCGGCAGGTACGTCGAGCACATAGTCGGATCGCGAGACGACCGGCTGGTGGACCGAGTCCACCGTCCGGTTGAAGCGATCCGCCAGCGCGGGCGACAGCGGAAGCCCGATCAGGGCGAGGGAGAGGATGGCGCGATGCATCGTCTGATGTCCCATCAGTAGATCGAGAAGCCCGCATCGGGGATCGATGCGGTCTGGGTGGTGGACTTGGGCGCGGCCTTCGACACCGGACCCTGCGGAGCGGGGATGGTGCGGGCGGGCGCGGCCTGCGGCACGGCGGGCTTGGCGCCCGGCTTGCCGCTGAAGATCTGGCCGGCGATGATCGCTTCGCCATCGGTCGGCGCGCGCATCCCATCGGTCGGCAGCGCGATCTGCGAAGCGGAGACCGGGCGCACCAGATAGGGTGTGACGACGACCATCAATTCGGTCTCGTTGCGCTTGAAGCCGGTGGAACGGAACAGATTGCCCAGGATCGGCAGGTCGCCCAGGAACGGCGCCTTGTCGATCGTGTTGTTCGACGTGTTCGACAGCAGGCCGCCGATCACGAAGGCCTGGCCCGAACCGAGCTCGACCGTCGTTTCCATACGACGCGTGGTGATGCCGGGGATTTCTATCGAGCCGACCTTCACAGCACCGGCCGACGACAGCTGCGACACTTCGGGACGGACGCGCAGCGAGATGCGGCCGCCCGACAGCACCGTCGGGGTGAAGGACAGGCTGACGCCGTACTGCTTGAACTCGACCGAAACGGCGCCCAGACCCTGCGACAGCGGGATCGGGATTTCGCCGCCGGCCAGGAAGCTGGCAGTCTCGCCCGACATTGCGGTCAGGTTCGGCTCGGCAAGCGTGGTGAGCTGGCCGTCGGTTTCGGCAAGGTCGAGCGTGGCGAGCAGGTCCATGCCCAGCATATGCTTGGCGAAGCCCAGCGTGGTCGCGCCCACCGCATTGTTGAACTTATATTCGGTGCCGTTGGGCAGGCCGGTGACGGGATCGGTCGTCGTGGTGATCGTGCCCGCATCGCCGCGGCCCACGCCGAACAGGAAACCGCCCGACGTGTCCTGGCTCAGCAGGTTGACGCCCACCGACTTGGCGAAGGCGCGGTTCACCTCCGCGATCTTCACGCGCAGCTGAACCTGCAGCGGCGTGGCCGACTTGATCCGGTTGACGACCTGAACGCCGTCGCCGTCCTTGCCGGCGCCGACGAACTTTTCGACCAGCTTCTGCGCTTCCTCGACATCCGCCGGGGCTGCGACCGTGCCGGTGAGCAGGACGATGCCGTTCATCGTCGTCGCCTTGATGTCCGCATCGGGCATGGCGAGCTTGAGCATCGTTTCGACGTTGGTGATATTCTTGTCGACGCGCACCGTGGACGACCAGACGACCTTGCCGGTCGCGTCGGTCGCATAGACCACCGTCGAACCGCCGCCCTTGCCGAAGACGTAGAGCTGGCTACGCGAGCGCGCCTGCACATCGGCGACGGCGGGATCGGCGACGAACAGGTCGCTCATCGCCGCGGGCAGCTGCACAAGCTGGCCCTGGCCGATCGACAGCGTCATCACGTCGGTCGGCTTGGCCGTCAGCGCGTGACGGGTGACGCCGCTCGACGGGGTCGCGGCCGACGCGCCGTTGGTGGGCGCGAGGGCGAGACCCAGCAGGATCGCTCCGGTGATCAGAGGGGCGGTGTTACGCATACGCATCTCAATTCTCTCCCGCCGCCGTGGCCGAGCCGCGGCGGATGGTGACGATCGGCTTGGGCGCGCCACCACCCATCGGGGTGGCCAGCGGCGTGCCGCCGGCGACCTTCGCGGGCACCGAGCTGCGCTGGAAGCGCGAGACATCGGCGCCGACGGTGTAGGTCGGGTTGGTATCGATCGGGGTCGACGAAAGCTGGAGCATCAGCTGGCGTTCGGCGCGGGCGTCGGCGGGGGCCGAAACCTGGCCGTTGGCGATCGCATCCTCAAGCTGCGCCTTGTCGTCGGCGATCGAACGGAGCGACAGCGACAGCTGCCCCATCGTCTGCGCGACGGCGATCTTCTCGGCGATTTTCGGCGTCGCCTCCAGCGTGACGTTCGAATATTGCGCGACGACGGTCTTGCCGGCCTCGTCGACGGTCTTGTCGGTCTTTTGATCGGTGGCGAGGACGCGGATGTTGCGGATGATCGTCTCGGCCGCCTTCAGCGGCGGGCCATCGCCGCCGCCGGGCACTTCCTGCGCCAGCAGCAGATCGACCCGGTCGCCCGGAAACACGAAGCCCGCGACGCTCGACTGCGCCGACACGGCGACCGTCACGGCGCGCATGCCCGGCCCCAGTGCGGCGGCGAGGAAGCCACGATCGCCCGGCTTCACCAGCGAACCCTGCGTCACCGGCTGACCGGCGGTCACGGGGACGCGAACGACCGTGCCCGTCAGCGAGGCGATGTCGGATTCACCCTTCACATAATAATTCTTCGCGTCGACCAGATCGGCGGGCCAACGCTGATACCGGACGCTTTCCGGGCCGATGATCGTGCCGACCGGCAAAGCGCGCGATGCGACCAGCACTTCGGGGCCGGACGGCACGGGCGCGGCGGCGACGGCCGCAGGCGCGGCAACCGCTTCGGGTTCGCCCCCGAACATGCCGCGTGCGAAGAAGGCGGATACACCCGCCATCAACAGCGCCACGATCAGCAACAGCAATTTCCTAGCGTCCATCGTCGGAAAGCCTCGTCCTTGAGCGCAAACGTTCGCTCGATGTCGTCTTTATGCAGCGCGGATGGTTAACAACCCGTTTGCCATGACCCAGAAGCCGCCCAGCGCGATCGCGATGCCATAAGGCACCTCGGGCGGGGCTTCGTTCGGGCGGAAACGGGCACGGATGGCCAGGAAGCCGGCGATCAGGCCGCCGGCGATCGCGGTCACGAACAGCATCGGCAGGACCAGCGGCATCGGCAGCCAGAGCGCGAAGGCGCCCATCATCTTCACATCGCCGCCGCCCATGATGCGCAGCGCGAACAGCGTTGCGAACACCGCAAACAGACCGAAGGCCAGGATCACGCGCAGCCCGATATCGGGCCACAGCGGATAGCCGCCGACGAACCACCACACGATCGCAAGCAATGCGATCACGGCGTTCAGCTCGTTGCTGATGATCCGGCTGCGCAGATCGGTCCACGCCGCCATCAGCAGCAGGACCGACAAGACGGCCGCGAAAATATCGGATGCATCGGTAATCATGGTTAAGGAGAACTAGACGGAGGCGGTTACCAAACCGTAAGCGGGCCTTATGGACCTTAGTCTAAGCCGTGCCGAAATCCTGATCGTGGGTGCCGGAATCGCGGGCGCCAGTCTGGCGGCGGCGATCGGGAACGCCGCCCGCATCATCCTGATCGAGGGGGAGGATCAGCCGGGCTATCACAGCACCGGGCGATCGGCCGCCTTCTGGTCCGAAACCTATGGCGGGCCGGCGGTGCAGCCGCTGACCAGCGCGTCGCTCACCCCGTTGCAGGATGGCGGCTTCCTGAAACCGCGCGGTTGCCTGCATGTCGCGGGCACCGCCGAAGGGCGCGCGGCGCTGGACAGGCTGGCGGCGGAGTTTGCGGGAACGGGCGTGGTGCTGGAGCCGCTCGACCGCGCCGGTATCGAACGCTGGGTGCCCGGCGTGCGGGCGGAGCGCGACACCGGCCTTTACGAGCCAAGCTGCGCCGACATCGACGTCGCCGCGCTCCATGCCGACTGTCTGGGCAAGGCGCGGCGGGCCGGGGTGGAGATCGTGCGCTCGGCGCGGCTGCTGGGCGCGGCGCGCGAAGGCGGCGGCTGGGTGGTGGAGACGACCGCCGGGCGCTTCGCCGCCGACATCCTCGTCAACGCGGCGGGCGCCTGGGCCGATGACGTCGCGCGGCTGGCGGGCGTCGCCCCGATCGGCATCCAGCCCTATCGCCGCACCGTGATCCAGCTTGCGGTCGATCCGCCTGCGCCTGCCGATCTGCCGCTGGTCATGGATGCGGAGGAATTGTTCTACTTCAAGCCCGAGGCCGGCAAGCTCTGGCTCTCCCCGCATGACGAGACGGCGTGCGATCCGTGCGATGCGGCGCCGGAAGAACTCGACGTCGCGATCGCGATCGACCGGATGGAGCATGCGGTCGACTGGCGCATCCTGAAGCGCGAACATGCTTGGGCGGGCCTGCGCAGCTTCTCCCCCGATCGCGCGCCGGTTTATGGCTTCGACGCGAAGGCACCCGGCTTCTTCTGGTGCGCGGGGCAGGGCGGCTTCGGCATCCAGACCGCGCCCGCCGCCGCGGCGCTGGCGGCGGCGCTGCTGCTGGGGCGGGCGGTACCGGCGGGGCTCGATCCCGAACGCTACGTGCCGGGGCGTTTCGGCTGATGTTAGTGCGGACCTTCGCCACTATGTGGTGGGCGCTTATTCTAGGGAGCGCAGTGTACGCAAAGTCGTCATCGTCGATCGAAGCCGCGCAGCAGGTAATTTCCGCTAGGCACTACGCCCAGATATGTGGGGAGCTTCCTGAGGAGCAGGTTTTTCGCCTCGAGGCGGCGTTGTCAAAATTTTCGGCGGATGAACGGGCTACGTTGCGTGCCTACGAGGCCGACGAGTTAGATCAACTCGGCCAACTCCTCTTTACCTCGACCGTCTGCAGCTCTCGTAATCGAGCGAGTGCCCGCAAAGATTTTGCGGTGAAGTTGCGCGCGCTTGAACGGCTGCTGCGCTTTTCTCAATAGCAATCGCCGCCTGAAGCATCCGTCACCCCGGAAAGCCCGACTTCGCACTCCCGCCGCCGCCGGCCGCGCCATAGCTCAGCATCAACAGGCTGAGGGGATGCCGCGATGGCCGATTTCGATCCGCACGATCCGCGCTTCGTATCCGAAGGTGTGCCGTTCGATATTCTCGCGCGGATCCGGGCCGAGCAGCCGATCTACCGCACGCCCAAGGGCGCCTGGTATCTGTCGCGCTATGAAGATGTCAGCGCCGCGCTGACCGACGTCGATACGTTCCGTGCCGATCTCGGCCCGATCACCGGCATTCCCGCGGGCGTCGACGCGATCCCGGCCGAACAGCATTATCTGAGCGAGATCGAGGAGCCACGCCACAAGGCGATCCGCCGGCTGATCACCGCATCGATGTCCTCCGCGCGGCTGAAGGCAGTCGAACCCAAATTGCGCGAGGAATGCGACCGGCTGGTCGATGCGATGCTCGCAAAGCCCGTGGCCAATCTGCACGACGATTATGCGATGGCGATCCCGGCCTTCGCGATGTCGCGGATCATGGATCTCGACGATGCGGCGGCGGGCGAATTCATGCGCTGGTCCGAAGACGGCACGCTGATGCAGCGCCCGGTGACGCCGGGCGTGCCGCCGGAGGGGCCGTCGAGCCACGTTTTCTTCTCCGCCTATCTCGCGCATCAACGCGCGCTGGATCGGCCGTCGAACGACCTGATGGCGCTGCTGCTCGACGCGGTGATCGAGGGTGAGCCGCTGAGCGATGCGGAGATCGTCACCCAGCTGCACTTCATGATCCAGGCGGGGGTGCACACCACCCGGTCGCTGCTCGCGCACCTCGTCAACCGGCTGGTGCAGGATGCGGACATCTGGGCGGCGCTCGCGGCCGATCGGTCGCTCGTCGCCAACTTCGTCGAGGAATCGCTGCGCCGCGATTCGCCGGTTCAGCGCACCACGCGCCAATGCACCCGCGACACCGTCTTCGGCGGGGTCGCGATGGGGAAGGGCGAGTGGGTCGAAATGGGGATCGGTTCGGCCAATCATGACGAGCGGCTGATCGACGAAGGCGGGGCCTTCCGCCTCGACCGGCGCGAGCCGCGCAAGCATCTGGCCTTCGGCGCGGGATCGCATGTCTGCCCCGGCGCGGGCCTCGCGCGGATGGAGGCGCAGATCGCGGTCGAGACATTGCTCGACCGGCTGGACCGGCTCGAAACCGTCCCAGGAGAAACCTATCCGCCGCTGCCGGGGAGTCTCGGCCACCAGCCGATCCCGGCGCGGCTGATCACACGAAAAGGATAAGCAGGATGCGCAGACTGGAAGGCAAGGTGGCGATCGTGGCCGGCGGCGGCGGGATCGGCGGGGCGACCGCGTTGCGGCTGGCCGAAGAGGGGGCGGCGGTGATGATCGGCGACATCAACGCGGATTCGGCGCGCGCCACCGCCGATGCGATCGTCGCGGCCGGCGGGCGGGCGGCGTCGATGGCTTATGACGCATCCGACGACGCCTCGATCGCCGGCCTCGTAGATGCCACGGTGAAAGCATTCGGCCGGCTCGATTTCATGCACGCCAATGCCGCCGACATGAAGGCGATCCTCAGCGACACGAATGCGCTCGACATCCCGCTCGACATTTTCGACCGGACGATCGCGGTGAACCTGCGCGGCGCTTTGCTGTGCGCGCGCCACGCTTTGCCGCACCTGATCGCGAACAAGGGCGCCTATGTCGTCACCTCCTCCTCGGCCGGCCACATGGGCGAGCCGCAGCGCGTGGCCTATGCGATGACCAAGTCGGGCGTGAACGCGCTCGTCCGCCATATCGCGAGCCGCTGGGGCAAGGACGGGGTGCGCGCCAACGCGATCTGCCCCGGCATGGTGATGACCGATTATCACCTCGCCCACATGCCCGCCGAAAACCAAGCCGCCATGCTCGCCGCCCACCGATCCCCCCGCCTGGGCCGCGTGGAGGACATCGCCGCAATGGTGGCGATGCTGTTCTCCAAGGATGGCGAATGGATCAACGGGCAGGTGATGGCCGTGGACGGCGGCGCGTCGCTGCGGCCGTAAGCAGGCGCTATCGCAAGACGCAAAAAAGCCCGCCAAGTCGCTGACCTGGCGGGCTTTTAATGGTGGGCGTGGCAAGGATTGAACTTGCGACCCCTGCGATGTCAACACAGTGCTCTACCACTGAGCTACACGCCCAACGCCGGCGTCTCTAGCGGGGTGATCCGCCCCGCGCAAGACCGAACGTAACATAATTTCAGAGGTCGGCGGCGGTGCCTACCTGGAACATGCGATCGACCTCGAGAACCAGGTCGCGCAGGTGGAACGGCTTCGACAAAACCTTGGCATCGGGCGGGGTCTGGCCGTTCTTGAGCGCGACCGCGGCGAAGCCGGTGATGAACATGACGCGCATGTCGGGCGCCAGCACGCTCGCGCGCTGGGCCAGTTCGATGCCGTCCATTTCGGGCATCACGATGTCGGTCAGCAGCAGATCGAAGCGCTGATTCTCAAGCAGCGGCAGCGCGGCGGTGCCGCGATCGACGGTCGTTACGCTGTAGCCGGTCTTTTCGAGCGCGCGCGAAAGATATTCGCGCATCGAATCGTCGTCCTCGGCCAAAAGAATTCGGATCGTCATGCCAGTCCGCCTGAAGCCTGCGTCAATAACGCCGCCAACGCGCTTATGCTGCAAGCTCTTAACAAAATCCATCGCACGCCGCAAAAGATGCACGCAGACGTTTGTAACAGTGGAGTCGCAATCAGGGCATGGACGTGCCGTTCACGATCGAGGCGGGATCGCCGGGGGGGCACCCCGTGGTCGTCGCGGTGCCGCACGCGGGGCGCGTCTATCCGCAGACCCTGCTCGCCACCGCGCGGGTGAGCGAGGATACGCTCGCAGGGCTTGAGGATCGGCTGGCCGACAAAATTGCGGACGGCGCGCGCGGCACCGGCGCGACCCTGATCGTCGCGCGGCTGGCGCGGGCGATGCTCGATCTGAACCGCGATCCGCGCGAGATCGATCCGGAAATGATCCTCGGCCCGATCGCGATCGATCCGCTGCCGCCGACCCCCAAGCTGCGCGCCGGGCTGGGCCTGTTTCCGCGCCGCCTGCCGCATGTTGGCGAATTGTGGCGGGGGCGCCTGCCGGCCGACGAGGCGCTGGGCCGGATCGCGACGATCCACATGCCCTATCATCGCGCGATCGCCGAGGCGCTGGGCGCGGCGCGGACGCAATATGGCGCGGCGCTGCTGCTCGATTGCCATTCGATGCCCGCGCTCCCCCCCAGCTATGGGCGCACGCCTGCGCGGATCGTGGTGGGCGATTTGCACGGGAGTGCTGCCGATATCGGCCTGATCGATCTGGTGATGGAGACGGTTGCGGAGACCGGCCTGCCCGCGATCCGCAACGCGCCTTATGCGGGCGGCCATGCGCTGCGCCGCCATGCCAATCCGCGCGGCGGCATCCACGCGATCCAGATCGAGTTCGACCGCACGCTCTACCTCGACGGGGCGGGCGCGATCATTCCGCAGGGGCTGGCCGAATGCCGCGCCCTGTTTGGCGAGATCACCGCGCGGCTGGCGGATCGCCTGCGCGACGCCGCCTTGCCGATGGCGGCGGAATAGCTGCCCTTATCGGCCGCGAAACAGGCCGCTATTGGCGAAGCCGGCCTTCAGTTCGTCGAGCGTGAACGGCTTCAACAGGCGGGGCGCGTCCTGGAAGCTTTGCGGTTCGCCTTCATTGGCCAGCCCGCTCATCACCATGAAGGGTATGCCCTTGCTGGCCAAGAGATTGCCGATCGGGAAGGATGCTTCGCCCTTCAGCCACACGTCGATCAGCGCCGCATCGAAATGCTGGGTGGAAACGAGATCTATCGCCTCGGCCAGCGTCTTCACCGGCCCCACGATTTCGGCGCGCAATTCGTGCAGCATCTCCTGCACGGCGAAGGCGATGATAGGCTGATCCTCGACGATCAGGATGCGCAGGTCTTTGAGCATTCGCTCCCTCGAAACAGGACCATCAATGTAAACTAATGCACATTAGTTTACATGGAGTGATTTGGATCACCGTGTTTTGAAGCAGCGCCCGCCCCGCAGCATTCGATCTGCGTTGGACAAGAAAAAACCACCTCGCGCAAGCGCGAGGTGGCCAAGGTTCAGGGAGGAGCGCATCCAAGGAGGATGCGCAGTGCGCCGCCGCGAAAGGGGGGCACGGCACCGCACAACAACAAGATAGGAAGGGTATATTGCCTTTTCAAGGCATTCTCGCGTGTAGGGAAATTTCCCTAGAGCGCGGAAAAATGATCATCGATTCAGATGGTTAATTGGCGCAGCGAAACGAGCCCCGAAAAATATCGGCGCTTCATGCTGATATCGATGTCAGTGACGGCGGCGACTCAGCCCGGTCGTTTCGCTGCGGTAGCGACGATGCGGGGGCGCGGCGCGATCGTCACCCCGGCGCTGTCGCCGGGGTGACTTCAAGGCGTTTGGATTAGGACGGCAGGACGAGTTCGGGCTGCGGAACCTTGCCCTGTTCCTGCTGCAGGCCGAACAGCACCTGCATCAGCTGCAGCGAGAAGAGGTGGGCGTAGATCAGCGGCATCACGCCGGTCTGCACCAGCTTGCGCACCACATCGCCGCGCAGTTCGAGCACGCGCTCTTCCGACACGATCTGGAAACCGCGATAGACGAAGGGCGCGCTGCCATCGGGCAGCTGGATCGTCGCTTCGCCATCGATCAGCAGCTTGTTGTTGATCAGCTCGTTCATGAAGAAACCCGACTGGGCGCCCGCCTGTTCGAACTTTTCGCAGAATTCCAGCGTGCCCTTGATCACGTCGCTGGGCTGGCCATCGACGAAGATCGGATCGCCTTCATCGAACGCGCCGAGCACGCCCGACGAAGGATCGAAGCAGAGCGACAGCTCGTCCGAATCGGGGCGCAGGCGCGCCAGCAGGAACGGATAGCGGCGGACGTAAGCCGGGATGTACATCTCGCGGTTCGGCTGGCCATTTTCATCGACGAAGACGTTGACGCCCTCGTTCAGGCCCATGAGCGCGAGCGGCACGGGATTGTCGCCGGCCGAAAAGACGATCGGGTGGAAACGCTGCGCCGAGATGAATTCCTCGACCGTCAGCGGCACGGCATGCGCCTGCGCGAAGAAGCTCGCCGAACCGATGTTGCGCGCCTTCCAATCGGCATGATCCAGGCTCGAGAGCGGCTGAAGATCCTTGTAGAACAGCGGAAGGCCCTGGGCGGGTGCGCTCGCCATGATGTGATACACTCCTGAAGACGTCTGGTGGAGCCGACACACCGCCCCCACGATGGGCCGAGGCTCTATGGCGTGGGCGCGCGCGACGCAAGCGGAAGGAGCTTGCCGGGGTTCATCAGCCCCAAAGGATCGATCGCCTGCTTGATCGCGGTCATCGTTGCCAGCCGCACCGGATCGGCGAGGCGGACGAACTCGGCCAGCTTGGCCTGCCCGATGCCATGTTCGGCGGAAAGGGTGCCGCCGCGCGCCGCGACGCGATCATGGACGAAGGCGCTGACTTCGGGGCCTTTTTCGGCCATCCACGCCCCCCGATCCACGCCGTGGGGCGGCAGGATGTTGAAGTGGATATTGCCGTCGCCCAGATGGCCGAAGGCGATGATGCGGCATCCGGGGAAGGCGGCCTCGACCGCGGCCTCCTCCTCGATCAGGAAAGCGGGCATCGCGGTGACGGGCACGGCGATGTCGTGCTTGGCCGAAGCCCCGTCGATCCGCTCGGCCTCCGAAATCGATTCGCGAAGCGCCCACAGCGCCTCGGCCTGCGCCTCGCTGGCGGCGATCGTCGCATCCTCGACCAGCTCGGCCTCGATCGCGGCGGCAAGCGCGGATTCGAGCAGAGCGGCGGGATCGGCGCCGCCTTCGGCCCCCGTCACCTCGATCAGGGCATTCCAGGCGTGCGGACCGGTGAGCGGCGCGCGGGTGCCCGGAATGTTGGCGAGGACGAGATCGAGCGCGCGGGCGGGGACCAGTTCGAAGCTTTCGACCGCCTCACCCGTCGCCTCCTCCAGCCGGCGCAGCAGGGTGAGCGCGGCCTGCGGATCGGGCAGGCCGACCCAGCCGACCGCCCGCGCGGCAGGCTGGGGCACGAGGCGCAGGCTGGCGGCGGTGACGATGCCCAGCGTCCCTTCGGCGCCCGCGAGCAATTGGCGCAGATCGTAACCGCGATTGTCCTTCCTCAGTGTTTCCAGCCCGTGGAAGATCGATCCGTCGGGCAACACCGCCTCGATCCCCAGCAGCAGGTTGCGCATCGTGCCGAAGCGCAGAACCTGCGTGCCGCCCGCATTGGTCGACACCAGGCCACCGATCGTCGCCGATCCCTTGGCCGCGAGCGACAACGGGAAACGGCGGCCGATCGCGGTGGCGGCGTCGTGCAGGTTGGACAGGATCACACCCGCTTCGGCGATCACGGCATTATCCTCGGCCGAAATCGCGCGGATGCGGTTCATCCGGCGGGTGGAGACGAGCAGCGCCGATCCGTCCACCGGCGGGGTCGCGCCCGCCACGGTGCCGGTATTGCCCCCCTGCGGCACCAGCGGCACGCGCGCCTCGGCCGCGAGTTTCACGATCGCCGCAACCTGTTCGGCATTGGCGGGAGAGAGCAAGGCGGCGCTCGCCCCGCGATACCGGCCGCGCCAGTCGCTCAGCCAGGGATCGATATCGGCAGGGTCCGCGGTGAAGCCTTGCGGCCCCAATATGTCGGCCAGCCGGGCGAGCAATGCGGGCGTCGGTCCACAGATTTCGGGCATGTGCAAAACTTTATGCAGCTTTCCGCTTTTTTGCCAGTTAATCCAGCGTTCAACCAAGCTGCCGAAGGGACATAGCGGCGGGGTAAAAGGCTGGCACGTTTGCGAATCGCGGGGACGACAGGGTTGGTTGCGTTGGCGGGCGCCGTGATGGCGCCGGTCTCGCCGACGCCTGCGCAACAGGAATTCGCGCAGGTCACGATCCAGCAGACCCTGATCATCAAACGCCGCGCCACCGCGCAGAAGCCGCTCAAGTGGAAAGAGAAGAAGGGGCCGAAATGCGTCGCCCTGTCGCAGATCGCGGGCGCCGCGGTGGTGACGGACGACGCGATCGACCTCGTCACCAAAAGCGGCGATCGGCTGCGCGCGCGCTTCTCCTCCAATTGCCCCGCGCTCGATTATTATTCGGGCTTCTACATGAAGCCGACCCACGACGGCCGCATCTGTTCGGATCGCGACGTCATCCGCACCCGTTCGGGCGCGCAGTGCGAGATCGATCGCTTCCGCAAGCTGGTGCCCAAGGATTGATCGCGGACGTCGACTGCCGCCTCGCCGTGTACGGCACGCTGGCGCCGGGCCGCGCCAATCATCACGAACTCGCCGATCTGCGTGGAACCTGGCGCGGGGGGATCGTGCGTGGGCGGCTGGTGCAAAAGGGCTGGGGCGCCGATTTCGGCTATCCCGCGCTGATCCTCGATCCCGCCGGGGATGCTGTGCCCGTCCACCTGCTCGACTCCGCAGACCTTCCCGCACACTGGGCGCGGCTCGATGATTTCGAAGGCGATGGCTATGCCCGCGTCGTCGCATCGATCGAAACCGACACTGGCGCGACGACCGCGTGGATCTACGTCAGCGCGGATTGATCGCCCCGCCGGAACGGAGCCGCCATTCCGCCGTTTCCCGCACACCGGGGGCGTGTTGGTGGTAGGAGATTGCCATGCGTGATCTGGCTTCGGGTGCCGAGATTCAGGCGATGGTGCAGGCCCGCGTCGATGCGGATGAGGCGGTGCAGGCGGCGAGCGACCGCAAGATCATCATTCCCATGCCAAAGCCGACCGCGAGCGAGAGTGCGACCGGCTGCAACTGGACGATCCACTATCTCGGCCAGTTTCCGGGCTGCGAGACGCGGATCGACGATATCGTCGAGATCGTCCAGAACGAGGTGAACCTCGCCCCGCCGAGCCTGCTGGGCGTCGCCGTCTGAGCGACGACGCCCGATAAGGTCAGTCCTTTTCGACCTGGCTCACGTCGCGCACCGCGCCCTTGGCGGCGTTGGTGGTGAGCGCGGCATAGGCCCGCAGCGCCGGCGAGACGTTGCGCTTGCGGCCGAACGGCTTCCACGCCTTCTTGCCGCGCGCTTCCATGTCGGCGTGCCGGGCGGCGAGCACCGCGTCGTCGACGTCGAGCTTGATGACGCGGTTCGGGATGTCGATCACGATCGGATCGCCGGTTTCGACCAGAGCGATCAGCCCGCCTTCGGCCGCCTCGGGCGAGACATGGCCGATCGACAGGCCGGACGTGCCGCCCGAAAAGCGTCCGTCGGTGATCAGCGCGCAGGCTTTGCCGAGGCCCTTCGACTTCAGATAGCTGGTCGGATAGAGCATTTCCTGCATGCCCGGCCCGCCCTTCGGCCCTTCGTAGCGGATCACCACCACGTCGCCGGCCTTCACTTCGTTGCCCAGGATGCCCGCGACCGATGCGTCCTGGCTTTCGTAGACGCGCGCGGTGCCGTTGAACTTCAGGATGCTCTCATCGACGCCCGCGGTCTTCACGATGCAGCCTTCGGGGGCGAGGTTGCCGAACAGGACGGCGAGGCCGCCATCCTTCGAGAAGGGGTGCTCGGCGCTGCGGATCACGCCCGTCTCGCGATCGGTGTCGAGCTCCTTCCAGCGGTTGCTGGTGCTGAACGCCACCGTGGTGCGCACGCCGCCCGGCGCGGCCTTGTAGAATTCCTGCACGCTCTCGCTGTTGGTGCGGCTGATGTCCCAGCGGTTGATGGCGTCGGCCATCGTCGGCGCGTGGACGGTGGGCAGGCTGGTGTCGAGCAGGCCGGCGCGCTCCAGCTGGCCCAGGATCGCCATGATGCCGCCGGCGCGGTGGACGTCTTCCATATGGACGTCCTGCTTGGCGGGCGCGACCTTGCACAGGCACGGCACACGGCGCGACAGCCGGTCGATATCGGCCATCGTGAAGGCGACTTCGCCTTCATAAGCGGCGGCGAGCAGGTGGAGGACCGTGTTGGTCGATCCGCCCATCGCGATGTCGAGGCTCATCGCATTTTCGAACGCGGCGAAGCTGGCGATGCTGCGGGGCAGGGCGGAGGCGTCCTCCTGCTCATACCAGCGGCGCGCGAGATCGACGATCGTGTGCCCTGCCTCGCGGAACAGCTTCTCGCGATCGGCATGGGTGGCGAGGACCGAACCGTTGCCGGGCAGCGAGAGGCCCAGCGCTTCGGTGAGGCAGTTCATCGAATTGGCGGTGAACATGCCCGAACAGCTGCCGCAGGTGGGGCAGGCCGATCGTTCGATGACCTTCACCTCTTCGTCGGTATAGCTTTCGTCGGCGGCGGCGACCATCGCGTCGACCAGATCGAGCGCGATCGTCTGGCCATGAATGTCGGCCTTGCCGGCCTCCATCGGCCCGCCCGACACGAAGATGGCGGGGATGTTGAGCCGCATCGCCGCCATCAGCATGCCCGGCGTGATCTTGTCGCAGTTGGAGATGCACACCATCGCGTCGGCGGTGTGCGCGTTGACCATATATTCGACGCTGTCGGCGATCAGATCGCGGCTGGGCAGCGAATAGAGCATGCCGTCATGCCCCATCGCGATCCCGTCATCGACCGCGATCGTGTTGAACTCCTTGGCGACGCCGCCCGCCGCCTCGATCTCGCGCGCGACAAGCTGGCCCAGATCCTTCAGGTGGACGTGGCCGGGCACGAATTGCGTGAACGAATTGACGACCGCGATGATCGGCTTGCCGAAATCCTCGTCCTTCATGCCGGTGGCGCGCCACAGCCCGCGCGCGCCGGCCATGTTGCGGCCGTGGGTGCTGGTGCGGGAACGATAATGCGGCATGGAACGGTCCTTGATACAATCTTGCGTGCGGCGGGCGCGTGTCTGCGGCGCTCCTACTGCGTCCGCCTTCGAATGGAAATATAATGTGGATAGGGGGCGGGTTCATCCCACCGCGGCAAATTCCGTGCTGACCGCCTGTCGGACACCGCGTAAAATGGCCGCCGAACAGCCCTGTAAGCCTTGACAAATCGGGCCTTCGCGCCCAAGCGCAGCGGCGCTTTGATGCGGTGCGCCGTACCGCCTATTTCCGGAACCCTGAATGTCCTTCGCCGATCTCGGCCTTTCCGACGAACTTCTCCGCGCCGTCGAGGAGTCTGGCTATACCGAGCCGACCCCGATTCAGGCGCAGGCGATCCCGCCCGTCCTGATGATGAAGGATCTGATCGGGATCGCCCAGACGGGCACCGGCAAGACCGCCAGTTTCGTCCTGCCGATGATCGACATCCTGGCGCACGGCCGCACCCGCGCGCGCATGCCGCGATCGCTGATCCTCGAGCCGACGCGCGAACTCGCCGCGCAGGTTGCCGAGAATTTCGAGAAATACGGCAAGTATCACAAGCTCAACATGGCGCTGCTGATCGGCGGCGTGAACATGAGCGATCAGGTCGCCGCGCTTGAAAAGGGCGTCGACGTGCTGATCGCGACGCCGGGCCGCCTGATGGACCTGTTCGGCCGCGGCAAGATCATGCTCAACGGCTGTTCGCTGCTGGTGATCGACGAAGCCGATCGCATGCTCGACATGGGCTTCATCCCGGACATCGAGGAAATCTGCACCAAGCTGCCCGCGCAGCGGCAGACGCTTCTCTTCTCCGCGACGATGCCCGCGCCGATCAAGAAGCTGGCCGACAAATTCCTGACCAACCCCAAGCAGATCGAGGTTTCGCGCCCCGCGTCGAAGAATCTCGCGATCGAGCAGCGGCTGGTCGAAACGTCGAGCCGGGGCAAGCGCGAGACGCTGCGCGGTCTGCTCAACGCGGATGACGTGAACACCGCGATCATCTTTTCGAACCGCAAGACGACGGTGCGCGAACTGGCGCAGAGCCTGGCTCGCCACGGCTTCAAGGCGGGGCAGATCCACGGCGACATGGAGCAGCCCGAACGTCTGCGTGAACTCGAACGGTTCAAGGCGGGCGAGATCAATATCCTCGTCGCGTCCGATGTCGCGGCGCGCGGTCTGGACATCAAGGGCGTCAGCCACGTCTTCAACTTCGACGTGCCGTGGCATCCGGACGATTATGTCCACCGCATCGGCCGTACCGGTCGCGGCGGCGCGACGGGCAAGGCGTTTACGCTCGTCACCCCGGATGACGCCGAGGCGATCGAGGCGATCGAGAAGCTGACCGGTGGGGCGATCGAGCGGATCGGGCGCGCGCCGGCCGACACGCACGAGGAGCCGGCGGCCGAAGCGCCGCGTGGCCGCGGCCGCAAGCCGCGCGGTGGTGCCCGTGACGATAAGCGTGAAGACAAGCGCGAGGAGAAGAAGGCCGAAGCGCCCCAGGCTCCGCGCGAACCGCGTCCTCCCCGCGAAGCACAGGCGCCGCGCGAAGATCGCCGCCCGCGCCGCGACGACGATCGCCGCGGCCGTGGCCGCCGCGACGAATTCGCCGATGATGGTCCCGACGATGGCTGGAACGGCCCGATGCCAAGCTTCCTCGACATCGGCTTCGGCACCCGCGGATAACAAGAATGCGTCACCCCGGACTTGATCCGGGGTCCCGCTTCTTCTTCCTGCTTCGGTTTAAAGCGGGCCCCCGGGTCAAGCCCGGGGTGACGGCGTATATGTGGCGAGGTTACTGCCCGGAAAAGGCGCATCCGGCTCAGGAAATTAGGCATTTGGGATCGGACGTGCTATGGACGCGGCATCGTCGGCATCCATCCAGTGAGCCACCGACGGCTGAGAGACATAGGCGCTCCCGCTTGCAAGCCAGGGAGCCCCTTATGGGCATCGATCATCTTCCCCATCGCCAGCCGATAGAGACGCCGCGCGTCGCCCGGATCGTCGGCTGATCGCGCGGTTACGATGAGCAGCACGAGCGACTTCTATCTGGCGCGCGCCGCCGAATGCGCGCGCGAGGCCGAACGCACCCAACTCGAGAATGTCCGCGAACGGCATCTGCGCGCCGAAAGCGCGTGGCGCGCACTGGCCGAACAGTTGCTCTACGCCGATCGCCTGCGCGAGGCGCGCGAAGCCGAGAAAACCGCCAGCGTCGGTTGATCCGGCGCGGCTTCCTCCAGCCTTACCGCGCGATCGGGTTCGATCGCGCCATCCCTATTTCGAAAGGAACGACTTCATGATCACCGGCATCGTCAAATTCTTCAATGCCGACAAGGGCTATGGCTTCATCGCGCCCGACGAAGGCGGCGCGGACGCATTCGTCCACATCACCGCGGTCGAGCGCGCGGGCATGCGCACCCTCGAAAAGGAACAGCGCGTCCAGTACGAACTCGAAACCGGCCGCAACGGCAAGGTCTCCGCGGTCAACCTGCAGGACGCCTGATTTGGCGAAGGAAGAACTGCTGGTCCTGGAAGGCCAGATCGACGAAATCCTGCCCGATGGCCGTTTCGGCGTGATGCTGGAAAACGACCATCGGATCATCGCCTATACCGCCGGGAAGATGCGCAAATTTCGCATCCGATCGGTCGTCGGCGATCGGGTTCATGTCGAAATGACGCCTTATGATCTGAGCAAGGGGCGCATCATCTTCCGCGAACGGACGCCGGGCGCCGGCCCCGGCCCGCGTGGAGGCCACCGCCGATGAACATCATCGAACGCGCCTATCAACTCGCGCAATCGGGCGATTGCGTCAGCATGGTCGAAATCGAGCGCGCACTGTCGCGCGAAGGCTTCGCCA